>JADDQF010000153.1 GCA_016781505.1 bacterium
GGACATGCGCAATGATTGTTTGCCACTTCATATAGGGGCCCCTTTCCAACACGTGGTGTAAAGGTTGGTCAGTAGAAACCCCTCAACTCCGCTCTTGCCCAATCAGACGAACATTCACCTCACACTGGTACTACCAACAATCAACCGCGGGCCATGGAAAGGGCCGGGGTCGAATGCTGATCGGGAAGCCAGCCAGCCAACCGACGGTTGGTGGCTGCGAGTACAGAGCGGGCAGCCGCTTCGGCAACACTGCTCCGTACAAAGGTTGTACCAAGGACATGCTCAAGCGCAATGTCCTGATAGGTAACATACGTTGTAACAACTTGACGCGCGCCAAACGTTGTGCATTGCACGCCAGCCAGCTCAAGAGGCGATTGCGGCGCGAACAAGCCATTGAGCGCCATTATGGTGGCACGACTCGCCGCTTCGGCAGGGTCATCGCCCACAGCGCACCTGCCGGTGAACCGCTGCAGGCCATTCACCAGATCAACCTCCATATAGGTACAATCCGGCTGCTGAATCTGTTCGACACGGCCTAAGGTAACGCGGTCGGCTGTTCCGCTGTCGGGAATTTGGACCAGACTTACCCGGCGGTAGTCGATACGGTAGGCAAACCGCACCACCAGCAGAGTTTCGATGTCACGAACAATCTTTTTGGGGGCTCGACGGGGGGAAGCAATGATATGCACTTCACCGATGTCAGTTTCGCTTGTGCGCATGATACGCGCCTCGCGAACGCCAGGGATCGTAAGCAAAGTTTCTTCGATCGTCGCTGTGTCGGGCAGGGACACAACAGCAGTGCGCTTCACCATGGAAGGCCTCCGTTCGCTGATTGATCGGTCTGTCAACCTACCGAGAATACTTGCCCTCAAAACCAAGGAGGACCAGTACGGAAAGCCGTTGGGCGTCGGGGAGCGGGCTTGAATTGCGGTAGCGGTGACAATGGATAGAGTACCCTACTATCGCCTTTAATAGTATCCGAAAGGAGTAGTACTAAGGTCCTAGCTTATGTATAGTACTCAGTACTACAAGATACTATCGCAGCCAAGCACTTGGCTCAAATCCCGCAACGCCTGTCGGGCGGCAGCCACGCCTTGCCCCGCCGCTGCCGCTTGTGTGATAGCCTGTGCCAACGCGACTAACGCCAAGATCGCACGCGGCGTATCGAAATCGTCTTCCAACGCCTGCAAGAATTGCGCATACGGCTCACGCCCATCAAACTCCTTGCCGGTCGTATCGGTTGGGGCCAAAAGTGCGGCGCGCATGGTTTGCACGTGTTGTTCGGCCTGGGCGACGCGCTCAACCGTGTATTCAAACGGCTCGGCATACGGGTAGCTTAAGATTGCTAAACGCAACGCATCCGGAGAATAGTGCGCCAATACATCATCGACAAAGACCATGTTGCCCAATGACTTCGACATCTTGGTGCCACCAAGGGCGACCAAGCCAGTGTGCATCCAACAGCGCACAAATGGGGCCACGCCAGTTGCCGGCTCAGCTTGAGCGATCTCGCACGCATGGTGGGGAAAGATCAGATCGGCGCCGCCGCCATGAATATCGACTTGTGGACCAAGATACTCGGTGGCCATTGTTGAGCATTCGATATGCCAGCCCGGCCGACCGGCCCCCCATGGGCTGGGCCAGGCCGGCTCATCCGGCTGCGACGGCTGCCACAGCACAAAATCCAGCGGATCGCGCTTGTGGGGATCGTGGGGATTGTTGCCCATCTCGTTGGCCATGGCCAGCAAGCCAGCATAATCGGTGTGTGCAATGGCACCAAAATGTTTATCTGCCGCGGCCTGAAAGTACACCGCCCCGTTGACGGCATACGCGTACCCTTGGGCGATCAGCCGTTCGATAACCGCTTGCATCTGCGGAATCACACTTGTAGCCGGAACATAAAATTCGGCCTTGGCCACATGGAGCCGCGCCATCGACTCAAGATACCGCTGGGTTTGCTGGGCGCCGAGGGTCCGCCAATCGACGCCATCACGCCGGGCACGCTCAAACAAGGGCTCGTCGATGTCGGTAACGTTCTGCACATAGCGTACGCGCAGGCCACGGAATTCGAGGTAGCGGCGCAGTGTATCGTAGACGACTGCCACGCGGGCATGGCCAAGATGGCTGGTGTCGTAGGGCGTCACGCCGCACACATACAGCTTAACCTCGCCAGACGGGAAGGAAAGCTCCTCGACGCGCCGGCTCAAGGTATTGTAAAGTCGCATAATTACAATTAGCTTTCAGCAGTGAACATTTGATCGGTCGGTAGCGAGCGTCGATGTGTGGTTGTCGCTATCCAACGACGATATCCCGCTTGCTGCTACCTAAATACTACACTGCATTGAAATCGCCTGCAGCCACCCATCAATCTCCGTGGCAGACGGCAGTGCCGCAGCATTGCTAACCAGCCATTGGTGATACAGGTCGCCGTACCGATCCAGCGCAAACACCCCAGCAACAGCGCCAGCAGGCAAAAATTGGTTACGCACACGGCCAGCGCCGTCGATCAGCACGCTGAACGGCAGCGACCCAAGGGCACCCGCACTGTCTTCGTCCGGAACGACAACCAGCCCACGCGCCGGCAGCTGTTTCCAGGCTTCGGCGGATGCCGCCAGCTCCTGCAGATAGGCCCGCGGCTGAATATCCGGGCCAAATATCAGGAGCGCCAGATGATTACGGCCCCGCTGCTTAGCCAGATTCAGCGGCTCGCCATGCTTGTCGGGCAGGGTAAACAACGGCACAATCTTATGTAACGGCAGTTTCGGCGTAAGCTCCATAGCACAAGTCCTCACATAATGCAGATCCATTCAGCTTTCCACTTGGATTATACTGCAAGTGGCTGTGGAAGGAGCGATATGCGCGACAACTACGCGTTGGATGCGGAACTGTACGACATTGTGTACGCCGACTACCAGGACGACCTTGAGTTTTATGTCCAGGAGGCGACCGCGGTCGGCGGCCCGTGCTTAGAGCTGGGATGTGGCTCGGGCCGAGTCTTGTTGCCGGTTGCCCGCGCCGGGGTAAAGGTGACCGGGCTTGACGTATCAAAACCGATGCTGGCACGGGCACGGCGGAAAGTAGCCGCGCTGCCGGATGACCTGCGGGCGAACGTCACGCTGGGCGAAGGCGATATGCGCTCATTCAAGCTCGACGAGCAGTTCGCGCTGGTGTATATCCCGTTTCGCGCCTTTCTCCATCTAATGCAAGTTCCCGACCAGATCACCACGCTGGGCAACATTCACCGGCACTTACGTCCCGGCGGGCGGCTAGCGCTCAACTTTTTCGACCCGTCGCTGGAATACATTGTGGCGCATAGTGGCCCGATTGGCGGAGCGTTGCATACCACCGGCGAGACATTTGTTGATCCGCGGACCGAGCATCTGCTGGTCGAGTGGGCGACAATTCACTACACGGAGCACCTGCAGCGGATCGACCAGTATTTTGTGTACGACGAAGTGGATCAGCGCGGCCGGGTAGTCGGCAGGCTGTATCGCAATCTCCAGCTGCGGTACATTTTTCGCTGGGAGTTTGAGCATTTGTTGGCGCGCTGTGGCTTCGAGCTCGTGGCGCTGTACGGCACCTTTGACCGGCAGCCCTTTATGCAGGCCGGCCAGGAGCTGATCTGGCTCGCCCAAAAGCGCGGGAACTAGGCAGCGACAGCCATGGCACGATTATGGGAAGTTGACTGGACGACATTGCTCATTGCGGCGGCGATCATTGTAAGCGTACTGCTCACGCCATATGAATTGTTGCAGCTGGTGCAGCGCCGCTGGGAGCGGCAGCAACGTGCGCGAATTGCGCGTGGTGAGGATGTCCTACCACGGCCGGTGCCGGACGATGAGGATGAGCAAGACTAACGCCCGGCACTCCCTCTTGCGCACAACCAGTGCACGCCCGTACTCCGCTAACGCCTGTTAGGCTACTTGTTGGCCGTGACGCGCCCGCAAAAGCTCCAGCATCAGCTGATCCAGCACAGCCTCCGCCTCAAGATATGAGGGCGCATACCCGACCAGCACGCCGTCCAGATACAGGGCAAAGTCGCGTGTATCGCGGCTATACATAATCATTTTCTGAAACATACTCAGGCTCCTGATCCGCTACTCAACTCAACCTGTGCTTATTATAGCACTTTTGTTCTAAATCTTCAACTATTTGATTGACAAAAGCAGCTTGTCTCGTTATGATCAAGGGAGCAGCGCCACCCATGGGGTACTCGCGCTGCTCATTTTTGTAAGAAGAGGGCTGCGCTTTGCGCTCGTGGAAATTCTGGCTTGGCGTTGCTGTCAGCGCCGTGTTTGTTTGGCTCACAGCACGGGGATTGGAATGGAGCGCCTTCCGCTCAGCGCTTAGCGGTGGGCAATACATTTGGCTGGTGCCGGCGATTGCAGTCTACTTCGGGGCCGTTTGGGCCCGTACCTGGCGCTGGCATTACATGCTCCGCCATATGAAGCCGATCAGCGTCGCGCATCTATTTCCCGTGGTCGTAATCGGCTATATGGGCAATAATGTGTATCCGGCGCGTGCCGGCGAAGTGATCCGCTCATATGTTTTAAAGAAAAAAGAAGGCGTAAGCGTTTCGGCCTCGCTCGCCACGGTTGCCCTCGAGCGCTTGTTTGACGGCCTGGTTATGTGCGCGTTTGTGTTCGCAACGCTGCCGTTCGTGCCGCTTCCAGTGTTTTACCAATCGATCGTGGTCGGCTTCAGCCTGCTCTTTTTTGCGGCGCTGGTTGTTTTTTTGCTGCTGGCAGCCAATCCTGATCGCACCGATGCCCTGGCAGCCCGTCTGATCGCGGCCACGGTCGCCCAGCGCTTCCGTCCCCGGGTCCAAACGCTTGCCAGCAAATTCCTGGTTGGTCTGCACGCGCTGCGCTCGCCGCGCGAGCTGGCGATGATCCTGTTTACGTCCGTGGCTATTTGGCTCACCGAGACCGGCAAGTACTGGGTGATTGCCCAAGCCTTTCCGGCGCTCAATGTTAACTTTGCGGTGTTAATGTTGATGACCGCGGTGGTCAACCTCGCCACGACGATTCCCTCGGCGCCAGGCTATGTCGGCACTTTCGACAAGCCGGGGATCGAAATTCTGAAAGCGTTTGGGCAGCCAGCTAACGTCGCGGCGGTGTACACGATTGTGCTGCATGTGGCGCTCTGGCTGCCGATTACGCTGCTGGGCTTGTGGTTTATGGCGCGCGAAAGCTTACGCTGGGGCGAGCTTAAGCAGCTAACGCTGGAAGAACCAGCCGCGCAGCCGGCGATCCTGGCTGATTAACGTAGCCACGCACAACGGTTTATCCTATGCAGATTGCGATCATCGGCGGCGGTTTTGCGGGACTCACCGCGGCGCATGAGCTGCGCAGCGCGGGTCAGCAGGTCACAGTTTTTGAAGCAGCACCGCAGCTGGGCGGCTTGGCCGCCGGCTTTAAAGCGCCGGGCTGGGACTGGACGCTGGAAAAGTTTTATCACCATATCTTTACCACCGACAAAGCGATCCTCCAGCTCGCCAAGGCCATCGGTGCGGAAGAGATGGTTTTCTTCAACAAGCAGACGACGGCGTTTCTGTGTCCAGAGCACGGAGCGCATCCGGTCAGCATTCCGGGCATCCTTACATTTCCCCATCTGCCCGTGATCGACCGCCTGCGCTACGGGCTGACCCTGGCCCAATTCAAGGTTCGAAGCGACTGGCGGCGGCTGGAACGCACAACAGCTGAAAAGCATTTGCGGCGCTGGTCCGGGGATCGGGCGTTTAAGCAGTACTGGGAGCCGCTGCTTGCGGGCAAATTCGGGCCGTATGCCGGGGAAGTCAACGCGGCGTGGATCTGGGCCAGAGTGAAGTCACGCTCATTTCAGCTAGGCTATTTCAAGGGTGGCTTCCAAGCCTTCGCCAATGCCCTCGGGGCGCATCTTGAGCGACAAGGCGTGACCGTGCATGTCGGCAGGCCCGTGCAGCGCGTGGAACAGACCGGCAATGGCTGGAGCGTGCAGGCCAAGGGTGAGACACAGCATTTCGATCAGGTAATCGTCGCGTCGGCACCGGCCGTCCTGACCAGGCTTGTGCCGGCGCTGCCCCACGAGTATGTTGCCAGCCTCCAAGCACTCCCGTCAATGGGCGCCGTGGTGATGGTTGCTGCGCTTGAGCGGCAGCTGCTCACAAATGGAGTGTACTGGTACATGCCGCCCAAGGAGCTTTTCCCGTATTTGGCGCTGGTCGAGCATACCAACATGATTGGAGCGGAGCACTACGGTGGCGACCGGCTGATCTACTGCGGTGACTATTTGCCGGCGGATCACCGCTACTTCGCCATGCCGGAGGACGAGGTCAAGCACGAGTGGCTGGCCTCGCTGCCACGGGCGAACCCCGATTTTCGGCCGGAGTGGGTCAAGCAGACGTGGCTGTTCCGCGAGCGGTACGCCCAGCCGGTGGTGCCGATCAACCATTCGCACAACATTCCAGCTTTGCGAACCCCGCTGCCCGGCCTCTGCTTTGCCAGTCTGGCGCATGTGTATCCCTGGGATCGCGGGACAAACTTTGCGGTCGAGCTTGGCCAACGCGTGGCGCGTGAGGTGCTACAAGGTTAGCAGCTAAGCGTTAGGAGCGAGGACTGGAAGGCGACGGCGGTGATAACGAACATGTGCAGCAACCGCTCCTGCGCGCTCCTTTCAACCAGGAAACGCTATGCCTGAAGCGTCTGTTTCAACGGGTGGTTTGCTCCTGCGCTTGGTTGCCGTTCTGCTGTTGGTGGGACTGAACGGCTTCTTTGTCGCAGCCGAATTTGCGCTGGTTGGAGCGCGCGCGTCGCGGCTGGAGCAGATGGCCGAGGAAGGCCGCGGTGCGGCCAAGCTAGCCCGCTACATGCAAAACCATCTCGACCGCTACATCGCCGCTTCCCAGCTCGGCATTACGGTCGCCAGTCTGTTGCTGGGCGTGCTGGGCGAAGAAACATTTGCCCTGCTGATCGAGCCGCCGGTGGCCCATGCCCTGGAATATATTCTGGGCGATATTCCAGCTGTCGCGGCCTACGCCCAAACGATCAGCACCACGGTCGGTTTCGCCGTCGCCATCTTTATCGTGACGACGCTCCATATTGTGCTGGGCGAGCAAGCGCCCAAAGTCTTTGCTATTCGTTCGGCCGAAGCAACATCCTTGTTTATTGCCCGTCCACTGCAGCTCTTCAACCGCCTGTTCGGGCTGATCATCCGCTTCCTGGACTGGCTGACCAACGCGGTGCTGCGCCTGTTTGGCGTGCGGGGCCAAACAGGCCATCACGGCGCGCCAACGCTGGAAGAGCTGCGGATGATGGTCCAGGCCGGTGGCACGGAAGGCGTGCTGCTCGAGGATGAGCGCGAGCTGCTGATCAACGTCTTCGACTTTGGCTCACGGGCGGCGTACCAGGCGATGGTACCGCGCACCGATGTCAAAACGATCGACGAAGACGCGACCGTCCGCGAGTTCTTGACGCTGTTTCGCGAGACCGGCCATACGCGCTTTCCCGTGCTCGGGCCGGGTGGCATCGACGATGTGCGCGGCATTATTTCGGCCAAGGAACTGCTCGTAGCCCTGAGCGACGGCGGCATTAATTTCGACCAGCCAATTCATGCGTTGATCAAGCCGGCATTTTTTACGCCCGACACCAAGCGCATCAGCGATCTTATGCACGAGATGCAGCGGGAGCGGCAGCGGATGGCCATCCTGGTGGACGAGTATGGCGGCATGGCGGGCATCATCACGCAGGAGGATTTGGTCGAGGAGATCGTCGGCGAATTGGATGACGAGCTGGACACAAATCCCGACGATATTCAAGAGATCGATGCCCAACACGCGGTCGTTGAAGGCAGCACACGGATCGAAGATATTAACGACGAGCTTAACTTGACCTTGCCCACGGGCGATTACGAAACGATTGCCGGCTTCGTGCTTGAACAGCTTGGCCGACTACCGAACGCCAACGAGACGATCCAACATGATGGGGTGGCGCTGACTGTGCTCGAAATGCAAGGGCCACGGATCGCGCGGATTGAGGTTCGGCGTATTTAAGCAAAGCGGAATGCGGGCTTCGCCCTGCTAGATGGATGCGAGATTGTGGACGATGCATTTTTGGAACAGCGGCTCGCCGATCCGGCTATTGATGGGCTGTGGCTGCGTGAACGTCTGATGCCGCGCTGGCAGGATGGGAGTGCTTCCCGGCCAATCGAGCCACCGCCCGATGCACCACCGCCACGCGTCGGCGCCGTTCTGCTGTTGCTGTATCCGCACAACGACGCCTTGTACCTGCCGTTAACGGTTCGAACCGCGGCTTTACGCACCCATTCCGGCGAAATCTCGCTGCCCGGGGGGCGCTACGACGAAGCGGATGGCGATTTGAGCCGCACGGCCCTGCGTGAAGCCTGGGAAGAGCTAGGTATTCCGCCTGCGAAAGTCACACTTTGGACGCAGCTTACGCCGGTCTGGATTCCGGTGAGCAACTTTCAGATTACCCCCTACGTCGGTTGGGCTGACCACCGTCCCGCCTTCGCCTCGTCTGCAGCTGAGGTCGCCGAGCTGATCGAAGTGCCGCTCGATCTGCTGCGTCAGCCCGAAACAATACGCAGCGAGATTCGTGAGCTGCGCGGCAACCATATGTATATTCCCTTCTTCGCCGTGGGCGAGCACAAAGTGTGGGGCGCAACCGCGCTGGTACTGGCGGAAGTGGTGGGCAAGCTTGAAGCGCCTGGACCCTGAAGGGCCTGCACCTCATGATAAAGCCTGCCTCCGCTGGCTAGCCTGGACCCGCCCGGCCGCATCACGTTCCGTAGCTCGCGTCCCCACCGCGTACGTGCTTAAAAAAAGCAGAGCGCGGCTGCCGCGCTCTGCTTACCCCCTCCTCCACCTTGGCGCTAGCCTACAACGCCGGCAACGTCCTCCTGGGCGCGCTCACGGGTGCTGCCGCCGATCGAGAAGTAGGTGGCCTGTGGATGGTGCACAACAATCGCCGCGGTACTTTGTTCCGGCACGATCTGAAACGACTCGGTCAGTGTAATGCCGAGCTCGGCCGCCGGCAAAAGCCGCCAGACCTGCGCGTGCTGGTCGAGATCGGGAATAGCTGGATAGCCCCAGGAGTAGCGCTTGCCGCGCTTGGCGTCGCCGGTCAGCCCAAGGCCCTGACGCACAATCTGGTTGGTGTACTCGGCCAAGCCCTCGGTGGCGGTCACGCTCAAGCCATGCACAAAGTAGGAGCGACTGTAATCGTGCGCGGCTTGCAGCGCGTCGACGTAGTCGGAGGCCACCTTGCCGAGCGTTACCACCTGAAACGCAGCCACATCCATCCGCCCACTGTCGACGCTGGCGAAGTAGTCGGCCAGGCACAAGCGCTCGCGCTCGGGCTGGCGCGGAAAGGCAAAGCGCGTCAGCTCGCGCAGGTACTCGGGTTTGAGCTCACCCTTGCCGCTGGCCCACAGCGTCGGCTCGTACACGATCAGGTCGTTGCCGGCGGATTGCACCGGAAAGTAGCCGTAGGCTACCGCGGGCTGCAACCAGCCCTGCTCCTTGGCATCGCGCTGCAGATCGCGAAGACGGGGCATAAACTCGGTTTCGAGCAGCCGCTTGTAGTCGTCGCCCTTGGCGTTCTTGGCGCCCCACTGCAGCCGAAAAAGCGTGTTAAGGTCCATGTGCTGCCACACGTCTTCGAGCCGGATGCGCGTGGTCGTCTTGGCGCCCCAGAACGGCGGCGTCGGGATGGCAATATCGGCCCGCACATGGGAGCGGACGATACCGTCATGCGGGCCCTTGCCCAGCTTTTCCAACACCGTCCGCCCGCGCTCGGGCTCTTCCAGCCCTTTGTACGCGCTGTGAATAATCTCGTCAACAAAGCTGTCGTGGGTCTTGGGATCGACCAGCTTATCGACGGTTTCAAGCCCTTCAAACGCGTCCTTGCAGTAAAAAACGCCGGACTCGTAGGGCTTGCCTTCCACGAACAAAATCCGCTGGCCATACTGCCGATTGATCGCCGCGCCGCCGACGATAACCGGGAACTTCAGCCCACGGCGTTGAAGCTCCTGCACACACAGCGGCATCTGCTTGGACGTACTGACCAGCAGCGCGCTCAAGCCGATAGCGTCGGCGTTGACTTCAATCGCCTTTTCGATGATTGTGTTGAGCGGCACCTGCTTACCCAGATCGTAGACGGTGTAGCCATTGTTCGACAGAATGGTGTTGACCAGATTTTTGCCGATATCGTGTACATCGCCGTAGACCGTCGCCAGCACGACCTTGCCCTTGGTCGCGCCTTCCTGCTTGTCGAGGTACTGCTCCAGGTGGCCCACCGCCTTTTTCATGACCTCGGCGGACTGCAGCACGAACGGCAGGATCAGCTCACCCGCGCCAAACTTATCGCCGACTTCCTTCATTGCCGGCAGCAGCACGTCGTTCAAGATCGCAACCGCGGCAACGCCCCGCGCCGTGCCATCCTCCATCCGCGCCGCCAGCGCCGTATCAATGTCGGCGTCGATCGCTTCCTTTTTGCGGTGAACAATCTTCCAGTGAATGCGCTGCTCAACCGTCAGGCCCTCGGTTGGATCGGCCCGCTCGTCTTTTTCGGCGGCTACGGTGTTTTCGTAGAATTGAATAAAGCGCGCCAACGCATCGTCGCGACGGTTGAAGATCAGGTCCTCGCAGATCTGGCGCTGCTCAGCCGGCACATCGGCATAGGGCGTAACATGCGCCGGATTGATGATGGCCGAGTCCAGGCCGGCTTTGACCGCGTGATACAAAAAGACCGAGTTGAGCGCGCCCCGCGCGTGCGGCGCAACGCCAAAGCTGAGGTTAGACACGCCAAGCGTGGTGAAGCAGCCGGGAATATGCTGCTTGACCGCGCGAATGCCCTCGATTGTCTCAACTCCGGCCCGCTTGAGCTCTTCCTGGCCCGTAGTGATCGGAAAGGTTAGCACGTCGAAGATCAGCGCCTCGTTGGGCACGCCGAACTCGTCGTTGGCGATCCGGGCGATGCGCTGCGCAATCTCCAGCTTGCGCTCGACCGTGTGGGCCATGCCCTCTTCGTCGATGGTCATCGCGACGGTGGCCGCGCCGTAGCGGGCAACCAGCGGCATGGTCCGGTCGATCTTGTCGCCGCGCCCGCCTTCCAGCGACACCGAGTTGACGATGGCGCGGCCCGGATACATCGCCAGCGTCGCGTCCAGCACATCGGCCTCGGTGGTGTCGATCACCAGCGGCAGCTCGATATTCATCGTCAGCTTCTTGACCAGCTTGACCATCTGCTCTTTTTCGTCGGAGCGCTCGGTCATGGCCACGCCCACGTCGAGCACATGCGCGCCGCTGTCCAGCTGTTCGCGCGCCACCTCGACCACGCCGTCGTAATCGTCGTTGAGCAGCAGCCGCTTGACCTTGCGGGAGCCAAGCGTGTTGACGCGCTCGCCGATCATCAGCGGCGCGGGCTCTTGTTGCAGCGGCACGGCGGTAATGCCCGACGAAACACTGGGCGCGTATTCGATAGCGCGTTGAAGCGGACGTCGGTCGTAGCCGACGACCTCACGCAGCCGAGCAATATGCGCCGGCCGCGTGCCGCAGCAGCCACCCACAACCGCGACGCCGTATTGCGTAACAAACTCGGACAGCGTTTGGGCAAACGGTTCCGGCTCCAGCGGAAAGACCGTCTCGCCGTTCACTTCGATGGGCAGACCGGCGTTGGGAATGCACGAAATCGGCAGTCGTGAGTGCTGGCACAGAAAGCGAATGGTATCGCGCATATGCTCCGGACCGGTCGAGCAGTTAAGCCCGATCACGTCCACCGGCATGGCTTCCAGCGTCGCAATCACGGCAGGGGCGTCGGTGCCCAACAACATCCGGCCGGCCACATCCCAAAACACCTGCGCCTGCACCGCGATGTCTTCCCGCTTGAGCTGCTGCTTGGCGCGGCGAATGCCATCCAGCGCGGCCTTGACCTCCAAGATGTCGACGCTGGTCTCGACCAACAGCACGTCGACGCCGCCCTCGATCAAAGCCACCGCCTGCTCGCAGAAGGTGTCGGACAACTGGTCAAACGTCACATCGGACAGCGCCGGATCATCCGAGGAGGGCAACTTACCGGTCGGGCCCATCGAGCCTGCCACAAAGCGCTTGCGGCCATCTTTGGCTTCATACTCGTCGGCCACCAAGCGTGCCAGCCGCGCCGCATTGAGGTTAAGCTCATGGGTGCGGTCGGCCAGACCCCACTCTTCAAGCCGCATACGCGTGGACTGAAATGTGTTGGTTTCCAACACATCCGCGCCGGCTGCCATGTGCGAGGCATGAATTTCACGGATAATGTCGGGACGGGTGTACGCCAGGTAGTCACGATTGCCCTCGGTCCGCTGGCCACCAAAGTCCTCCACGGTCAGTGGATACAGATCGAGGCTCGTGCCCATAGCGCCATCATAGATCAGCACGCGTTCGGCCAAAGCGGCAAGATATGCGGAATGCTTGGTTGTCGATGGCATAGCGAATCCTTCTCAACACGCAACGCGACCAGTTTTGGCCGCTTGTCAGCTACACAAAGACCGTTTTAGGCGTCGCGCTGCGCCAAAAACGAAACGCATCCGGAATACGCAGGGTGTGCCCCGGCGACAAAGGCGGCAACTTATCTTCGGCGAACCAACCCACAGCCAGCGTTTCATTCGTCACGACCGGTTGAGGCGCAGATTCCACTGGACGGCACAGAAACACAAACTGGTACAGCTGCGCCGTGGTACGACTATCGCACCGCCGCGAATCGTACACGCCCACCAACGCCACGGGCGCAACCGCAATACCCGTTTCTTCCCAGGCTTCGCGGCAGGTGCCTTCAGCAGGCGTCTCGCCAACTTCGAGCAGCCCACCCGGCATCGCCCACAGCTGATCGTCTTTGCGCTGGATCAGCAGCATCTCCCCGGCCGCGTTGATGATGGCTGCGTCTCCGCCTGGATACGGCGCGACATGCGATAGATCGGCGCTAAAAATGCGCTCAATCGTTTCCGGCTCCCGCTCGTCTTGCGCTGCAAAGAGCTCGGCGGCAATCCGGCGCACACGCTCGAAGCGCTGTCGATGGTAAGGATTGTCGCTTGACCAGTGGAGTCCATCGTTGGCAATCGCCCGCAGCTGATCGGACCAGAGCTGAAGCTGCTCCCTCAAATTCATGGCTATCTACCACAGCAAAAAACCCTCACACAGCATGTGGAGGGCATTGCGCGCCTCCTCATCTGTCAGACCACGTCTGCCGGAGTTGGCACCCATGCAGGCAAGCGAAGCAGTGCAAGGAAAAGGCAATGCCTTTGTCCCTGATCCTTCGGCCTTACCTCAGGGTTGCCGGGGCTTCAACGGGCCGGTCCCTCTGCCCCTCTGGATGAGGTTGTATTCGATTTTGGTGCAGTGTACCAGTGGGATACTGCTCCGTCAATCGCTGTGTCCACAACATCAAAAAACTGCTGGCCGGTCGTAGGGCCAGCTTGGCAGCATCGCGGCTCGATTCGTGATTAACTCTGGGTAGGATCACGCGTGGATGAGCGGCAAGCGCTTGGAGCATTGGCGTCAGCGCGTGTAACAGCTACCTAAGCTGCTTGGTTTGTCGCCGAGCGATTTCGCAAACGCCCAAAAATATCCATGGACATATTGACATCGATATGTCCAACTGCTACTATTTGGTTAGCAGTCAAGAGGTCCGACCTTATTGGACCGTGAGAGCGGGGTCTCTCCTTGACTGACTTTTTTTGCCTGCGAGTTGCCAGTGTACTTGCTCTATGCCGATGAATCTGGCAGCACAAAAGATGCAAAGCAGCAATATTTTGTGTTAGCTGGCTTCAGTGTCTTTGAGCGGCAAGGCTGGTGGATTGCACAACAACTCCAAACAATAGCTGCGCGCTTCAACGTTGCAGACCCTGCCAGTGTCGAGTTACATGGCAATGCAATCGGAGCAGGGCGGGGGATGTGGCGGCAATTTACAAAAGAAGATCGTGAAACAGCTATTGAAGATTGTTTGCGCGTCTTTCTCCAATCGCATCCAAGCAATCGATTATTTGGGAGCGTGATCAGAAAAGCAGCGGTTTCTCCAGCCGATCCAGTGGAAGTTGCCTTTGAACAACTTGCCAGTCGATTTGACCACTACCTCCACCGCCTACATCGTGTCGGGGACACCCAGCGCGGCATTGTTATCTTTGATAAGTCAACTTACGAAACAACGATCCAAGCACTTGCCCATGATTTTCGTACGGTTGGACATCAATGGGGCGTCATTCATAACTTCGCGGAAGTGCCACTATTCCTAGACTCGAAAGCGTCGCGCCTCATCCAACTCGCAGACCTCATTGCCTATGCGTTGTTCCGGCATTTTGAGCGAAGTGACAGCCGCGACTATCGCATCATCGAAAATCGTTTTGACCAAGAGGGTGGTATTGTCCATGGCCTTTATTTGCGACAGTAACTTAACTCTCCATCCTACGATCTCTTCTGACTAGCCGCACTCACGCTACATATGATGGCACACCGTCTTCAACATCGTAATCCCCAAGCCGATCAGGCTGCCGCGGTTGCCCTACGTCAAGCGCTGGAGGCCGAGGATATATGCTTTCACACGGGCGTGGACGTGCGTGCGGTTCGCCGTGCTGGCGACGAGGTCCAGGTTGTGCTCACAGGCTCCGATCCCGCGCAGCTGTGCGGCAGCCACATTTTGGTTGCCGCGGGAACGCAGCCAAACACAGAAGATTTGAATGTGGCAGCGGCAGGCATCGAGCTGACCGACAAAGGCGCGATCAAGGTGGATGAACAGCTGCGCACCTCCGCCGATGGCATCTATGCCTGCGGAGATGTCGCCACACATTATCAGTTTACGCATGTTGCCGATTACGAAGCGAAGCTAGCCGTGGCGAACGCGCTGCAAAACGCCGGCCGAACCGTGGATGAGCGCGTTGTGCCCTGGGCTGTGTACACCGAGCCGACCTTGGCGCAGGTCGGGCTTGCCGAGCAGCAAGCGCGGAAGCAAGGGATTGATTATGTTACCGCCCAGGTACCCGTCAGCGAGATCGAGCGCAGTCTGCTGGTTGAGCAGCCAGCGGGCCTATTCAAAGCCATTGCCGAGCGGCGTGGCGGCCGGCTGCTGGGCGCTGCAATCGTGAGTGAGCGGGCGGACGATATCATCCACGAGGCGGCGTTAGCCATCCAACACCATTTGCCGGTGCAAGCGCTCGCCGCTACGCTGCATGCGCCTATCCGACATTTGCCCAGGGCTTGCAGCAGGTTGCAGAACAGCTTGCTATGGCGATCAAGACAGAAATGCTCATACCAACCACCCAAAGAACTGATGGCCCGACACCGCGCGCTACAGGCTGAAAGGCATGTGACCGGCAGCAGGTTGGGGGCAGTGAACCGCACGCCGTCCGCCATCGGTATGCAGCACATAGCGCTGTCCAGCTTGTTCCAGAGTGACGCGAAACCCAGGAGTGATCACTTGCATGTACATCATGCCTGGCTGTGGACACCCCAGGGCGCTATCCGACCATTCAACCGGCTCGACGTCTACCACGCCAAGCGCCTCCGGTTCGCAGCCGAGCTCGGCGGCAAGTGTTTGGCGGGCAACAGCTATGGCAGCCGCGGCAACATCTTCCATGGTGCTCCTCCTGCACAACAAAAAGAGCAGGCATGGTTGCACCTGCTCCCGTCCATTACCGACTAGGGCTGTGGAATCTCCTGCGGCTGTCCATTTTCACACCAGACCGCCTGCGTGCCGGTCTCGTCGGTGTGCACCTCATAGGTGGTGGTGCCATCGCTGTACGTTAGCTTGTAGCCGGGCACGATCACCTGGGTGTACATCATATCCGGCCGGGGACAGCCTAGGCTGCCGTCACTCCACTCCGTCGCCTCCTTTTGCACCAGCGTGAGATCGGCTGCGGTTTTGTTCAAATGCGCCGCCAAGGCCGCGCTGGCCTGCGTTTCCAAGGTGGGCGAGCTGCCGGCGTTATCGGCGGGGAGCTTGTCGCTTGCCGAGCCGGCAGGTGAAGCTTCGACGGCGGGAGCAGACGGCTGCACCTCTGCCGCAGGAGCTGAAGCGGCCGGCGCAGAGGCCGCCGTCGCACCCGTTGAATCCGTACCATTACCGGGCGCCGCACTACCACAGGCCGTCAGCGTGACAAACATAAGCGCAAGTGCGAGTTTTCGCATGGGAGTCTCCTTGAATAAACTGGTAAAATGTCCTGGCGTATAGACGTGAAAGCACACTGGAAAGTTCCAATGACAGCAATAATCGACGTTGTAACCGCGATTGCGCGCGAAGCCGGCGCCGTTCTGCGGGACGGATTTGGCCGGAAACGCCAGCTTGATTTTAAAAGCCGGTCAGAACTGGTGACCGACATGGACCTGGCCAGCGAACGGCTGATCGTGGCGCAGCTGGCGACCCACTTTCCCGACCATCACATCATAACCGAAGAAGGCGGCGGTCGCGAACAAGCATCGCGCTACGTTTGGCTGGTCGATCCGCTCGACGGCACCAACAACTACGCGCACAGCAATCCATTTTGGAGCGTCTCGATCGCGCTGCTGGCAGATGATGTGCTGCAGTTGGGCGTGGTCTACGGTCCAATCCATGATGAATGCTTCACCGCTACCCAGGGTGGGCCCGCGCTGCTGAATGGCCAGCCGATCCATGTGTCGCAGATTGGCGAGCTACGCCATGCCCAGCTTTCAACCGGCTTTCCCTACGACCGGTGGTCACGGCCCGACACCAACATCGCTGAAACAGCGGCGATGGTTATGCAGTGTCAGGATGTGCGGCGCATGGGTTCCGCGGCGCTTGACTTGTGCTATGTCGCGGCTGGCCGCAACGATGGCCATTGGGAGCTCGAGCTGAAGCCGTGGGATTCGGCGGCCGGCGCAGTCATCGTTCACGCCGCGGGCGGGCGCGTCTCGGATCTGATTGGCGGCCAATATAGTCCATGGCATAACCGGGTAGTGGCCAGCAACAGTCTTCTCCACGATTCAATGCTTGCTGTGCTGGCACAGGGAAGCAGGTAACGCCCATGACGACGTATGTAGAAGAGCGATTACCAGGACGAGCCCTAAGCCCGCGACGGCCCATGGCCAACGATCTCTTTCTGTCCAACTATCTACTCGCCACGTATGGCGGCTGTGAGTTCGCCTGCCAGTACTGCGATCTGGCGGTTACTTCGATCCGCCCCTTGGGCGAGGCAGCCCGCGTCTTTGTGGATGTGCCGGCCCGGCTGGACCGTGAGCTTGAAGAGATTGACCCTGGCGATGTCGTCGGGCTCCTGCTGAGTGAGTCGTACCAGCCCGCAGAACGCGAGCACCGGCTAACGCGCCAAACCTTGCAAGTGCTGGCCCAGCTCGGACAGCCCACCGTCATTTTGACCAAAAGCCCACAAGTATTGGACGATCTGCGGCTGCTTGAGGTGATCCACGAGCGCTCGCTGTGCGTCGTCATCTTCAGCTTGCCCACAGTTGACACCAGCCTTAGCGAAAAACTGGAAGGCCGTGCGCCCGCGCCTCAGCTGCGCCTTGACGCCGCGCAGGTGCTGCACCGGGCGGGCATTCCAGTCGGCTTTGCGGTGCTGCCGATCATGCCGTATGTGACGGATGCCACCAATCATCTTTCGCGCACGCTGAGCAAAATTGCGGCGACTGGCGCGGAGTTTGCGGTCTGGGATTATCTTGGCATTCCGAACGAGCGTCACCACGAGCGCATCACCGACATGTTGGGCACGATTGCCCGCATGCCCACGGCCTACTACCGCGACATCTATGGCACCAAACCGTATCCTGGGCTGGACTATCGGATCAAGATCGACGAGGAGATGATCCGGCGCTGCGATATGCTGGGCCTGGATGTGCGCGTGCCGCATCGTATCTATCATCGGCGGATTTCGCCCAGCAATGAAATTTCCTTGCTGCTGCGCCATCAAGCCTTTCGCGATACCGCCCAGGGCCGTGACCGCCTAGCTCAGCTGCATCGTTCGCTGGCGGAAGAAGCCTACCTTGGCCGCTTTGATCAGGTACGCATGATGCAAAGCCCGTTGTGGACCACCATCGATGGTATTCTTAACCCGCCGCCCAAGCCGGAAGAAACCACACCGCCGCCAGCTGCATAATCCAGAACGTCCGTTCGCGGCACCACATGGCTTGTAGACAAAGTCCGGGCCATAGCGTATAATAGACAAACGGCAGGCATCCCCTGCCGTTTGTGCGCAGTGAAGTCGCACAACAGCTACGAACTGAGGGCTTCGGCGCTCAGACTTCTAATTTTTCCCACCCGAGGACGACCGATGACCGACAAGCCTGTTTACTTAACCCGTGAAGGCAAGGCTCAGCTCGAGGTCGAGTTGAAGCATCGAATCGAATCCGAGCGGCCGGCCATCGCGGAAAGCATTAAGCTCGCGAAAGACTTGGGCGATTTGTCTGAAAATTCGGAGTACGAAGCCGCCAAAAACGCCCAAGCTTTTAACGAAGGCCGGATTCGCGAACTCACCTACATGATCAATAATGCACAAATTATTGAAGATAGTAATGGTGCGAAAGAAGTTCGAATCGGTTCCACTGTCACAGTGCGTGATGATGACGGCGACGAAATGACCTACACGATCGTCGGATCGTCCGAAGCAAAACCGGCGCAAGGCCGCATCAGCAACGAGTCGCCGGTTGGCAAAGCGCTGCTGGGCAAACATGCACGCCAAAAAGTGAACGTCGAAACACCCGGCGGCTCGTATAAATTGATGATTATGAAGATTAAGTAGCGCACGCGGGTCGATATTGCGGCACAAGAACAAAGGCGAGCGCAAGCTACGGCCTTTGTTCTTTGTTTTAGGTAGCATCTGGTACGCTCTGTGGGGCACACATGGACTTAAATGAACTACAACAAACACGGCTAGGCAAGCTCGAACGGCTCCGAGCCGCCGGCATAGAGCCCTTTCCGCCGCGCGCCGCACGATCACATACGGCAGCGCAGGTGCTCGCAGTATTCGACGCCTTGGCCGAAAGTCAAGTAACTGTGGCGCTGGCTGGCCGAATCATGCTGCGCCGGGTTATGGGCGGCTCGTCCTTTGTGCACATCGCGGACGAAAGTGGCCGCATCCAAATTTTTCTCAGCAAAAAGGATTTGGGCGCCGACGCATATAAGCTCTTTGCCGAAACCACCGATATTGGAGACATCATCGGCGTACAGGGCTATGCCTTTCGGACCAAGACCGGCGAGCCCAGCGTCTTTGTCCAGCGCTGGCAGATGCTCGCCAAGACGCTCAATCCCTTGCCCGAAAAGCACGCAGGGCTTACCGATATCGAGACGCGCCTACGCCAGCGCTACGTCGACCTCCTAGTCAACGAAGAGGTGCGTGAAACCTTCAAGCTGCGTGCCCGACTGATTGGGGCAATGCGCCGCTTTATGGATGAGCGGGGCTTTATCGAGGTCGAAACGCCGATGCTGCAGCCGATCTATGGCGGAGCGGCAGCTCGGCCCTTTACCACCCATCATAACCAATTACACCAGGACTTGTTCCTCCGTATCGCGCCCGAGCTCTACCTTAAGCGCCTGATTGTGGGCGGCTTTGAGCGGGTATATGAGATCGGCAAGGCGTTCCGCAACGAAGGCGTCGACCGCTTTCATAATCCTGAGTTCACCATTTTTGAGTGCTACCAGGCCTACGCCGACTACAACGACATCATGGAGCTCGTGGAGCAGATGATCTTCTTCATCGCCCGCGAGTTGACCGGCGGCACAACCATCGCCTTTGCCGGCCAGACCGTAGATGTCACGCCGCCATGGCCGCGAATCCCGATGCGTGACGCGATTATGGAGCGTACCGGCATTGATATTGCAGCAGCATCCACACTGGAAACCCTGATCGCGGCGATCAAGGAGCACGATGTGAAGATTGATCGGCAGCCAACCTGGGCCAAGCTGGTGGACGAGCTGCTCAAGACCTATGTCCGGCCCACGCTGGTTGAGCCGCATTTCATCATCGACTATCCACAGCCGTTGTCGCCGCTTGCGAAGCGCAAGCCGGACGATCCGGCGTTTGTGGAACGTTTCCAGCCGTTTATGTTTGGCTCGGAGCTCGGCAACGCCTTTACCGAGCTCAATGATCCGTTGGATCAGGAGCAGCGCTTTTTGGAGCAAGGCCGCGCGCAGGCTGCCGGCGACGACGAGGCGATGCAGATGGACCTTGATTTTCTGAATGCGCTGATGAGCGGCATGCCACCGACCGGGGGCCTGGGGCTAGGCGTGGATCGGTTGACCATGCTCTTCAGCGGCCAGGAGACCATTCGTGAGGTGCTGTTATTCCCGCACCTGCGGCGAATTGAGACCGATGACGACCGTCCCGCATCTTAACGCAGTCGGCTAACGTATTAATGATCATATAACGTTATCTACCAGGTGTTGACATATGCCAAAAGCATTAATTATCGAACGCGAAAATTTGCCGCCCGTGGTTCAAGGCTGGCTGAAAGCAGTTGGCCTTGAAGAAGCCGACTCGGTTGAGCTGGTCTTTACCGAGCGTGAAGTGTTGTTGCGGCGCCCGACGGATCCCAAGCTGCGCGAATGGACCAACAGCATCACCGACGAATACGACAAAGCCTTTAAGCGCATCGTGGGCTTGTAGAGCGAACCAGAGAACGCGCTGCGTCCCATATTCATTAGCTTCGCGGCGCGTTCGTGGTGCAGAAAGAACCTGTATGCAATATCTAACACAGGACGAAATTCTCGATCTTCATATGCTTGCGATTGAGCGCTTTGGCGGGCGGCTCGGCATCAAAAGCCAGGATAAGCTGCGCAGCGTTATTTCAGCGCCACAGCAGATCATCTTTGGCGCGGAGTTGTACGCCGATATCGCCAGCAAAGCAGCGGTGATCGGCTTCCAGATGCTTAAAAACCGGCCCTTTCTGTCGGGCAATGAGGCGACGGCACTGCTGGCCGTATTGCGCTTTCTCGACATGAACGATGTGCCGCTGAACGCAGGTCTTGTTGACGAGCTCGCCGATCAGCTGCAGGCGGTACTCCGCTCGCATCTGGATCGGGACGGCCTCGCACTCTGGCTGCGCGAGCGGCTTGAGGTTGGCGTCGAGGAGTAGGCTGCTATTCCTTCTTCCTAAGGTTTAGGAAACAACAAAGCCGTACTGCCCAAGCAGCACGGCTTTGTTATGTCGGCTTTGAACTATCTGGCGGTTGCTTACATTTTGCGCCGCAGCACCAGTTCAGCCAGCTCGATCAACGCATCCTTGGCAGCCGAGTCGGGGAAGATCGCCAAGCGCTTGACCGCATTGGCAACCAAACGTTCAGCATCGGCAAATGCGCGTTTGGTCGCGCAGATGCGCCGCACTTCCGCGACGGCAGCCGCAACCAGCTCCGGGCTCGGCTCAAAGGTTTGCGCCGCCTCACGTACAACTTCGCTCGCGCCCATCTCTACGGCATAGATGACCGGCAAGGTAATCGTGCCTTCTTGAAGATCGTGTCCCGCCGGCTTGCCCAGTGTTTGTTCGTCGGCCGTGAAGTCGAGAATATCATCCACAATTTGAAAGGCTAGCCCGATCTCGTAACCAAACTGCCGCAACGCCTCGACCTCGCGGTCGTTGCCGCCGCCGACCATCATGCCGCTCTCGGCGGCGCACTCGAACAGTGCCGCAGTTTTGCCGCCGATCTTGGCGAAGTACTGCTCCAACGTGCGCTGGAGCGGCACCACATCCGTCACCGGAGAAAGCTCGGCTTCACAGATGCGCACAACACCCCGCGCCAAGGTTTTAATGATGCGCGGATCAGAGGCTTCGGCCATTTGTTCCGCAGCTAACGCAAACAGGTAGTCGCCCACCATCAAGGCGACATTGCCGCCCCATTTGCTGTGCACGGTAGGCCGGCCGCGCCGCACATCGGCGGTGTCGATCAAGTCGTCATGTACCAAACTGGCCGCATGGATCATCTCGATTGCCGTGGCAATATTGAGCGCGCGCTCCGCATCGGGCTCGCCAAGGAGCCGTGCAGCCAGCAGCGCCAGCGACGCACGCATCCGCTTGCCGCCCGAGCTCAGCAGGTAACGGCTGGCAGCATTCAGCAGGATTGAACGCGACTCAAACCGTTTGAGCACCGCGCTGTCAACCCGTTGCAGTTCGCTGGATAAGTCAATGGCCGTTGCAAGCTGACTCATGATGGGCCTCGCCTACTTTGTGAAATGATCCACGTATCACAGTGAAAGGGTACCGATAACAGCGCCAAAAGTCAATCCATCCACCACCTGATACCGCCTACCAAGCAAACCGGATGCCAATGGATTGTAGGGCATCTGCATGCGGAAAATATGGTTGACGCAGCCAGCGTTTCATGCTATATTATGTTTCCTAAACGTCCCCCTGCCATGTGGACTGGCTGGCGGGATTTCATTTTGTCCACATGTTTGGTTCAGGAGAACAGCCATAAGGAATCAGAAAGCACGTATCAACCGGCGCATTCGCGTCCCGCAAGTACGACTGATCGACGAGCAAGGCGAGCAGGTAGGCGTTGTCAGCACGCACGAAGCGTTGATGATGGCCGAAGAGCGCGGCCTCGACTTGGTGGAAGTTGCACCGAACTCCGATCCGCCGGTCTGCCGTCTCATGGACTATGGAAAGTTCCTGTACGAGCAGAACAAAAAAGCCCGTGAAGCGCGCAAAAATCAGAAGATTGTCGAGGTCAAAGAGGTCCAGATTCGGCCCAGCACCGACAATCATGATATCGAGGTGAAGAGTAACCGGGCTCGTGAGTTTTTAGCCGAGGGCCACAAGGTAAAATTCAACATGCGCTTTCGCGGGCGGCAGCTTGCGCACCAAGACATCGGCGTCAAGATGCTGGAAGATATCGCGGAGAAGATGCGAGACGTTGCAGTGGTTGAGGTGCGGCCGACTTCCGAGGGCCGGACGATTACCATGGTCGTTGCTCCGCAGCCTACCAAGAGTGGCGCTGCCAAGCCTCGCGCAGAACGGCCAGCCAGCCCTGCCGAGCAACCAAGCGAATCAACCCAAGCATAAAGGAAACGGATTCCCATGCCAAAGCTGAAAACGCACAAGGGAGCGCAGAAGCGCTTCAAAGTGAATGGCGCGGGCAAATTGATGCGACCTAAGGCGATGAAGAGCCACTTCCGCCGCCGCCGCTCAACCCGGGTCAAGCAGCAGCTCGACAAGATGCTGCTTGCGGACAAGTCAGTCGTCAAGCGCATTAAGAAGAAGGTTCTTCCGTACGGCGCGTAGTTGGTCGGCGCATTTGTCGCCTCGTCGTTAGCAACGTGCTGCTCACCGGCAAGCAAAACAAGACGCATCTGGTCTGGCCGGGTGGGCACACCCATCATCACCGAACGGAGCGATCGCGCGGGCGGTCGGCTCACTCCTACTCGTGGTGAGTGTCTAAAAGGAGATAATTATGGCTCGCGTTAAACGCGGCATGATGGTGCGCAAGCGCCATAACAAGCTACTTCGGCAAGCCAAAGGCTATCGCGGCAATCGCAGCCGCAACTACAAGGTTGCGCATGAGCAGGTCATGCGCTCACTCGCGTACGCGTATCGGCACCGCCGCACCAAGAAGCGGGACATGCGCCGCCTGTGGATCGTACGCATCAACGCCGCCACTCGGCAGCATGGCTTGAGCTACAGCCGCTTCATCAGCGGTCTAAAGCTCGCCGGCATCGAGATGGATCGCAAGCAGCTGGCGGATCTGGCTGTGCGCGATGCCGCAACCTTTACTCAGCTCGTAGCGCAGGTGCAACGAGCGATCACGGCCTAGTGGCAATCAGTAGCCCACACAACCGACACGTCAAGCATCTCCGCTCGTTGATGACCAGCCGCAAGGATCGTCGTCACGAGCGGTTATTTGTGATCGAGGGCGTGCGCTTGGTCGAAGAGGCGCTCCGCTCCCATGCGCAATTCGCTGTCGCCGTGTATAATCCCGATCAGCTGGCGGCAACCGAGCGCGGCGCCCGGCTCGTGGCAGCGCTGGGCTCACAGGCAAATGCGTTTGCCGCGCCGCCCGAGGTTATCGCCGCCGTCAGCGAAACGGTAACGCCGCAGGGCGTGGTGGCGGCCGTCGCCTGGCCCGAGGTTGAGCCAGCCGGACGCGGCGTGCAGCTGGTGTTGGATGCGGTCCAAGACCCCGGCAATGTGGGCACGTTGCTGCGCACGGCCGAGGCAACCGGCATCAGTCAAGTGATCTGCGTAGCCGGAACTGTCGATGTGTACAGTCCCAAGGTTGTTCGCGCGGCGATGGGTGCACACTTCCGACTGCCAATCGCTCAGGATGTGACGTGGGACGAAGCGCCCACGCTGCTGATTGGGGCCGACAACGTGTACGCCGCCGTTGCCAGTGCAACCATGCCCTACTATGCGGCAGACTGGCGACAGCCATCGGCGCTGATCGTCGGCAACGAAGCCAATGGGGTCAGTGTGGCCGGCCTAGCGGTTGCAACCAAGCAGATCGCCATCCCGATGCAGGGCCCGGTCGAGTCGCTAAACGCCGCCATTGCCGGCAGTGTTATCTTGTTTGAGGCATTACGCCAGCGCAAGCTGGGACGAAGCTGAATATAGGCATCAGGCATCAGGTTATAGGCTTCAGGAGATCAGTCAGTGCTGCTGCCTAGTACCTGTAGCCTGAATCCTACAAACTATTAATGGCAGCAGGCGTCAGACACTAGCATGAAAGCTATTCCTGTAGCCTGTAGCCTGAAACCTGTAACCTACAAAAGGCCCCGACGAAGCGAGGATCACAGGTAGGCCGTCAGAGAGCGCTAGGCCAGCGGCTGGAAGCCAGCGCCGGGACCGCCATGATCCGTTCCCTTCCGAGCCGACGGGTGAACACGGGAGACAGAGCAAGCGTCACGAGCTGATAGTGTGCGTTTTTGCGCTCGTGATAGGAGGTCTCCAGCGTCAGTAGCTCGCTCCGGTTGCCCGCCGTTATTGGGCTTCGAGAGCACGTGCGTTTGCGATTGGCAAACCATGCGCTGAACCAGGGTGGTACCACGGGCCGCACCTCGTCCCTGACGAGCGTGCGGCTTTATCTATTGGTAGGAGGAAGCATGATCGAACAGCTCGAACTCGCCGAAAAGCAGGCGCTTGCCGAGCTTGGCACGCTCACTAATCTGGATGCCCTCCGTACATGGAAGAGTACCTATCTGGCCAAAGGGGGGCCGCTGGCCGAGATTAGCCGCGGCATGGGCAAGCTCAGCGCCGAAGAGCGGCCGCGGGTTGGCCAGCGCATCAACGCCACCAAGCAAGCACTTCAGTCAGCGTATGACGAGCTGGAGCAGCGCCTGACGACCGCGGCGCGCGCGGCCGAGCTTGAGCGCGATCGGGTCGACGTGACGCTGCCAGGACGACCCGCGCCGGCCGGACGGCTGCATATTGTGACACAGGTGCTGCGCGACATTGAGCGTGTCTTCGGCACGATGGGCTTTACCGTGTGGGAAAGCCCCGAAGTTGAAACTGACGAGTATAACTACGGTCTGCTCAACTTCCCCGAAGATCATCCGGCCCGTGACATGCAGGACACCTTCTTTGTCAAAATGCCGCCGGGCAGCCCGAAAGTGGTGCTGCGCTCGCACACCTCGCCGGGCCAGATTCGCGCCATGCATCGCTTCGCGCCCGAGCCGGTCCGCGTACTTCTGCCCGGCAAATGTTACCGATCCGAGCAGGTGACCGCGCGGCATGAGATGCAGTTTACGCAGTTCGAGTTCCTTGCCGTCGGCCGCAATATTACCATGGGCGACCTCAAGGGAACGTTGGATGCGTTCGCCAAGGGCATTTATGGCGCCGAGACAAGCGTTCGCCTCCGGCCCAGCTACTTTCCGTTCACCGAGCCGAGCGCCGAAATGGATGTGTCGTGCAACCTGTGCAAAGGCAAGGGTTGCCGGATGTGCAAGTACACCGGCTGGCTCGAAATTGGCGGCTGCGGCATGGTGCATCCGGTGGTGCTGCGCAACGGCGGCTACGATCCCGCCGAATACAGCGGCTTTGCCGGCGGCTTCGGTCCCGAGCGCATTGCCATCATGAAGTACGGTATCGACGACATTCGATGGTTCAACAGCGCCGATCTGCGGTTTTTGGAGCAGTTCTAGTTGGCCGAGGCAATCCACAATCAGCCCGTCGTGGTTGTTCGCCCCCGGCTCCAGCTACGCGCCCAGCGCTGGCTCGCGGTTGCCATCGTTGCGCTGCATGTCGTGCTCGCACTGTGGTGGGGCACAGTGGTGCCGCTGGGCGAAGGACCGGACGAGCCGGGGCACTTCCGATACGCCCTGTTTTTGGCACGAGAAGGTCGACTGCCCATGCAGCAAGCCGATGGGAGCGCCGGCGATGTGCCAGGCGAAGGTCATCAGCCGCCGCTCGCCTACTGGCTCATGCAGCCAGCCGTCCGCTGGCTGCCCCCGGCCGAGCGTGTTCTGGAACTCGGGGCCGACCCCAGCTTTATTCACAGCGGTGGCGAACAGCCAAATGCCTACTTTCGGATGTCCAACGACATCTGGCCATATCGCGGCATTGCCCTGAGCTGGCATCTGGCGCGGGCGTTGTCTGCGATCTTGGGCGGCGTGACGGTTGGTCTTACGTACCTGTTAGCCCGGCAATGCTTCGGCGAGGAGCCCGGACGACAATGGGTGGCGCTGGGCGCGGCAGCGCTTGTAGCACTCACCCCGCAATTCATCTTCGGCAGTGCCCTGGTATCTAACGATCCGCTGTTAGTTGCGCTCGCAACAGGACTGCTTTGGAGCTGCGTCGCCATTGTATTGGAAAAGCACAGTCAGAGATGGGTGCTGGTTGCCGGGCTGCTGCTCGGCCTGCTGCTGATCACCAAGCAGAGCGCTCTGGCCCTCGTGCCGCTACCTTGCCTGGCATTGGCGCTACGCGGCGATCCCAAACGGGCTGTGGGAGATGGACTAATGATTGGCGGGCTAGCGGTTGTGCTTTCTGGCTGGTGGTATCTGCGCAACCTGCACTTGTACGGCGATTGGCTCGGCCTGGCCGCATTTCAAGAAACCTTTGCCACCAAGGATTTCCACCCAACGTCAGGGCGCGACTGGACCAACGGCTTGTGGAACTTGCTGCGCTCCAGCTGGGGCAACTTCGGCTGGCAAACCTTGCCCTTGAACGACGGTGCGTATTGGGCATTCACGGCCTTCCTCGCGCTTGGGTTGATCGGCTTGGTTGCCAGCTTCGGCCGGGGCTGGTGGCGAGCGCGCGGTAAGCTTGCCCTGCTGTTGAGCGCTGCGATTGCCCTGGTTTTCGCTTGGACGGTGGCATTTGCCCTGATCGCGGGAACTGTAGCATGGCAGGGCCGCTTCTTGTTTCCAGCTGTTGCTGCCTTCGCCGTCCTGCTCGCCTGTGGCCTTGCCCTGGTGTTGCCCGCTCGCAGCGGGCTGTTGAGCTTGATCGGCTTGCTGTTGGTGCTAGCGCTCGCCCTGCCCTGGGGCCTGATCCGGCCAGCCTATCACAGCTACGTGCTGCCGCCGCAGCCCGCTGACTTTGGCAATGTGTATGGTCGGTTTGACATCGGCTGGAAGCAAGGCGTGGAGCTGCGCAATGTTGAGTTTCCACCGGAGGTGACCCCCGGCGGAACGGCGACGATTACGTTGACCTGGCACGCGCGCGAGCAGCAGGATCGGCCATGGAGCGTTTTTGTCCATCTGGTTGACGCGCAGGAGCAGATTGTGGACGAGGCCAATGCGCAGCCCCAGGGCGGCGTCTTTCCCACCAACAGCTGGGTCCGCGGCGATTGGGTCCGGGATACCCAGAAGCTGGCGCTGCACCATGCGCCCCCCGGCGAGTACCTGTTGTGGATCGGGCTGTGGGATCCGGCGACCGGCGCGCGGCTTGGGGTGTACGACCAGGCAGGCACGCTTGTCGGCGATCGGGTTGAGGTGGGACCGCTGGTCGTCAAAGATTGAACGACGATATGATGGAAAATCGTGAACGGCATGGGGCTGAAGTGTTGAATGCTAGTCCCTGGAAGCGAACTTTGGAGGTGCTATGCGTGTTCCTTTATCATGGCTTAAAGAATATGTCGATATCGTCATCTCGCCCGAGGAGCTGGCAGACCGGCTGACATTGGCGGGCATGGAAGTCACCGCGATCGACTACGTTGGAGCGGAAGCGCCCCCTAACTCGCCCTGGGCGCCCGACCTGAATGGTCCCGTACCACCCGATCATATTCCGTGGGACGCCGAGCGTGTGCTGGTTGGCGAGCTGATCGAAGTTACCCAGCATCCAAATGCCGATCGCTTAACGGTTCCGGTCGTGGGCTATGGCGACGGCCGCTCCATTGCCGTCGTGACCGGCGCGCCCAACATCAAAGTCGGCATGCAGGGGCAAAAGGTAGCGCTGGCGCTCAGTGGCGCCAAGCTCGTCGACGGCCACAGCGACACGCGCAAGTGGGTGACACTCAAGCCAACCAAGCTGCGTGGCGTAGCATCCGAGGGAATGGTCTGCTCCGAGCTGGAGCTTGGCTTGTCGGACGAGCACGAAGGCATCATGTTCCTGCCCGACGACGCGCCGGTTGGCACGCCCTTACGCGATTACCTGGGCGATGTCGTCCTCAACATCGATCTGACGCCCAATCTTTCGCGGGCCCTGTCGATCGTCGGCGTGGCGCGTGAGGTCGCCGCCTTGACCGAACAGCCCTTGAAGCTGCCCGAGCCCCATGCGGTCGCCGAAGGCGCGCCGATTGAGGGCCGGGCACAGGTTACGGTTACTGATCCCAACGACTGCCCGCGTTTCGCCATCGGCCTGATCGAAGGGATCACGGTCGGCCCATCGCCGGCATGGATGCAGCAGCGCCTACGACTGGCTGGCATGCGTCCGATCTCGAATGTGGTCGACGTATCCAACTACGTCATGCTCGAATGGGGCCAGCCGACCCACGCCTTTGACGCAGATCTGGTGGTCGACCGCCACCTGATCGTGCGGCGGGCAGCAGCCGGGGAAACACTGCGCACCCTTGACAACCAGGATCGCAAGCTGAGTCCCGCCCACATCGTTGTGGCCGACCCCAGCGGCCCCGAGTCGTTGGCCGGGGTAATGGGCGGCTTGGAGACCGAGGTCACGACCACCACTCGCAACATTTTGCTGGAGGCGGCCATCTGGAACCCCCAACAGATTCGGCGCACCGCCCAGGCCTTCAAGCTGCCCAGTGAAGCGTCGCGGCGCTTTGAACGGGGCATCGATCCCGAGCTGCCGCCGCGTGCGCTGCGACGGGGGCTAGCGCTGATGCGTGAAGTAGCCGGCGGCACCGTCGCGCAGGGGATCGTCGACGTGTATGCCCAGCCGTGGCAACAGCCGCGGCTTGAGCTTACCAGCGCCGAGGTGCGCCGTTTGTTGGGGATCGACCTCAGCGCGGCGCAGATTGCCGATATGCTGACCCGGCTAGGGTTTGAGTGCGAGGTCGGCGTCGACAGCGTGCTGGTGCTGGTACCGTCGTACCGCCTCGATGTATCGATTGCCGCCGATCTGGTTGAGGAGGTTGTGCGGCTGTATGGCTATGACCGGCTGCCGACCACCCGCCTGGCCGACGAGTTGCCGCCCCAATACACCGACGAGCAGCAGCTGGGCGAGAACTTCGTCAAAGACACGCTTGCGGCCTGCGGCTTGCAGGAAGTAATCACCTACTCGCTCACCAATCTTGCAACGGTGGCGACGTTTGATGGCACCCAGCCGGACGGGAGCGACTACCTTCAGCTTGAAAATCCACTCGCGCCGGAGCGCGCCTACCTTCGCCGCTCGATCTTGCCCGAGCTGGCCCAGGCGCTTGCCATGAATTTGCGCGAGCGACCAAGGGTCGCCCTGTTTGAGCTGGGACGGGTGTTCGAGCCGCAGCCAGGCGAGGTACTGCCATGTGAACCGCAGCGCCTGGCCATTGTGCTGGCTGGTCAACGCAAGCCGCTCTCGTGGCACGAAGCTGACGAGGGATTGCTCGACTATTTCGACCTTAAAGGCGTGCTTGAAACGTTGCTGAGCCGGCTTCGCATCGCCGATACCGTCTCGTTCCAGCCGGCCGATGATCGCCGATTCCATCCTGGCCGTTCGGCCTACCTTGTTACGACTGGTGAAGCTAGCCTCGGCGTTGTCGGCGAATTACACCCCGACGTGCGTGACCGGCTAGGCTTGAATGTCAGTCGTGCTGTGGCCGCGGAGCTTGACTTCGACGCTCTGCTGGATCTGTGGGCGGAACCACGCTACCAGACCATTTATCGGCAACCAGTGGTGTATCAAGACATCGCAGTTGTCGCGCCGATCACCGTTGCCGCCGAGCAAGCCCGTAACCTGATTCGCAGCACCGCGGGAGCACTGCTGGAAAGTGTCGAGCTCTTCGATGTGTACACCGGGCCACCGATTCCCGAAGGCCAGCGCAGCCTCGCGTTTCGCATGAGCTTCCGCGCCCCGGACCGGACGCTATCGGACAGCGAGATCAACAAGATTCGCGAGAAGATTATTCGCCGTCTTCAATTCGAGCTTGGTGCAACAACCCGCACATAGCCGCTTGGCACCTACGCATTTAACGCGCATGAGCCAGCCCCGAATCTGGGACTGGCTCATGCTCCGCATGCCGGCACCACTACAATAATT
>JADDQF010000088.1 GCA_016781505.1 bacterium
CGCCTACGCTGGAAAGCGCGCCCAGCGACCCGGCAGATGCCCGCTTCCTGCTGCCCGATCTGCCGCTCTCCAATCGCACCCTGACCAATCTGTACAATCGCCGTCCGGATTGGCTGGCCGAGGCTCACGCCGCCCTTGACCGCGCTGTGCTTGACGCCTACGGCTGGCCCCACGATCTGTCAGACGACGAGATTTTGGCGCGGCTGCTCCTGCTTAACGGCGAGCGTGCTTCCGCGACGTAGCTCGCAATTGTCAGTTCTTGTCAATAGCAGGATGCGTCTGACGAAATAAGCTGCTTTATACCCGCGCCCAGGCCTCGGGTGTTATGCCCATTGGTCAAACGACGCGCCCATCCGCTATGCCCTCCGTTGCATGTAGACACGTTCACCGCCGACCATCTTAGGATGCGCTGACCCTGCGCCGGTTGAACGCGATCGCCAGCGCCGGGACGTGACCATGGAAGCCGCCATTGCAAGCTTAAGCGTTCCACATGCCGGCTCGGTGTTTGTCGATCCGCAGACGCATACCGCCGCGATCACGGCAGCACAACCCTGATCCTGGCCTGGCATGTTGCTTACGGGCTCGGGCGCCTCCACGCCGCCGCTGACCGAAACAACCACGCGTAACAACAGCTATCACAACGTGTTGAGCCGTAGCCCAGCTACAACTTGGTACACCGGTCCCTCCCGACGTGGAGCAAAGCGCTATGCATAAGCAGGAGTGCAACATGGTTATCGGCGTGCGCCTGTCGGCGATACTACAGGTATGGGGCATCACGTAGGGATGTTTCCTCGGGCACAGAACAATGGAGTAAGCGGATCATGGTTGAGATTGGGCAGGTGGTCGCGGACGTCGAGGTATATAATTTGGATGGGACCCCGCTAGGTATGCACACCTTATGGCGTGATACACCCGTCGTGTTAACGTTTCTCCGGCATTTTGGGTGCCAATTTTGTCGCGCCTTCCTGGGCACGCTGCGGGGCGTCTACCCGGAGTTTGTCAAGCAGGGGGCAGCGCTCGTGGCCGTAGCGCAGGGAACGCCTGCTCAAACTGCCTACTATAGGCACAGCTTACGCCTGCCCTTTCCCATGCTGGCGGATCCGACCCGCACCGTATTCCGCGCGTTTGGGCTTGGGCAGGTGCCGCTCCACGCTGCCCTTTCGCCTCAAGTAGTCGGGCGGATGGTCCACCTGGCGGCGCAGGGCACCTTGCCGGGCGTTGGCGACCATCTCCGGGCAATGACCGGAAGCAATGGCAGTTCGCTGGCCCAGCTGAGTGGCACCTTTATCGTCGGCCGCGGTGGCATGTTGCGGTATAGCCATCGAGCGACGCGCATTGATCAGCAACCCTCCGTCGCAGACCTGTTACAGGCGCTGCAAGACGCAAGCTGATGCGGCGCGGTACACGGCCGCGGTCCATAGCACCAGCACACGATAAGCAAGCGCAATTGAGACCCGCAGCACCATCGTGCAAAGCCATTCACAAACAGCGTACAGCAAGCAGGCGCACGGCTGAGCTGGAACGCACGCACGGGGGTACGCGCCGGGCCTGCTAGCCGAAACACGCTGCGGGTGGACAAATGTCCGCCACGCTCACGCACGGCGTCTCCACTGATGGGGAGTGTGGCAGCGCGGTTGTTGGCATTCATATTGCACCGAGACGTATGCCGAACGCATAGCACACACGCGTTCGGCATATCCACCGAACATCGTCGCGCGCATAGCCCCGCCGTGGACCGCCACGTTGCCCGACGCATAGAACGGCGATTCGTTGACGGTTTGTAGCACGTGCGGGCATCTTTTTGCCCCGACAATGGAGGTTCAAATGCCATACATCACGACTCGCGACAACACCAGGCTGTATGTGAAGGATTGGGGATCGGGCCGGCCGGTGATCTTGACGCATGGATGGCCGCTGTCGGCTGATACCTGGGACGAGGCCGCCATGGCGATCGCCAATGCCGGCTTCCGCGCGATCGCGTATGATCGGCGTGGCTTTGGCCGGTCGGACCAGCCGCTGGATGGGTACAACTACGACACGCTGGCGGACGATCTTGCCGCGGTGATTGCCGAAACCGGCGCGACCGATGCCACGATTGTGGGCTTTTCGATGGGCGGCGGTGAGGTGGCGCGGTATATGTCGCGGCATGGCGGACGGAACGTTGCGCAAGCCGCGCTGATTGCCTCGGTTGTGCCGTATATGCTTCAAACGCCCGACAATCCCAACGGCGTTCCGCAGGCCACGTATGATCAGATCATGGCAGGTTTGAAGGAAGACCGGGCCAAGTTCTTCACCGGCTTTTTCCGCGATTTTTATGGCGTCGGGTTGGTGTCGCATCCGGTCAGCAACGAAGTGATCGAATGGTCGCGCAACGTGGCGATGATGGCCGGCGTCCCCGGAACACTTGGCTGCGCCCAGGCATTTTCAACAACGGATTTTCGGCCGGATCTAGCCGCTTTTAACGTGCCGACGTTGATTGTGCACGGCACCGACGACTCAATCGTGCCGATCGCTACCTCCGCCCGCCAGGCTGCAGCGGCTCTTCCGAACGCCACCGTGATCGAGTACGAGGGCGCGCCGCACGGCTTGTTTGCCACCCATAAGGAGCGCCTCACCAGCGACCTGCTTGCGTTCTTGCAGCAGACGCAAACCCAACGCACCCTTGGGTAATCGCCTACCAAAGCATGCACGTTTGGGCCGGTCAACACAGCGTTGACCGGCCCTTGTCGCGTCAGGTGTGACCCATAACGTCCCTTGCACCCTACCAGGGTAATCAATCACGCCGCTCTTAAACCAAATAGGGATGACACCGTGTCATCCCTATTGCCGTCTCTGTTCGTTTCAAGCTGCTTAGATCAGCACGTCTTCCGGCTCTTGATCCGGCTGCGTCTCTTCGATCTCGCGCTGGGACCGCAGGCGCAGCAGGTTCTCCGCCACGTCGACGAGTACCTTGTCGTTGGTGACGAACCGACCGGCGAGCAAGCCCTCCGATAACGGGTCTTCCACCAAGTTGGTCACCATCCGGCGGAGCGGCCGTGCGCCGTACTGCGGATCGTACCCGCGCTTGGCTACCAGGTCGAGCGCTTCGTCGGTAATCTCAAGGGTAATATTCTTCTCCTTGAGCTGCTGGCGCACCCGGTCGATCTCCAGCAGGGCGATCGTGCGAATTTCCTCGTTCGTCAACGGGTGGAAGATAATCGTCCCGTCAATACGATTGAGGAACTCCGGCCGGAACATCTGCTTGAGCGCGTCGTTCACATTCCGCCGCGTCTCGGTCTCGTCGATGATGCCGCGCTTGGCGTCGAAGCCGATCCGCGACGCTTGCCGGATCTGCTCCGTACCCACGTTCGAGGTCATCACGATCACCGTGTTGCGGAAGTCAACGCGCCGGCCCTTGCCGTCGGTCAAATGGCCGTCTTCCAGCACCTGCAGCAGCAGGTTGAATGCGTCGGGATGCGCCTTTTCGATCTCGTCAAAGAGCACCACCGAGTAGGGCTTGCGGCGTACCGAGTCGGTCAGCTGGCCGCCCTCGCCATAGCCCACATAGCCTGGAGGCGAGCCAACCAGCCGCGACGTGGTATGGCGCTCCTGGAACTCCGACATATCGATCTTGATCAGCGCTTCTTCCGAGCCGAACAAGAACTCCGACAACGTCTTGGCGAGCTCGGTCTTGCCCACGCCCGTCGGGCCGAGGAAGATAAACGAGCCGATCGGTCGCTTCGGATTCTTGAGACCGGCGCGCGCGCGGCGGACCGCCTTCGAGATCGTAACAATCGCCTCTTCCTGGCCGATGACCCGCTTATGCAGCTCTTCTTCCATGTGCATCAGGCGCTCGATCTCGTCGCCGGTCATGGTCGATACCGGCACGCCCGTCCACATTGCCACCACATCGGCGATGTCTTCCTCGGTGACATACGGCCGGTCGTAGTTCGACCCGTCGCTCTTCAGCTCTTCCGTCTCGATCTTCTTGATCCGCTCCAGCATGCGCCCTTCGCGCTCCTTAAGGTCACGCGCCAGATCGTACTGGTTATCGGCCAGTGCGGCGTCATGCTCCTTGCGGATCGCTTCCAAGCCACGCATCGCGTCCCGCAGCGACGGCGGTGTAGCTGAGCGGTACATGCGCACCCGGCTAGCCGCCTCGTCGATCAGGTCAATCGCCTTGTCGGGCAGGAAGCGGTCCGGCACATAGCGCGCCGACAGATGCGCCGAGGCCCGGATCGCCTCGTCCGCGATCTGCAGCTGGTGGAAGTCTTCGTAGCGCGACTTGATACCGCGCAAAATATCGATTGAGTCTTCGATCGTCGGCTCGTCCACCGTCACCGGCTGGAAGCGCCGCTCGAGCGCCGGATCCCGCTCGATGTACTTGCGGTACTCATCCAGCGTTGTCGCGCCGATGGTTTGCAGCTCGCCACGACCGAGCGCCGGCTTCAAAATGTTGGCGGCGTCCAGCGTGCCCTCCGCGCCGCCGGCGCCGATCAGCGTATGAAACTCGTCGATAAACAGGATGCAGCGCGCTTCGCGAATTTCGTCGATCACCCGCTTCAGGCGCTCCTCAAACTGCCCGCGGTACTTGGTACCGGCAACCAGCGCGCCCATGTCAAGCGTCACGACGCGCTTGCCCTTGATCGAGTCCGGCACGTCGCCAGCCACAACCCGCTGCGCCAAGCCTTCGGCGATAGCCGTCTTGCCGACGCCCGGCTCGCCGATCAGCGCCGGATTATTCTTGGTCCGCCGTGACAAAATCTGAATCACGCGCTCGATCTCTTTTTGCCGACCGATGATCGGATCGAGCTTGCCGGCCTCGGCCATTTCGGTCAGGTCCGACGACAGCGCATCCAGATAGGGCGTTTTGCTTTGCTTGGGTTGGGCCGAGCGCTCCATGCCGCTCGACGGCCCCTGGCGCAGCTCGCGCAGCACCGATGTGCGCACCTGCTCCAGGTTGATGCCCATGATCTCCAGCACGCCCGCGGCGACGCCTTCGCCTTTGCGCACCAGGCCCAGCAGCAGGTGTTCGGTACCGACATAATGGTGATTGAGCTTGCGGCCTTCTTCCAGCGCATACTCGATCACCTTCTTGGCGCTAGCCGTCAGCTCTTCCTGCTCTTCGCTGCGGCCTGTGCCCTCGCCATGCCCGACAATAAATTCAACCGCGCTCCGTGCCTGCGCGTGCTTAACGCCCAGATCATCGAGCACTTTGCCGGCAACACCTTCCTGGTCCCGGATTAACCCGAGCAGGATATGCTCCGTGCCGACATAAGGATGATTAAAGTGGCGCGCTTCTTCCTGTGCATAGATCAGGACTTGCTTCGCCCGCTTCGTAAATCTGTCCATTGAGCCCATGGTTTCGCTCCATCCTAGGGGCTAGGTCCAAAGCCCGTTCGACCAATCAAGATCGGTGCCGCCGCGTGTCTGGTATGTGCTGCTGCGTTGCCTACCACGGCCTTTCCCGGGCCAACATGTTCCCGTCGTACGCGTCACTTAACGATAATTGTACTACGTCTTGCCCCACCTGCACAGATGGAACATTCCGGATCTCTAAGTATTGGGTAAGAATGTGCTTAAACACAGCACGGCTCAGGATCATCTCATGCGAGACCGGCCACCGTCGTGACCCCTGAGCCGTGACTACTTGAACGTGTGTGCTAGGCGTTGGCGGCGGATGGGCTACCCGGCGTGGTGATTTCGCCCGTCTCGTAGTCGAAATCTTCCGCCGGATAGTTGCCGTCGTCGCCTTCAACCCGGCGCATGCTCAGACCAATGCGCTTGCGGGCCGGATCGATCCGAATAATCCGAACCGGAACCGTGTCGCCTTCCTTGACCAGCTCCCGTGGATGCTGGATGCGGCCGTCGCCCATCTCGGAAACATGGATCAGTCCTTCGACGCCATCTTCCAAGCGCGCAAACGCGCCAAACGAGGCCAGCTGCGTAATCGTCGCGTCCACAAGCTGCCCCAGCTCGTAGCGGCCGCTGATCGTGGTCCACGGCTCTTCCTGCGTGCGCTTGATCGACAGCGCGATCCGCTTGCGGTCGTTGTCGATGTTGAGCACGTACACCTTGACCTTGTCGCCGACGCGCAGCAGCTCGGCTGGATGCTTGACCCGGCTCCACGACAGCTCGCTCAGGTGCACCAGGCCATCCGCGCCGCCGATGTCCACAAACGCGCCGAAATCGGTGATCGAAGTGACGGTACCTTCGCGAACATCGCCTTCCTTGAGCGCCGACAGGATATCGTCCTTGCGCGCCTCGCGCACTTCCTGCACCGCCTGGCGCTCGCTCAGGATCAGCCGGTTCCGGCCGCGGTTGATTTCGATGATCTTGAGCGACAACGAGCCGCCGACCATCTTGGCCATGTCGCTCTGCTTCTGGGCGTCCGGGCCACGGCTGATGCCGGTTACCTGCGATGCTGGCACAAAGCCACGCACACCATCCAGGTTGACCAGCACGCCACCCTTGTTGTAGTTGATCACCTTGGCCTGCAGCACATCGCCGGTTTCGAACTGCTGCTGTAGCCGGCGCCAGCTCTTTTCTTGCCGGGCCTTGTCCAGCGACAGCACCGCGCGGCCTTCTTTGTCTTCCGACTGCACGACGAAAACGAGTACTTCGTCGCCAACTTTGATTTCGTCGCGCTCTTCCGGCAACAGCGAGGACATTTCCTTGCCGGGAACGACACCTTCCGACTTCGAACCGATATCAACCAGGATTTCGTCGCGGTCGATATGCATAATAATGCCGTCAACCGTGTCGCCGTACTGCAGGTTGTAATAATCGTTCGTCGGGTCCTGAAGGTATTGCTCCATCAGGGCGCGATCATCCTGCGTTTGGTCCACCGCCGGCGGCGCCACCTGAGCTCCGGTTTCCGTTGTTGTCTGCTCGAATTCGGTGGCCGACGACGCGAGTGGATTGTTGCTCATGCTTCCGTGTATCCTTTGAAGGAATTGACCGCCGAGCTACGCTGGCGACCTGTCCATATTATACCCGCTGAGGCTGCGCCATGCAAGTTATGGCAACTCGCGGCGGCTTGTTGCGGCAACGCGCGCCGCTTCAAGCGTAAGCTGTTGATAGCACCCCTCGGCGCGATCAAGCAGGGCGCCCTGTCGGCTCACGCTTCAACACAAAGCCGGCTCCTAAGCAACAGCTGAACGGCTCAGACGAGCTCGTGTGCGTCCATGATCGAGTAGCGATAACCCTGTTCGGCCAAAAAGAGTTGACGCTTGGCGGAAAATTCTTGATCTCGCGAGTCCCGGGTCACCATGGTATAAAACCGGGCGGCTCGTCCATCTGCTTTGGGCCGCAAGATCCGGCCCAGCCGCTGCGCTTCTTCTTGGCGCGAGCCGAATGTTCCTGAAATCTGAATCGCGACATCGGCGTCAGGCAGATCAACGGCGAAGTTCGCAATCTTGGAAACCACCAGCAGCGGCACTGTGCCACGCCGGAAGGCCGCATACAGCCGCTCACGTTCGGCAGTCGGTGTTTTACCGGTCAGCAGCGGTGCTTCCAAGCGTTTCGCAACGGTCTCGAGCTGCTCGATATACTGGCCGATCACCAGCACATGATCTTGCCGGTGGCGCTGCACCAGGCTATGCAAAACAGGAAGTTTGGCCGGATTTTCCGCGGCGATGCGGTAAGCATCTTGCCGATTTTCGGCTAAGGCTGCCGCCATGCGGCGGTCGTCGTCCATATCGACGCGAATCTCGATGCACTCGGCCTGGGCGATCCAGCCGCCTTGCTCCAGGTCGCGCCACGGCATGTCGTACTTTTTGGGCCCGATCAGGCTAAACACATCGCGCTCACGGCCGTCCTCACGCACCAGCGTGGCGGTCAAGCCCAACCGCCGTCGGGCTTGCAGCTCCGCGGTAGCCCGAAAGACCGGCGCCGGCAACAAATGAACTTCGTCATAGATCAACAAGCCCCAATCACGCTCGTTGAAGACGCGCATATGCGGAAAATCGCCAATCTCGCCGGTGAGCTGATTTACCGCCATTGGCCGGTAGGTTAAGATCTGGTAGGTTGCCACGGTGACCGGCTTCAGCTCTTTACGCTCGCTGGAATACTCACCGACATCCGCGGCGGTGAGCGCGGTCTTGTCAAGGATCTCGCCGATCCACTGCCGGGCCGCAATGGTGCTTGGCGTCAAAATTAAGGTATGCGTTTGGGCTGTGTGCAAAGCACCAATCCCGACCACCGTTTTGCCCGCGCCACACGGCAGCACCACAACGCCGCTCCCGCCCTGGAGCGAACCGTCCATATAAAACGCGTCGATGGCCTCACGCTGGTAGTGACGCAGCTCAAAGGCCGATCCTTTCAGCGTGATCGTACGTAGATCTACTTGCAGCGGAGCGCCGGCTTTGTAGCCGGCCAAGTCTTCCGGCGGGTAGCCAAGCTCAACCAGCGCGTGCTTGAGCGCGCCTCTGGCCCCCGGCTCGACCAGCGCCGTGTTGGGAGTGAGGCGTTCCAACAGGAATGGACGACAGCGTTCATCGGCACACACGCGCTCTAGAAGCGCACTATCAGCAGACTGCAACAATAATCTATCGTCCTGCATGATAAGCTGGAGCTGACCGTAGCGCTGCACATAGGCCACCACGTCCCGGACCAGTGTGCTTGGCAGCTCGAAGCGACTATACCTGCTCAGCACATCCAGGATCTCTTCAACCCGCATGCCCGCGGCGGCCGCGTTCCATAGCGACAGCGGGGTGATGCGGTAAAAATGGATATGCTCCGGGGAGCGTTCGAGTTCCGCGAAGCGGGCCAATTGTGGCCGAACGGTTTCGTACTCTGGTGTATGAATATCGGCCAAGATCGAGAAGTCACTTTGGACGATAAGCGGTGCAATAGATGGCATTACAAAGCCTTAAACCAAACGGCTTGACATATTGACAACGGTGTGCTCGATGGTACAATTGATGCTACACGTGCCACACGTGGCGGCTGCAGGCTATTGCTGCCATCATACCGCATACGGCAGCAAGCAGCAGAAGCGTGGGTACTACACATTTTTAGGACTTGTAGTAAACTAGTGTCTGGACCGTTGGCAAATTATAACTATACACAGATAAGGCATAATACAGATGCCCTTCATACGTGATCGAGGCTTATCAGTGCAACGCGGACACACGCTTGTGGGAGCTCTGGTTGGTGCAGGTTTATTGTTGTCCAGCTGTGGCCAACCACTTGTAGGCCTACCTGCCGGGAACTCCGCCGCGCAAACGGTAGGCTCGGCCACGCCGGGCGTGCCGAACGCTGCAGCTTCGACCGCAGCCTTTGGAACAACAGGAGATCAGTCCACCGCCCCGACCGCCATTGTCGCTGTTCCCGAAACGTCCGCCGCTCCGGTTGACGGTGCAATTGCACCAGCAACGTCCGCCGCTCCCGTCGCTGGCGCCGATGCAGCGCCGCCGGCCGAAAATCCCGCACCAGCTGTTCCCGCTCCCGAACCGACGGTTAATCCCGCCTTCAACAATGTGACGTTGCCAGGGGCAGAAGAGCGCTGGCGCTACGTTCAACTGGATCGGGTACCCTTACCCGCGGTGCAAACGTACACGACGCCCAGCCGGCAAATTTTGTGGTGGTACGATCCGGAGCTCGGTCGTACGGTGCGTTTAGGCGAGGTGCAGGGTGATTTCCCGGTCCAAGCTACCTTTAGGTTTCGGGGCCAGGAAGTCGATGCATTGGAAGTGCCGTATCAGATTAATCAATCGCTAGGAATTACGCTGCCAGCCGCCACGATTGAGCAAATTCGCAGAGCTGGTTATGCCGGCGATTGGATCGAAGCATTTATCTACAAAACTGAAGATATTCGTCCAAAATAAGGTATTTGATCGTTATGACAGTTTTTTATTCTGCTTGTTCTCGCAACGTGGCAGGACGATAAGGAGAACCCTACATGAGCAGCCGCTATCTGGACATGGTCCGCGGTCAGCGTCGGCGCAGTAACTTTCAATTTACGGCGAAGACGGGGCTTGCGATCCTGGCTGTTGTGTCAATGGTTGGCTCCGCCGCCTACTGGTGGGGCGTGCAAAGCCAGCTTACGTCAAATACAGTGGTGGCGATGGCATTTACGGCCATTATGGTGCTCGCGCCGCCATCGCTGGTTTCATTTCTGATTCCGTGGTCGCCGGCCGGGATGTTGCTCCAAAAGATCAACGCGCGTACCTGGGGCTATACCGTAATCATGGTAGCCGCGATGTTTTTGCTCTGGTATTCCTTCCAGATCCAGAACGCCTGGTGGTTAGCCCAGCCGGTGGTTGCCCAAAGCGGGTACGTGTTACCGCAGGTGCTGGTGGGCATCATTGGCTTTGTGATCATTCCGGCGCTGCTGTGGACACCGGTCACCAGCGATGAGCTGGTGGAGCAGGTTCGGCAAGCCCATCTGGTCAAACGCTACGAGCTGCAAACGCAAGCCGACATCGCTATTTTGCGCAACACCTTGCTGCGAGCCCAGGAAAAGGCGCTGATCGGATTTGCGAACCTGACGGTGCAAGAGCGCGAGGAGCTGGCAAGCGTGATGCGGGGCTTGGTCCGTGGTATCGACAGCACGATGAAAGAGATTGCGACCAGCGTCAAAACAGTCTCGGGCGCGACAGTGCCGTTTACCTCGCTCGAAGATAACGATCAAATCAAGGGCTACCTTGATTATATTGGCGATGCGCTGACCGAAACGTCGCTGTTGCCGAACAATAGCTCGAACACGAGCCGCGTTCCGGTGCCGGCGCAGCAGCAAGCGGCAAGGCCAAATCAGTATGCGAACGGTGATCCCAGCCGCTACTAGGTGTTTATTGTGCGGGGAACATATTTCAGCAACGACGGCAGCCTACCCGAAGTAGAGATCCGCGAACTTTCCGACTTACTTGCCACCCAATTGTATGGCAAGCTTGAGCGGAAAGTTTACGGTTTAAGCAAGCAGGACGTTAGCGAGCTGGTCGCGCCGTATATCGAAGACTTAACGCCCGACGATCAACGCTCGGTGGCATGGCTGGTGTGGGATTTGTTCCAGGAAGGGCTTAAGATTGAAATGCAGCGCCGCCGCCGGCGCTAAGTGGCGGACAACGACAGGCTTGCGGCAGGGATGATGCGTGTGCATCATCCCTGCGCTCTTTCCCGTTCTGCTATAATCATGCGATGACAGGGCGCATCGCTATCTTGGGCGGGACCTTCGATCCGATTCATTTCGGACATCTGGCAATCGCCGAGGATGTGCGCGTGGCACTCCAAGCGGCGCGCGTCTTGTTCGTTCCCACGGCCCAGCAGCCCTTTAAAACCGGCGTGCGTAACGCTGAGGCGCGGCATCGCCTCGCAATGGTGCAGCTGGCTGTTGCAGATAACCCGCATTTCGCGGTATCGGCGATCGAAATTCAACGGGGCGGCATTTCGTACACGGTTGAAACCGTAGCGCAGCTGCGTGAATACTACCCCGGGGATGCGCTTTGCTTTATCGTTGGAGCGGATGCCGCAGCCGACCTGCACCGCTGGTTCGACGTCGAACGGCTGCTGCAGCTATGCCAGATTGCCGTGGTTGAGCGGCCCGGCTATACCCTCGACCTCCCTGCGCTCTATGCAATGCTCCCAGCCGCGCGGAGTCGGATCATCCCCCTTGCAGGGCCGGCCTTCAACATTTCGGCGACCGAGCTGCGTGAGCGCTTGGTGCGCGGCCAGCCCATTCGCTACCATGTGCCAAGCGCGGTGCGCCACTATATCGAGCAGCATGGGGTGTATGGCAAGGTAGACCCCCGATGACTCCGCACGACCTGCTGGCTGCTACGGCGCGCTCATGGGGCATCACGCTGTCTGCCGCGCAGCTGGATCAGTTTGAGCGCTACGCAGCCGAACTCATTCGCTGGAATCAGCATACGAACTTAACGACGATTGTTGAGCCCCAGGCGATTGTGGTGCGGCATTTCCTTGATTCGCTGGCACTAGCACAGGCTTGGGCAGCCGAGCCGCCCAGCTCGCTTGCCGATATCGGGACCGGCGCCGGCTTTCCAGGACTGCCCCTCAAGCTCCTGTGGCCACAGCTGCGCCTGCTGCTTGTCGAAAGCGTGGGCAAGAAGACCGAATTTTTGCAGCATACGGTTGAAACACTGGCTTTATCCGATGTTGAAATAAGCACAGCGCGCGCAGAAGAGTTGGGACAGCAGCCACGCTACCGTGAGCAATTTGCCGCCGTCACGGCGCGAGCCGTCGCTCCTTTGAACGTGCTGGCCGAATACTGCCTGCCATTATGCGAGGTTGGTGGACTGTTTGTGGCGCCCAAAAGCGCCGATGGACCGCACGAGGCAGCAGCCGCGCGCGACGCGCTTGAGCGTCTCGGCGGACAGCTCGTCGCCATTCACCCCGTCCAGCTGCCGGGGGTTGAAGAGCGGACCCTGGTGGTGGTACGCAAGGTGCAGAACACTCCTCAACAATACCCGCGGCGGGTAGGCATTCCTGCCAAACGGCCGCTATGAAACATTTGACGGCGTGCAAACGTAGATTGACGTGCGGAATATAATCTTGCCGAGTAGCCAAGGAGGCCTTTGAGATGGGCTTGATGGATCGAATGCGCGACCTTGTCGCCGCCAATTTGAATGCGATGATTGATCGCGCTGAAGACCCCGAAAAGATGGTCAATCAATATCTGCGCGATCTCAGCGAAAATCAATACGAGGCCAAAACGCGCGTAGCTGCCGCCATGGCCGACGAGACAAAGCTGCACAACAAGATGGTCCAGTTCCAGGCCGAAGCCGATCAATGGCAGGTGAAAGCGGAGGCGGCGTTGCGCGCCGGCGATGAGGATCTAGCCCGGCAAGCCCTTGCGCGCAAGCTCCAATCTCAAAAGCTGGCCGACCAATACAAGCAGCAGTATGAGTCGCAGGACCAGCAGGTTGAGGAGCTCCAGAACGCCTTGGTGAAGCTGGAAGCGCGCATCGCCGAAGCCAAGTCCAAGCGTGATCTGATTATTGCCAAGCGCAATCGGGCTGAAACGCAGGAAGCGATTCAACGCACCGTGCGCGGGCTGAGCAGCACCAACGCCATGGATAAGCTTGCGCAGCTTGAGTCCCGCGTCGACGACCAGCTCGCCCAGGCTGACGCCATGGCGCGGCTGGAAAAAGGTACCCTGGAGGCGCGTTTTGCCGACCTCGAAGCGGATCAGGAATTGAATGTTGAGATGGAAGCCCTGCGCCGTAAGATGAGCGGGCAGGCGTAACCAAGCAGGATTTTGGTAAAGCAATCGCGCGCCAGCTAAGACCAGCGCGCGATTTTTTTTGCTCCATTTGCCCGGGCAAGAACAGCGCCGATCAAGCGACAGGCTGGACCCGCATTACACCTCGCGGCGGTTTTCCAGCGCCCGCTCCAACGTCACTTCGTCGGCATACTCCAGATCGCCGCCGACCGGTAGCCCTTGCGCCAGCGCCGTAACCTTGACCCCGGTCGGGATGAGCTCGCGGGCGATGTAGTGCTGCGTCGCGCGACCTTCCGTGGTCGGGTTGGTCGCCACGATGACCTCGTTGATCGGCTCGACCTTGACGCGCGCCAGCAGCTCTTTGATTTTCAAGTCGTCGGGGTTGATGCCTTCAACCGGCGAGATCGCGCCATGCAGCACATGGTACAACCCGCGGTACACCCCGATCCGCTCAAAGGCCAGCACGTCCAACGGCTCTTCCACGACCATCACCGCGGACTGCTCACGATGGGGATTGTTGCAAATATTGCATGGATCGGAAGTCGCGATATTGTGGCAGCGCGAGCAGTATAGGGTTTTTTCTTTGACCTCGAGAATGGCCTGAGCCAGAGCCCCCGCCTGCTCCTCATTAGCCCGGAGCAAGTAGAAGGTCAGCCGGGAGGCCGTTTTGGGTCCAATGCCGGGCAGCTTGTTAAATTCCTCGATCAATCGTGCAATCGGCTCAACTGTTAAATGTTCAACGCCCGTTGGCACACGCCCGCCTTTCGGCAGTTTCTAGCTCCCCGCCGCGTTGGTTCGCGCCAAACCGAGGAACTAGAAACTGAAATCACTAACACAAACTGTATAATTCCTAAAACAAGCCGGGGATATTGGGCATGCCGCCCGTCAAGCCGCCCAGCTTCGACTCACTCAAATCCTGTGCTTTTTTGGAAGCATCATTGAAAGCGGCCACAATCATATCCTGCAGCGACTCGACATCATCCGGGTCGACAGCTTCGGCCGCGATCACCAGGTTGCGCAGCTCACGGTGGCCATTCATGGTCACCCGCACGGCGCCGCCGCCAGCGGTCCCTTCGACTTCGGTGTTGCCCAGCTCTTCCTGCGCCTTCATGAGCTTGGTCTGCATCTGCTGCAGCTGCTGCATCATCTTGCGATCCATCGTGTACTCCTCTTTATTACTACTCTAGTCAAACATGGTAAGGGATAAAATGTACAACTGCTAATAATTATTCGGTCTTTTCAATAGCAATAATTGAAGCACCGAAAACATTGATTGCGGCACGTATGTGTTCATCCTTGCGCATATGCTGAATTTGTTTATTGATATCCGGCATTTCCTCGCGTTCATCCATAGTCACACGAAAAGAGCATTGGCCGCCAAGGACTTGCGTCAATGCACGCTCAATAATACGCCGTTCTCGCTGAGCTTCGAGTCGTTGTTTTGACCATTCTTTTTTCGCAAGCAAAACAATGGTCCGCTCTTCAACATTGATAGGAGTAACCCAATCTAACACAGCGCCGACTGGCAGGTTGATTGCACGAACATCGTCCTTGATTTGCTCCCATTGATCTAATATGTCCTCCAGCAAGAACGCGGCGTCATCCACAACCTCGATCACCTCGTCGGGCGTTACCGCGCTCACAAGCTCCGGCACCGCGGCTACTGCAGGCTCCTCCTGGGCAGGTTCAGGCGCAGCAGCGGGTGGCTGCGGTACGGGCGCCATTGGCTCCATTTTTGCAGGCCGAGCTTCGGCGCCCTTCGCTCCCGTAGCCGCTGGAGTTGCAGGCACTCGCCGCGGCGGGGCAGCCACGGGCTGAGGAGCCGCAGCGGCGCGTGAAACCGGCGCGGCAACGGTGGTCGCAGGGGCCAGCAGCGCTTCGACCACGGCAAGCTCAATCGGCAGCTGGCCGTAGGGCGAGTTTTTGAGCTGATAATCCAGGTTTGAAAAGAGCTTGAGCCACGCCACGAGCTGCCCGACATTCGTCTGGGCGGCCTGCTGCTGCATCTCGTGCAGCGTTTCGTCGGGCACATCCAACGTAGAGGTATCGTTGCTGGCGCTCAGCAGCAGCAAGGCGCGCAGCCGCTCAACCAGATCACGCGCAAACTGGCGCAGGTCGGCGCCATCGTCGGCAGCCTCGTTGACTACCCTGAGCGCAGCCTGCACATCGCCGTCGGTCAGCGCGCTCACCAACGCTCCAACCTTGCTGGTATCGGTTGCGCCGAGCAGGCCCTGGACTTGGGCGAGCGTAATTGTGCCATCACTGCCCGCAATCAGCTGATCCAGAATGCTGATCGCATCGCGCATCGCGCCCGTCGCAGCCCGGGCAATCCGTTCGGCAACGCCTGCTTGCAGGACGATCCCTTCTGCTTGCGCAATATGCTCCAGATGCCCGGCGATGTTGTTGATGGAGTGGCGCGTGAACACAAAGCGCTGGCAGCGCGACAAAATCGTCGCCGGCACTTTATGAAATTCGGTGGTGGCCAGGATAAAAAGCGCGTGCGCCGGCGGCTCTTCCAGGGTCTTGAGCAGGGCATTGAAGGCCGCTGTGCTCAGCATATGCGTTTCGTCGATCACATACACCTTGGTGCGGGCGCTGGTGGGCCGAAACTGCACACGCTCGATGATCTCGCGCGCATCTTCGACGCTGGTGTGGCTGGCCGCGTCCATCTCGATCACGTCGACAGCTCGGCCCTCGGCGATCGCGCGGCACATATCGCACTGATCACATGGACGCTGCTCCAGCGGCGCCTCGCAGTTAACCGCTTTCGCCAGCAGCCGCGCCATCGTCGTCTTGCCCACGCCGCGCGGACCGGTGAACAGGTAGGCGTGACCAATCCGCCCCGTCTGGATCGCGTTTTGCAGCGTCTGGACGACGTGTTCTTGCCCGACCAGCTCGGAAAATGTTTGGGAGCGCCACTTACGATACAGTGCCTGAGATGCCACGCTGTTGCCTCTTGAATACCTCCATATTATACCGCACTGGTGCTCGGGAGGCACCCAAATGGGGAAGGGCGTGACCGATCACGCCCCTTGTCCAGCCCTCGTTCGGGCGTAATTCATTACGCCCATCATTTTGTCGTCCCGGGGCAATCCATCACGCCCTATTCATCGTCGGCCGGCACCGCTGCTAGCTCGGGCCGCCGAAGGTGCCAATCGGTGGCCTGTTGGTACGCATCGCCAACCCGCAGGATGGTGCCTTCGTCGAATGGCCGGCCGATCAGCTGCAAGCCAACCGGCATGCCCGCCGAAAAGCCACAGGGCACCGCCAAGCCCGGAACACCGGCAAGGCTGGCCGGCAGCGTCAGCACGTCGCTCAGATACATCGCCAGCGGATCGTCGGTCTTGGCGCCAATCTCAAAGGCAATCGTCGGCGACACCGCCGCTGCCAGCACATCCACCTGCGCAAAGACCTGCTGAAAATCCCGCCGGATCAGCGTTCGCACCTGCTGGGCGCGCTTGTAATACGCGTCGTAGTAGCCCGCCGACAGCGCGTAGGTGCCGAGCATGATCCGCCGCCGCACTTCCGCGCCAAAGCCCTGCCCGCGCGTGAGCTCCATCTCGTCGATCACGTTCTCACCCTCGACATGCAGGCCGTAGCGCACGCCATTGAAGCGCGCTAGATTCGCGCTCGCCTCGGCCGGCGCCACGATGTAGTACACCGGCAGCGCGTACGAGGTATGCGGCAGTGATACCTCGACAATCTCGGCGCCCAGGTCGCGCAGGGTTTCGATCGCCGCCCGAACAGCAGCTTCAACGCCCGGCTCCATGCCCTCGACGAAATATTCCTGGGGCACGCCGACCCGCAGTCCCTTGACGTTGCCGTCCAGCATCGCCGCATAGTTCGACACCGGCTCACGCGCGGCCGTCGAGTCGTTGATGTCGGCGCCCGCAATCGCCTCCAGCAGCAGCGCGCAATCACGGGCTGTGCGTGCGAATGGACCAATCTGATCCAACGATGATGCAAATGCTACCAGGCCGTAGCGCGATACGCGGCCGTAGGTTGGCTTGAGGCCGGTAACGCCGCAGAGTGCCGCCGGCTGACGCACCGAGCCGCCCGTATCCGTGCCGAGGCTGCCAAGCGCCTCGCCCGCCGCAACTGCCGCCGCCGAGCCGCCCGACGACCCACCCGGAACGCGGGCAACATCCCACGGATTGCGGGTCATCACAAACGCACTGTTTTCGGTAGACGAGCCCATCGCGAACTCGTCCATGTTGGTCTTGCCCAGCAGCACGGCATTGTCGGCTTTGAGCTTGGTAATGGCCATAGCGTCGTAGGGCGCAACCCATTCTTCCAGCATGTGGGAGCCACAGGTGGTGGTGGTGCCGCGCATACACAGCACATCCTTGATCGCCAGGGGAATGCCGGTCAGCGGTCGGGCGTTGCCATGCGCGATACGCTCATCGGCCGCCCGCGCCATCTCCAACGCGCCCTCATCGTCGATATCCAGAAAGGCTTTGACCGCATTATCGACGGCCACAATCCGCTCCAGCGCCGCTTCGGTCAGCTCCACCGCGCTCGCTTCACGCGCCTGCAACAGCGTATGTGCCTCGGCAATCGTTAGCTTTTGAAAATCCATCATCGCTCCCAAATTTTATGGTCTGCAAGCCACACGGAGGCTGCGGGTTAGCGCTTCAGGTCCGAACCATACCACCAGGCCGGCAAAGCGCGATACGTGCCAACGAAGACCGGAATGCCGAGCACTCCCAGCAGCGCTGCGCCGAGCCATTGCCGGTAAAACAGCTGCACGCCGATCAACAGCAGCATAATGACTCCGCCTGCTACGTCGATCGCAACCGCCATGTTTTGCAAGGAGCGGCGCATGTCAGGACCCAGCACCAGACCAAGGACCGGCAGCAGCCGAGCGAGCAAAACAACCAGCAGTGGTATGACAAGCAGGCGCGTCATACTGTTACGCCTCCCCTACAAAGTCTATCGAAACCAAGCATCGGCGCTCCCAGCGTCGTTTATCTGCGAACGTACCAAACCAGCTAGTAGGCATTGTTGTGCTTGCGAAAGAGCGTAACCAGCTGCCGCGCAATGATTTTGATATCGAAGAGTACCGACCAGTTCTCGACATAGTACAAATCGTAGCGCACACGCTCTTCGATTGAGGTATCCCCCCGCAGGCCATTGACCTGCGCCCAGCCCGTCATGCCGGCCTTTTCTTTGTGGCGCCGCATGTAGTGCGGAATCTGCTGCCGAAACTGCTCCACAAAAATCGGTTGTTCAGGCCGTGGTCCCACCAAGCTCATGTCACCCAGAAAGACGTTGATCAGCTGCGGCAGCTCGTCCAGCGACCAGCGTCGAATAAAGTTGCCTAAACGCGTCTTACGCGGATCGTCGGGAACGGTCCAGCGCGCGAGCTGCTCCGCGTCGGTGCGCATCGAGCGGAATTTGATCATCGGAAACGGCTGTCCATTGACGCCCACCCGCTCCTGCACAAAAAACGCCGGGCCATGCGAGTCGAGCTTGACCAAAATGGCCAGCAGCACCAGCAGCGGCGACAAAAAGATCAACCCAACGAGCGAGCCTGCTACGTCGAGCGCGCGCTTGAGAAAGCGATTCCAGCCCAGGTCAAGCGGTGAGCTTTTGATGCTCATCAGCGGCAAGCCGCCCAGGTCGCCGATCGACACCTCGTTGTTGGTGATGATCTGGAAGGTGTCGGGATAGATTTTGATCGCGACCGGCTCGGCTTCACAGGCGGCAACCAACTCCAGGATGTCATGCGAATCGATGTTGGACACACACACCAACACTTCGTTGATCCGGCAGACGCGCACTACCCGACGTATATCGGCGCTGCGCCCCAAAACCGGCACCGAGCCGTGGAGCGTGCCGATTGGCTCTGTGTCCGACAAAAACCCCTGCACATCATAGCCAAGATGCGGCGCCGCCATGATCGTTTGGGCGATCATCTGCCCGGTCGGTCCCGAACCCACGATCAGGGTGCGCGTGCGGTCAAAGCCCCGCTTTCGGAGCAGATGAACCATTGTGCGATGAATATTGCGCAGCAGCACTACCAGCGCCGTTGAAGCCAGCCAGGCCGTGACCAGGTTGGTCGCGGTGAAGGGCACGCCCGTTAGCGAGGCGATCACGCTCGCAACCAGCGTGGCAATCGTGGAAGCAACAAAAATTTTATAGGCTTCGTCGACCCGTGACGCACCCCGCTTAAAGGCGTACAGCCGGTTTGAAATAAAAATTGCGGCGCAGGCCAGGTTCAACAGCAACACAAACAGCGGCGCACGGTCGAGCGTCGAGGACTGCCATGTCGTGGCAATTTCGCGCCGATACAGCAGGGCGTAGGAGCCAACAAAGCCCAGGTTGATGCCGATGACATCGCTGATCAGGAGGCTAAGAATAATCCAAAATCGTGCAGACGGCCACATCGTTCGCTCCTAGCCAACCTGCCGCCGGGCTGCCGGTCGCAGCAGATTACGGCCGAGCGCCCACCATTCTTTGCCGGTGATGCCCGCCTCGATCAACCAGTTAACCGGCGCGACCGTGCGCTGGGCGTAGTGCTTGCGGTGAAATATGCGCATCGCAGCGTAAAAGGCGCGAATCGAAGGAATTGCGCGGCGGGTTGAGGCCGCGCGCTTGTGGTGATGAATCACAGCACGCGGATCATACACAATTCGCCAGCCATACGACTTGATCCGGTAGCACCAGTCGAGGTCTTCGCCATACATAAAAAAGGTTTCGTCCAGCAGCCCCGCTTCACGCACCACGGCGGTACGAACCACCATGGCCGCGCCCACCAGCGCATCAACCTCGGTTTCAACGTCAGGATCGAGATAGGTCAGGTTGTAGCGGCCAAAGCGAGCCGAGCGCGGGAAAAGCTTGCTCAGGCCACTCATGCGGTAAAACGACACGGCCGGCGTCGGAAACGACCGGCGACACGCCAGGTCGAGCGAGCCGTCCAGCAGCAGCAGCTTGGGCCCGACCGCGCCCACGGTTGGATGCTGCTGAAGATAGGTTACCAGCGTGTGCAAGGCGTCCGGCTCCGCCAGCGTGTCGTTGTTGAGCAGCATAACATAGTCGCTGTGCCTATCCGCGACGATTTGGCGCAGCGCAAGATTGTTGCCCGACGCAAAGCCGCTATTCCGCTCGTTGCGCACGAGCCGCACTTGCGGAAATTCGCGTTCCACAATGGCCACGCTGTCGTCGGATGAGGCATTGTCGACGACCCACACATTGATCTGGTGGACCGACTCGCTGGCAAACAGCGACCGGAGACAGGCGCGCAGCAGGTCGCCCCGATTATAATTAAGAATAACAACGTCAAGCTGTGCCATGGACATTCCTCATTGGAATGCCCAATTATACCATGCGGGATGGTGAGACCGAGCTGTTACGCGTCTTGTGTCAGCTGAAAGACCTGGCCATAGGCCAGCAGGCGGCTCCGTAGCTCGTCAGCGCCGATCTGGCCGCGGAGTTGATCCCGCCAGGCTTGGAGGCTGGCCCAGAGCATACCAGCCCGCACGATCCGTCGATTCCAGCGCTGAAACTCGGGGCTGTAATGTTTGGCGAAGAACTGAAGCCGGCTGCGGTGCAGCGCCACAAAGCTACGGCCGCGAAACTGACGCGAACTTGCGCCGGCTACATGCACAACCTCGGCTTGCGGCAGCTGCCAGATCGCCCAGCCAGCCTGCCAACAGCGGTAACACCAATCGACCTCCTCGGCGTACAGCCAGTAGCTCTCGTCCAGCAGCCCAACCTCGTCCAGCGTGGCGCGGCGGAGCAACAGCGCCGCTCCCAGCGGATGATCGATCGGAAACGGCTCGCTCCCACGCTCTTCACGATATCGTCCATTCAGCGGCGAGGCGTACAGTCGCCCGAGCAGCGGGCCGCGCGGCGGAAACAGATCGAACACGGTCATCCACAGCGTCGGGAAGTGCCAGGCGCCCTCTTGCGGTCGGCCATCGGGATAGAATAACCGCGCCCCAACCGCCCCAACCCGTGGGTGATCGTTCATAAACGCGACCATCGCCGCCAGCGCGCCGGGCCGCAAGAAGGCATCGGGATTGAGGAGCAACAGGTACTCCGGCGGCGGAGCCTCCTTCAGTGCATGACGGAGACCCTGGTTTGTGCCTGCCGCAAAGCCGCGGTTCTCCTCGTTAGGCAGCAGCACCACATGGGGAAAATCTTGGCGCACCATCAGCACGCTGTCGTCCTGCGATGCGTTATCGACAACAACAATCCGTTCAGGCGGCACCACCACGCTGACCGAATCAAGGCACTGCCGCAGCAGCGCGCAGGTGTTATACGAAACGACGACGACGGCGACGCGCGATATCGGAACGGCACTCATACGGTGCATCAGTGTAGTGGCAAGCGCACGCTGTTGCAAGTTTCGGCACAACCTCACCCACAGCAGGGCTTGCAGCCTGTCTTAGCGCCCCTGCATGGAGGTCGCGCAGGCGGCCTTCTCCCCTGCGTAGCCGAAGGCTTCAGGTCCACTACCTTAACAACAAACGGAGTGGATCAGCCTGATCCACTCCGGCGCACACCAAGGAGTTCCAATTACTCGTCGTTGCGCGGACCACGGTCACCGCCGCCACTGCGGGAGTTTCGCGGGCCCATCGGTCCCCCCCGATCATTGCGGAAGCCGCCGCGGTCGCCCCGGTCCATGCCCCGGTCGCCACCCCGGTCGCCGCCACCACCGCCGCGATCACCGCGGAAGCCGCCACCACCACCGCCTGGACGTGAGCGCGGCGCGGCGCCGGCTGCTTTGCGATCTTCGGCGCTTTCACCCGTCAAAATCGCCCGCCGCGACAGGCTGACTTTGCCCGAGCCCGGCTCGACGTCGATCACCATGACGCGAACCTCATCGCCGATCTTGAGCACGTCTTCAACATTTTCGACGCGGCCCTCGGCAATCTCGGACACATGCAGCATGCCGTCCTTGCCCGGCACCAGGTTCACGAACGCGCCAAAGGGCTTGATGCTGACCACCTTGCCGTTGAAGATCTCGCCCTGCTTGATCTCGCGCGTTACATCCTCGATCCGCCGCTGCGCAATCTCGGCGCCCTTCGCGTCGGCCGTGGTGATAAAGACGGTGCCGTCGTCCTGCACATCGATCTGCGCGCCCGACTCCTCGATGATCGAGCGAATGTTCTTGCCGCCTGGGCCGATCACCGCGCCGATCTTTTCGGGGTTGATCTGCAGCGTGATGATGCGCGGCGCAGTCGTGGCCAGCTTGGCTCGGGACTCGCTAATCACCGCGTTCATCTTGCCTAGAATAATGTCGCGGCCTTCACGAGCTTGGGCAAACGCCGTGCGCATGATCTCGTAGGTAATGCCCGTCGTCTTGATGTCCATCTGCAGCGCGGTCACGCCGTCGGCTGTGCCGGCAACCTTGAAGTCCATGTCGCCGAGGTTATCCTCGATGCCCTGAATATCGGTCAGCACCTGGAACTGGTTTTCCCCACCGGTGATCAAGCCCATCGCCACGCCGGCCACCGGCTTGGTGATTGGCACACCCGCATCCATCAGCGCCAGCGACGAGCCGCAGACCGAGGCCATCGAGCTGGAGCCGTTCGACGCCAAAACCTCCGATACGAGACGCATCGTGTAGGGAAACTCGCTCTCGTCGGGCAGCACCGCGTACAGGGCGCGTTCCGCCAAGTGGCCATGGCCGATGTCGCGCCGCTTCGGGCCGCGCAGTGGCCGGGCCTCGCCCGTCGAGAAGGGCGGGAAGTTGTAATGGTGAATGTAGCGCTTGGTCGTTTCCAAACCAAGATCGTCCAGCCGCTGCTCGTCGCCGGGCGAGCCGAGCGTCAGCACGGTGAGCACCTGGGTTTGGCCACGGGTAAACAGGCCGGTGCCGTGTACCTGCGGCAAAATGCCTACGTCGACCGAGATCGGCCGAATGTCCCGCGGGCCACGGCCATCAACCCGCAGGCCGCGCTCCAAGATCGCCGAGCGCACCTCGTTCTTGAGCAGCGACTCAAACGACTTCGAGACAGCCTTGTACTGCGTCGCGTACTCGGCCTCCGGCACGTTCTGCAAGAAATGCGTCCGTACCTCGTCCTTCAAGGCGGCCGTCGCCTCCTGGCGCGCTTGCTTATCCGGATTGTTCACAGCCGCCCGCAGCCGCTCGCCCATGAACGCCGTGATCTGCTCATCCAGCGTCGTGTCCGCAACGGCCGGCGTAAATGGTCGTTTTTCTTTGCCCACCTGGGCGCGCAGCTCATCCTGCAGTTCACACAGCTGCTTACACATCGCGTGGCCGTCGATCACCGCCTGCAGCATCTCGTCTTCGGTCAGCTCGTGCGCGCCGGCCTCCACCATCAACACCGCTTCGCGCGTGCCCGCGACCACCAAGTCCAACCGGCTGGCGTTCATGCTCGGCATCTCGGGGTTGACCACAAACTCGTCGTTGATGTGACCAACCAGCACGGCGCCTACCGGGCCGCTGAAGGGAATATCCGAGATATGCAGCGCCGCCGATGCCGCCACGATCGCCAATGGACCCGGATCGTTGACCCGATCCGTCGCCAGCGTGGTGATCACTACCTGCACGTCATTGAAAAACCCTTTGGGAAACAATGGCCGTAGCGGTCGGTCGGTCAGCCGGGCCGTCAAAATCGCCGTCTCGGTCGGCCGGCCTTCCCGCTTAAAGAACGAGCCGGGGATTTTGCCCGCCGAATACATCCGCTCTTCGTAATCCACGGTCAGCGGGAAAAAATCCACGCCTTCGCGCGGCTCGTCTGCGCCCACCACGGTCGCCAGCAGCACCGTCTCGCCATAGGTCGCCAGGACCGCGCCGCTGGCCAGCAGCCCTAAGCGACCGCTTTCCAACGTCAGCGTACGGCCGGAAATTTCGACACTAACACGCGCGACCTTTTGTTCCGTACTTTCAACTTGAGTCATCCGAACTCATCCTTAATTGAGCCGCTCTTGCGCGCTCGCTAGGGGAGTCGTTAGGCACTGGGGAGCGGCGAGAAATCTCAGCGCATGTGTCCTGCGTGCTTCTCAGCATTCCCCAATTCCTAACGTACTCCCAACCTTCAACTACCTATTGTACAAGGACACCCAGGGCTACTGCACCCTGGGTGTCCTTGTACAGCAAACAAGATACCAGCGTTCCGGCACGCGCTATGAGGAGCTCCCGCGGCGCGAGTCCCGCAGCCCCAGGCGATCGATCAGCTGGAGGTAGCGCTCGCGATCCTTGCCGTGGAGGTACGCCAGCAACCGGCGGCGGCGGCCAACCAGCTTTAACAAGCCGCGGCGGCTGTGATGGTCGTGCGTGTGCGTGCGCAGATGCCCGATCAGCTGGTTGATGCGCTCCGTCAACAGCGCGATCTGCACATCCGGCGAGCCTGTATCGGCGCCATGGACCTGATAGTCCGTAATGACCTGCGTGCGCTGTTCTTTTTCAAAAGGCATCTCTTGGCCCCTTTCAAAAAATCGCGCCTGGGCCTGGGCTGGCCCGGCGTTCAAGTTGACGCTATTATACCAGCATATGCGGAGCCGCGCCAACCGCCCCTTAGCAGCGATGGCCCAGCTCCACGACCTCGCCGGCAGCATCCAGTCGTGGCACTGACCATGCTCGCTCCGTGTTGCAACTCGGCTACGTCCTCCAACGTAGTACCGGGTAATGGAAGGATAATGTACATGCGCTATAGATGGTTTCTGCTACTCCTGCTTTTTCCCGTCCTTTGGTTGCCGGCGCCGGCGCTTGCGCAAAACGACATTCGGCTGCATTGGGAGCGCTACGATACTGTTGTTGATATTAATGCCGACGGCACGCTGCGGATCCAAGAACAACAGGTGCTGGTGGTCGACCGGGGCCGACTGAGACGCATGACGCGCGAATTTGTGACCGGCGATGCAGGTCAGGTCCGCAATATTCGGGTCTCCGAGGATGGGCTGCCGTATCTACCCGGCTCCGACACACCCGGCACCTACTCCGGTTCAGATACCGGCACGGAAGCCCAGATTCAACTCTGGTTCCGCGATCCAGATGCGAATCAGCATACATTCACCATCGAGTACACCATTGCCAATGCTCTGGTTGCCAGCGGCGACCAAGCCACGTTGGACTGGTCGTTTTTTTGGAGCAGCACCGATGCACCGCAGATCCGCGCTGGCAGTGTTGAAATACGCTTCCCGCAGCAGGTCGACGCGTCGCAGCTGCGGCTGGACGCCAGTGGAGTGCCGGTCGAGCTCACCTCCCGGAGTAATCCCATCCGCTGGGAACTAACCAGCCCGATTCAGGGTGACGAGCTGGACGTTCAAGGCACGTTTCCCCGCGCTGTGCTTGCGCCAAACGCCAGCTTTCGGTCAGCGCAGGGCAATACGCAACCGCGTGCCAATCAGCCCGCTCAGCCCATACCCGGACCAGGGCAGATCCCCGGGGCTGCACCTGTTGGCGGCGGATTTGACATCGTCTTCTGCTTGATTGTGTTGGTGTTTTTGTTCGTTGCGTTTGGGATGATTCGAGCGTCTGCGCGGGCGCGGCAAAGAGGCGGCTATCATCCACCGGTGTATGGTCCCGGCCCGGGCTATGGTCCGGATCTGTTTACCGGGCCACTGCCCCGCGGCTCACGTCGACGTCGCCGTTATCGCGGCATGGGTGGCTGGGGTGGCGGTTTTTTCCCACCCATTATCATCAACCCGCCGTTTCAGCGCCGTGATCACGGCGAACCCTTCAACGCGCCCTTCGATGGTCCCTCAGGTGGCGGCGGCTCGGCCTGGGGCGACTCAGGCGGCTCCTCCTCGGCCTGGGGCGACTCGGGTGGCTCCTCCTCATCCTGGGGCGACTCCGGCGGCTCCTCCTCGTCGTGGGGCGGGGGTGGTGATAGTGGTGGCGGTGGTGGCAGCAATAACAACGGTGGTTCGGGTGGCGGAAGCTTCGGCTAGCTTCACATCTCGTTAACGCCAACATTCATCGCTGCGTAATCTCGACTCGTTGCATCGCTTGGCGCGGATCCACTAGACTCAAACAATATCCGTTCGATTGCCGAGGACTTTTTGAAAATCAAGCGCGAAGATCTGGAATCAGCCCGCACGCCCGAAGAATTGCACGAGGCCTTGGAGGCCAAAGCGCGTGAGCTTGAGCTCTTTCCCGCCCAGGATGCGCGTAACCAGTATGGTCCGGTCTACACCAACGACCGCTACGACCTGCGGATCGATAAGCATCCGGGCCGGGAAGAATACACGCTGCGGCTGTTGCATAAGCTCCAGCCGTCCGGCTCATTCCTGGATCATTTCCGTCGCAACTAACGCCCTGGATCGACGAGATTAAGCGAAACGGCTCGTGAGCTTCCCTGCTCACGAGCCGTTGTTTATCTGTGGCGAACGTAGTGCAATTCGTTTTAGATCGTGCGAGTGCGCCGCCTACGCCTCCGCAGCTTGCGCTCAACGAAGTGCGGATCCGAAAGCTTCAGCTGCCGCCGCCGTTCCCAGGTGCGCCCGGTCATCATCCCACTCACCATCACCGTCAGGTCCGTGATCGACGCGGCTTTGTCGGCGAGTGAGACCACCCACGCTTCCCTGGTGCGCGGCTTTGGCCCGAAAGGGTACATGTGCGTTTCAATCGCATGACATACTTCGTCGCATTCACCCTGCGCTGCAGCCCAGGCCGCCGCGATCCGGCCGTGCGTAGTGAGCGTTCCCAAACGTGAGTCGATGTCATGGATCATGGCGGCGCGAACACAAACGCGAATGTCGGCGCGCATTAACCGTGCTAACTTGTACGAAATGCGGGCGGTGCGGGCAAGATGATCGTGCTTCGAGATCGAATGATGCATATGCTGCTGGGTTTCAACAACTTTGGGATGATCAAGAAGATCTGTGACGAAGGTGTGAATCATCGTAACGGTGCCCTCCAATGCCGCATAACGATGCAAATTTCATCACAAATTATAGGATAGGATCATCTGCCGTCAATTATGCACGGGTCCTGAATATGCCCAGGACCCGTGGTGATTAGGACACAGCCGCGCGACGGTGGGGTGCTGGCTGCGGTTTGGGTTCTTCTGCCACCAATCCGCCGATTGCCAGCTCGGGTGGCTGCGGCGGCTCGCTTAGCCGCCGATGCAGATACACGAAAACATCCCGGCCAATCGCCGCCAGCGGTGCCGACAAGATCACCAGGCCCAGCCCGCCGACCGCGCCGGCCAGCACCAGCAGCGCCATCAAAAGCGCCGCGTGCAGCCGCAGCGTGTTGCCCACGATCCGTGGTACGAGGATCTGGTTTTCCAGCTGCTGGATCAGCGCGTACAAAATGATCACCGCGATCACTGTTTGGGTTCCACCGCCGAGCGCAACAATGACCGCTGGAATAGCGCTCAAGATCGGCCCCACCACCGGGATAAGCTCGCCGACGCCGGCCACAATCGCCAGCAGAACCGTATAGCGCACTTCAAAGCCAAGCAAATTCAGCACGGTCAGGCCGATAAAGGACGCCGCGCCAATAATCAGGCCAAGCACGAGCTGGCCGCGGATGTAACGACCCATTGTGCCATCCATGATCTGCCAGATGTTCCAAAAATCGGACCGGATGCGTGGATGCAGCAGCGTGTTGATCGCACCAGGCAGCTTGTTGCTATCATTCAAGATATAGAACAGAAAGAAGGGAATCACCAGGAACCCCAGCAAAAAGGTAATAGTGGCGAAAATTCCAACAATGCTGTTCAGAATAAACGTCCCGATGCTCTGGGCGTAGGCGGTCGCGTTGCCCTGCAACGTCGCCTGGACGTTGCCCACCTGTTCCTGAACTTGAGCACGCACCTCATCGGAAGCCGTCCGATTGAATTCGGCGATCTGCCTGTTGACAAAGGTGTTGCCCTGTTCAAACCATTGTGGGATATTCCCGATAAACTGTTGGACCTGGTTTACCGCAGGCGGTACCACAAACACGAACACCAGCTCAAACAAGATCAGGCCGACCAGATACACGGTGGTAATCGAGGCCCACCGCGGCATCCACTGATCCAGGCGCTTCACAATCGGCAGCAACAGGTAGGCCAGCACCAGGCCAATAATGAATGGCGTTGTGCTGGCTCCCGCAGCCCAGATGATGCGCGCCACCAGGTAGATCGCGCCGATCACCAGCGCCCAGCGGGCGAGGGTGCGCAGAACCGTTGGCCAATGTATCTGATCTGGCTCGGCGCGAGTCTCCCTTTGAATATTCTCGACGTGACGATCCTCCACAACCTTCCCCTCCGCTACTGTGTGTAATAACTCACGTATGTCTCAGCCGCAACCTGACCGTCGCTTTGTATGACGTGGCGTTGCACGCCAATGTTGCCGCCGGCCAGCGCCTGCATCGATACCTGCCGACCGTCGGGTGTGCCATACACGATCACGGTCTGACGCTTTTGTTGTAGATCAGTCTCAACCTTGAGCATGATGTAATGCCCTGTATTGTTGCGTACCTTGAGGTCGGGCCCGCCCAACGCGATCGTCGCGTCCATGCCCGGCGGCGCGTCAACCTCATACCACGGCAAGCGCCAGGTGTGATTATGCCGCTCCACAATCTCCAGACCGCTCCAAAAAGCGGCCCTAAATACGGTGGTTGAAACCTGACAAATCCCGCCGCCAAGGGACGGCACAACCGTTCCCGCCTCGATCATCTCACCCCAGCGATACCCTTCTGCCCAGGTAATGTCGCCAATCGTCTGCGTGAACGAAAAGATAGCGCCGGGCGGGATCAGCACGCCATCAATCTCATTGCCGCCGGCTTGTACATTTGCGTCGCGCTCAGGCGATGAGTAGGTCACAAATTGAGACTCGCCGCGGCCGAGCTCGGCGATCAATCCAAGCTGCTCCGCCTCGCCGGGCAGAGGCGGCAGGTTGCGCAAGGGCAGGTTAACCTGCGCTGCACCGCTTCGGAGCGCCTGCATCAGCTGCTGGAGCGCGGCTTCCCGGTCAAGCTCCTGGCCCGTTCGTCCCGGCACCAACGCCCGCACACGGTTGCCTTCGCGGAGCAGCTGCGATGGCTGAGCAGCGATCGCCACTTCGCCGGCGATCCGCTCGATCTGCTCCAGCACCAGCACAGCACTTGGCTGCACAGTTGGCAGGCCTGCCGCAACATCCATTTGCATTAGCATGGAGCGATCCAGCGTCCAACTACGTTCGCCACTTTGCACCGTTAAAGGCTGAGCCGCAAGTGCAATCATTTGTTCACGCGCCGGCTCAAGTTGCGCTGCCGTTTGTTGTGGCGCAACCGGCAGCAGCTCGACCCGCAGCGGCACGCTGAGTCCGGCAGCTGTCGGTTCAAGGGAGGCAATGTGATCCACCAGCGCTGCCGCTAGCTTGCGTTGATCGATCTGGGCGCCGGCTTGCTCCGGCACGATTTGCCAGCCACCCGCCGTGTGCAGCAGCTGAGCGTCACGTCGTTCGCGCCCAACCCGCGCGGCAAATTCGGCGACGACGTGTTGGATCGCAAGCGGATCAACCACCACGTCGTTCACAACATGCTCGAACCCGGTGAGCGCGCGTAGGCGAGTGAAACAGCGGCCCGCAAAGGATGACTCATGGCCATAGCTGAAGGCAGCCTCCAGCAAGCCCGGTGTGTGATCCTGGAGCACGCGGCTAAGCGGCAGCGTCCAGCTTTGATCGCCAGCCTGCAGCAAAATTCGGCGTTGGGCAAGAACGGCATATCGGTGACGAATCATCTCCTGTCCAGCCGAGCGTGTTAAGTTGCCAATATCGATCGAGCCCACATGGACTCCCGGCAGCATCCGGTCGCGATACACAACCTCGCCGCCCAAAAGCAGCGTGAGCGCAGCCCCGACCGTGGCTGCACCAACCCGCAGCGGCCAGTGTCGAGGCACATGCGGCAGCCGTGTATGCTGGGCAACCGGTCGCGGTGGACGACAAGCATCCGCATATTCGGCCCAACGCAAACAGATGCCCCGCCGCGCGCCCACCTGCGTTTCCGCGAGCGCCCGCCAAGCAGGCGCAAATAACGGATCGAGCTGCACCGCTTGCCGGAACCATTCCTCTGCTGCAAGGGCCTCGTCGGCAGCCAACGCTTGATAGCCCGCGGCAAGCAGCGCCGTCAGTGTGTGTGCAACGTGCCCATGTCCGGGTGGGAATGCTGTTCGCATGGAAAACTTTCACTACGTACGACTCCTTGTAGGAGTATAGGCAAGCTGCCCTATGCATGTCAATCACTTA
>JADDQF010000028.1:0-5561 GCA_016781505.1 bacterium
ACGGCCTTCGCCGGCACCGCCTGCGTAGCCGCCACCGCCTGCATAGCCGCCACCGGCACCTCCGCCACCGGCACCTCCGGCACCGCCGGCATAGCCACCGCCAGCGTAGCCCCCACCATAGCTGGGGGTGAACGACGGTTCAGGCACCTCGGGACCGCTTGAGTACGCACTGCCGACACGGCCTGCCGGGCGCTCACGATCATTGGGCAGCGGCTCGTCAACGCGCATGGTCAGGCTGATACGCTTCGAGTTCGGATCGATCTCGATGATCCTGACCTGCACTTTGTCGCCGACCTTGACCGCATCCTCAACGCTGTTGACGCGTTCTGACGTCAGCTCCGAGATGTGGACCAGGCCATCGCGACCCACGCCGATATCGACAAAGGCTCCGAATGGAGCAATGCCGCTGATCGTGCCGTCCATCTGCGTGCCGGGCTCGAGCTGCTGCATACGCTGGGTGCGTTGCGCTCGGCGCAGGCTGAGGCTGATGCGCTTGCCTTCCGGATCGACTTCCAGCACCTTGAAGGTGTAGCGCTCGCCAACTTGCACCGCGTCTTCCGGCTTCTCGATCCGGCCCTCGGCCAGCTCTGAGATGTGGACCAGGCCATCCTTGCCCACGCCAATATCCACGAATGCACCGAATGGCGCCAGGCTGCTGATCGTGCCCTCGACGTTGTCGCCTGCCCGCATCGTAGCCAGCTTTTCGCGGTCTACCTCAGGCTTGCGTGGCCCGCGCCGCTCGCGCTGGGGCTTGGGCCGGTTGGGATCGCGCATTGTCAGGCTGATCCGGCGTGCATCTGCGTCAACGCTCTTGACCCAAACGGTGACCGGGTCCCCGATCTGCACCAGCTCGGTTGGCGACTCAACGCGTGTATCGCTCATCTCTGAGATATGGACCAAGCCGTCGCGGCCCACGCCCACATCCACGAAAACGCCGTACAGCGCAATGCTCGTCACCTTGCCCTCGAGCTGCATGCCGGGCTGCACATCCTTGAAGCGGCGGGGCTTGCCACCCTTGGCTGCGCTCTCGGTGGGCTCGAAGCTCGCAGCCGCCTCAGCCGGTGCTTCGGCCGCCTGCCCTGTGGCATCTGTCTGCTGCGCTTGGGGAGCTGGCTGCTGGGTTGTGGCTGACTGCTGTGCTTGATCCACCGCAGCCGGAGCAACTGCCGCCACCACAGTTTCGTACACCCGAGCTCCTGCACGGCGAACAGCTGCCGCCGCGTCCTGCGCACCCTCGGCCACGTTTGGAGTTTCAGTTTGAGCGGGACTGGTGTCTTGCTCAGCAACCGAAGAGCTTTGCTCAGCCTGTGCAGCGGGCACCGCCGGCACAGGCTCACCAGCATCGTTGACCGGCACGGATGTGCCATCAGACGCGTGCATGTGTTCCCGACCGATCAGGTGCCTGGCCGCACCGACAACATTTTCGGCCGCGTCAGGCGCGCGCTCTGTCACCGCTCCAGCAACAGTGCTCACCGCGTTGATCGCCGCTCCGGCGAGCTTCGACAGCAAGCCCTGTCCTTCCGTCTTTTCCTGCTCGCTGGCCGACGCGGTCTCTTGTGCGCTAGCCTGCTCCGCCTTGTTCCCCTGCGCCTGCTCGTCGGCCTGCATTGGGGTCCGCTCCTCGTCCGTCATGTCCGCCGTGCCTCCATGAACGTGTACCAATTGAACCACCAAACAAATAGTTGCCAAAAATCAGAAGTTAGCGTGTTTGTTGCCGCACCAGGTCAACCAAGGCTCCTTCGCCTAGATTTGCAATATGGTAGTACGACGCATGCAAATGTTGCGCCAAAGCTTGGGCCAGGCCGCGCACAAAGCTTGGATGCTCCGTGTCGATCACAATCGCCTCAATGCCCGCCTCGGCTACATAATCGGCGATCCGATATGCCTCTTCTTGTGGCCGCATGCCGGTCAGCGACACATTGGCTTGACCGTCGGTCAGCACCACCATCAACGGCAGCACCTCGGGATCACGCCGTTTAGCCCGATCCAGGAGCTCAAAGCCCAACAACAGGCCATGGGTGAGCGGCGTTTTACCACCGGTTGGCATGGTCCGCAGCCGCCGCTCGGCGAGGTCCACGCTGTTAGTAAGCGGCAACAACACTCGCGCGCTGTCGCGCTGAAACGAAACCATACCGACGCGATCCCGCCGCTGGTACGCATCTTTCAGCAGCGACAACACGGCACTTTTGGTGGCTTGCATCCGCTGCTCAGCCGCCATCGACCAGCTGGCATCGACCACAAAACAGATCGCGTTGCGCGTCCGCCGCACCCGAATCTTCTGCCGATAGTCCGGCCGTTCCAACAACACCGCGCGCCGTTTGGTTGGCCGCCCTCCAGCCGCAGCATGTGACTGCTCACGTCGTCGGCGCTGGAAGGGTGCGGCCGCCCGGATCGTTGCATCAAGCGCCAAATCAGTGATTTTTTGACTGCTTGGCCGGCTTGAAATATACCGGCCCGTCTTGCGATTTGTGCGCGATTTCGAGCGCTTGCCGCCTGCTCGGCGCTGTTGTCGATCCGCCTGTGCGCCTAGCCGGCGCACCTTGAAGGGCTGCGTCGGGTCGACGGTTTTATCGCCCTTGGTCTTGCCTTGTGTGTCGTCGTTACCGGACGTATCCCGGGGAGCGACCGAAACCGTCTCGATCTCGGTCGACTCGCCCCCGGCGCCTTCATCGCTCAACTGGTCTTTTTTTTTTGCTCGCTGTCCTGGCTTTGCGCGCGCTCGGTTTCCTGCTGAATGATCGAGCCAAGGCGATCTTCGTCAAGCTGCACATCCACAAAGGGCTGGCGGCGCATCCGGTGAGGCAGTGCCAGCTCGGCGGCGATGCGAATATCGACGGGGTTGAGCGCTACGCGGCCTTCCAAGGCGGCATGTGTGCGCGCCGCTTCCAAGATCGCCAGATCGGCCCGATGCCCGTCGACGCCAAGCTCCACGGCTAGCCGCGCGACGATGCCCATGTCCAGGGATGTCATTTTCACGTTGGGCAGCAGCTTTTTAGCTTCTTTGATGCGCTGCGCCAACATTTGCTCGGCGGGCTCCCATTCGGCGGCAAAGTCTTGGGGATCGCGCTCATAGGCCAAGCGTCGCTCAATGATCGCCACCCGGTCGCTGACATCCCGCAAGCCGCCGATCTCGACAACCAGCCCAAAGCGATCCAGCAGCTGGGGCCGCAGCTCACCTTCTTCCGGGTTCATCGTGCCGACCAGGATAAAGCGCGCCGGATGCGACACCGAAATGCCCTCACGCTCAACCGTGTTCATGCCCATCGCCGCAGCATCCAGCAGCAGATCAACAAGATGGTCGTCGAGCAGGTTGACTTCGTCAACATACAAGATGCCGCGATTTGCCTCGGCCAACAGCCCAGGCTCAAACCGCCGCTGGCCTTCGGAGAGCGCGTGTTCCAGATCGAGCGAGCCGACGACCCGGTCTTCCGAGGCATTCACCGGCAGCTCGACCAGTCGCGTCAACCGCTCGGCAACCGGCAGCGTTTCACCGGACTGATAGCGCGTTAAGCAGGCATCGCACATGCGCTGCGGATCATCGGGCGGATCGCCAAACTGGCAGTCACCCACCACACGCAGCACGGGCAGCAGCCGCTGCAGCGCACGCACCGCCGTCGATTTGGCCGTGCCTTTTTCACCACGAATCAACACACCACCGACGCGGGGATTGATTGCGTTGAGCAACAGCGCGCGCTTAAGCCGCTCTTGGCCAACAATGGCCGTGAATGGATAGATCGGACGATTAGTAGCCATGGCAGGCCCGGTAGCCTTGATAGGCAACAAAAAAACTCCAACCCTGATAGCGGGCCGGAGAGAAATTGTGCTTCCAAACGTAGCCGACAAAATTCAGAACCGACACCGAAACGATTAGGTTTGTTTGAAAGGGCGCGACAGCGCTTGAACCTCGCTATTGTCGCATAGTTGCTACAGAAAGTCAAACACAAATTACCAGCAGTGCATCATGCTGCTATCAGCAAAACAGCTCGTGAGCGGCGAGTCTTTTCCCAAAGTCCACCCCAAAACTATGCCCTGAGGCATTCGTGGAGTCGAATGCGCCGACGCAGTTGCCGGATGGTGGCAACCCGGGTACGATCACGATACCGATGATACTCTTTGCCTTATGGATCAGCTGGTGGTTGTGCGCGCTTGAGCTGGTCGTCAGCCTGCTCGATTGGCAGGGGCTGGCGCTGCTGGGGCGACGCTGGCGCTGGATCACGCTGGGCCTGTTTGTCGGCCTCAGCGTCCGCCTGCTCAGCCAGCTATCCCGTGGACGCTGGTGGTTGATTCCATTAGCAGGTCTGGTTGGACTTTTGATCTTCGGCATAGCTGTGACCTGGCGGCGGCGGCAACTGAGTCCCGCAGCCCTGTTCGCGCCTGGGCTGCAGGGTGGACGGCGCGTGCATGAACTGGCCATTCCGCTCCAAGGAGGGCCATTACCAGCGATATTGGTGGAGCCCGAGTCAGGTAGCCGGGTTGGCATTCTGGTGGTGCATGGCGCGGGCGACCACAAAACGCACTTCACCTGGCCGTTGCTGCATAGCTTAGTGGACGCGGGTTTTGGCGCCTGCGCCATTGACGTCGACGGCCATGGCGATAATCCACGAACGCTTGCGTTTCCCACAGTGTTGGAAAATGTTGTGGCCGGCGTAGCATGGCTGCGTGAGCGGTATAGCCAGGTGGCAGTGCTCGGCATCAGTCAAGGTGGCTGCATTGTTGCCCGAGCCGTGGCCGAAGGGCTCGCCGCCGATGCGGTGGTGCTGCTGGAAACGCCGACAACAGTGCACATCACGCGAGCAGTGATTCGCGCCGAGATGCGTATTTTGGCTCATCCGGCCGCCTGGGCGCTGCACCGCGACGTTGGAAGTCTCGCACTGGCCCGCAGCTGGCGTACCGCACCAACCCGCACCACGATTGGCACGGTTGACTTGATCGAACGACTGGACGTGCTGGGCAGCGTTGGGCGGATCAGCGCGCCTCTGCTGCTGGTGTATGGCGGCCGCGATGCGGTGGTGCCACTCGCCCAAGGGAGAGCCGTTGCAGCGGCGGCACCCGCAGGAACAACGCTGCTGGTGGTACCACGCGCCACCCATCTATCATTGTCGATTGACCGGCGGGTTGGACAGATGGTGGCGGCGTGGCTCCGGCAACAGTTTGGGGCTGTGCACCAGAAACAAGGTCCGGACAATCCCTAATCCGCTGAACCGCCGCTGTCCCCTTGAGACTTAGGCGGCCATGGGGGCGTGATAACCATTTTGGGGTCAACGTCGGGCGGCGTGATGACCATTTTGGGGTCAACGTCGGGCGGCGTGATAACCATCTTTGGATCGATATCGCCTCGGGGGACCACGGTTATTTTGTCCTCCCCAGTAACGGTGGCAGCAGGCGTCGGCTGGTTCGTGAGCTCCGGGGCGGCCAGGGCGGTTGCCTGACGACTAGCGCTGCCCCGGTGGTTGGCCCACCAACCGAGCGCGCCCGCAGTCGCCGCGACAAGCATGCCGATCACAAAACGGCTCATTAAGTATCTCCTCATGTACTCCTTAACGATGCCGTCGCAGGATTAG
>JADDQF010000028.1:5674-30096 GCA_016781505.1 bacterium
TATCTCCTCATGTACTCCTTAACGATGCCGTCGCAGGATTAGTTCCCCCGTTTGCAGGCGTTACACGGTTGCGGGTCGCCCAGGCGGGGTGCCCGTTGGGCCAAGGACTGGGCGACACAGGACAAAGCCTGCCTCCGCAGGCTAACAACCAGGCTGCGTAACCATAGACTTCAGATTATCGGAGAGCCCATCGTGTAAGTCCTGCGCTTTACACCCGTTTCGCGATCAGGATCTGAGCCAGCAAGCAGCCCGACTCCGGCTATGATTGAGCGGCGCCAGCGTACCGCCTCCTAGTACCCGGCTTCTTGATCGACGATATTGTGCAGCTCGTCGCCGGCTACGAAACGCTGGAGATTGGCGATAAAGCAGTCAACAACCCGGTCGTTGGAGCGCGGCGACGAGCCCGAGCGATGCGGCGAGATCAGCACATTGGGGAACATCCACAATGTGCTCGTCCGCGGTAGGGGCTCCTGCTCGAAGGTATCAAGCGCCGCGCCCGCAAGCGTGCCTGCAGTCAGCGCCTCGATCAAGGCAGGCTCGTCGACGAGGCCACCGCGGGCGACGTTGATCAGCCACGCGTGTGCGGGGAGCTGCCGCAGCGTTTCCGCGGCGATGACATGGTGCGTGGCCGGAGTATATGGCGCGGCAAGCACGAGGTAGTCGGCTTGGGGCAACAAGGAGCGCCATTCAGCATCACGAACCACGCGATCAAAATGGGGCACGGCGCGACCGCTGCGATTCACACCCCACAGCTGCATATCAAATGCCGCCGCCCGCCGCGCAATCTCGGCACCGATGCCCCCAGCGCCATAGACGAGCAGCGTTTTGCCCCCGAGCTCATCAAACGACTCGTCGCTCCAGCGTTGCTCGGCCTGAGCAGCAATCAGCTCGCGACCACGCTTAACAATCATCAACAGGGCATGGAGTACCCACTCGGCGATTGGAATCGCATGCACGCCCGCCGAATTGGTCAAGGTGATGCCGCGCTGGCGCAGATCGTCAGTCAACAGCCCATCGACGCCAGCACTTGCGGTATGAATCCAGCGCAGCTGGGGCGCTGTGGCCAACACGCGCGCATAGCCTGCACCCGACATAAACGCACGAAAGTATGCGGCAGCGTCATGCACCTCACCCGTCATCTGGCCGTCGTCCCCCGCCACCACAATCTCCACCGGCAAACCCAGTTCCGCCACCCGCTGTTGCACGGCGTCAGCTACCACTTGGGCCACAATAAGCTGCATACCATCAACCTTTCAGACAAGCAGACATTATGTTGGCATAACATTTGCACATCGAGCAAAGAATAGATGTTCGGGTCACACGTTATGCACCGATACCAGATTCAAGAGCCATTACGCTCGGGCGGCATGGCCATAATTTATGTTGCTTGGGACCACGCCTTGGAACGGCATGTGGCGATCAAACGGCTCAAGCCCGAACTGCTCACCGATCCGCTGGCAGTGACGGCCTTCGAGGCGGAAGCCCGCACCGTTGCTGCGCTGCGCCATCCCAACATCGTCGAGATATTCGACGCCCATCTCGGCGAGCAACAGCCATACATCGTGATGGAGCTGGTCCGTGGGCAAACGTTAAGCCGGATGATGCCGCTGCCGCCGCAGCAAGCAGTGGACTATGCCCTGCAAGTAGCGGCAGCTCTAGCCCACAGCCACGCTCACGGCATTGTCCATTGTGATGTCAAGCCCGACAACATCATGATCGATCACGCCGGACGCGTCAAGCTGCTTGACTTCGGCATCTCGGGGGTAGGCGGACACTTGGACGCAGGTGCGGTGCTGGGATCGCCACACTATATTGCACCGGAGCGGGTGCTGGGCTCACCCATTACCCCTGCGACCGATGTGTACTCGCTCGGGATTGTGCTGTTTCAGATGATCACGGGAGTGGTACCGTTTGATGGACCCGACGCGGCCAGCATTGCCCAGCAGCATGTCCAAGAGCGCGTACCCTTGATGAGTGAGGTGATCTTAAGCGTACCCCTGGCGCTTGAGCGCGTGGTTGCCAAAGCGACCGCGCCAGTGGCCCTGGCGCGCTACCGTGATGGCGCGGCGTTGTACGCGGCGTTGGTGGACACCCGCTACGAGCTCGCCGGACTTCGGCCACCGTCGGAGCCGCTCGCCGAGCTGCCAATCGACTCACCGGAGCGGCTGTGGGAAGTCCCCACCAGCCCAATCCCGGTCAGCAGGTAGTTGGTAGCTGTATGCCAACCTTGACCGATCGCTATGAGCTAGCCGACGTAGTCTACAGCGACGATGCTGTGGTGGCCTACCAGGCCCATGATCGGCTGCTGAACCGCGCCGTAACGATCGAGCTACTGCAAGCTCAGCGCGCGAGTGACCCGCGATATGCTCAGCGGTTAGTCGATAAAGCGCGGGCTGCCGCGCTCACTAATTTGCCCTCCGTAGCTGCACTGTATGACCAACATATGGTTGATGGGCGACCATTTTTGGTGCTTGAAGAGGTAGCAGGCCCGGCCTTAAGCAAAGCAGCACCGCTGGCAACCGACCAAGCCGTTGCACTAGTCGCTGCACTGTCGGACACTGTAAAGGCCGCCCAGCAACGCCAGCAGCTCCTGCCCCACATTACCGAGCAAACCGTACGGATCGGCGCCGATGGCCGCGTCCAAGTGCTTGATTTTGGGTTGGCGCAGGCGCCCCTCAGTCCAGCGCAGATCAGCGCGCAGCTGGGCCGGATACTTAGCATAGCTATGGCCAGTGGGGACGAAATACCCACGAACACGCCAGTGCGCCGGATTGCTGAGCGTGCGCTGGCTGGTCACTATGCGACGCCGGACGACCTGCTTGCGGATCTACGCGCCGTGGAAGAGCACGCCAAGCAGGCGACCACCGTTTTGCCGCGGATCCCGCCCACTATGCCTGTGCCGGATGACGACGCTCAGCCCCAGGCCACCACGGCTTGGACAACCGAAACAGAGCCGGTTGGCCCACGTCGACGCAGGTTGCCGTTGGGTCTCCTGCTCCGCGCCGGCGGCGTGTTGCTGCTTTTGCTGGTGGGCGGTATGTTGTTCCGCGGCGGTGAAGCCAGCCCTACAGCGCCGGCAGGATCAGCAGCGACGAATGCGCAGCCTTCAGCGGCTGCCACCGCGGCCGCTGCACCTGTGCTGAGCGGTGAGCGCTATATTGTCGCAGCCCGCAACAGCCGAACCGTGCGCGTACGCAGTGGACCAGGCATTAGCTCACCACAGATCGCTTCGCTGGCAAACGGCACGGCCGTGCAAGTGGTGAGCGATCCCCAGCCGGCCGACGGCTACCGCTGGGTGCGCATTATCGCGGATGGCGTGGATGGCTGGTGCATCCTTGAAGCACTGCGTAAAGGCTAGGCCTTCGGCTAAAGAGGCGACGTGCCGCCCCCGGATTGACAGCTCAGCGTTGCCGTTTTCCGGCTGTGTTTATGACTCGGATTTGCGTGGCTGGACTTCGGCGGCGCGCGCAACCGTTGTGCTGCCGCCGGGCTCAAGCGCGATAACCTCGATAGTTTGAGCCGTTAGTTCCAGCTGTAGCTCGCTCGGTGTTCCGGCTAAGATCGGGAACGTGCCCCAATGTTCTGGAATAACCCGCGGTGCACCGATCAGCCGCGCGGCATATGCGGCTTGGCGTGGTCCCATAGTAAACCAGCCGCCGATCGGCAGAATGGCCACGTCTGGTCGATACAGCTCCCCAATGATCCGCATGTCGCCGAACACACAGGTATCACCGCTGTGGTAGACAACTGTGCCATCGCCGAACTCCATAACATAGCCCACGGGCTGGCCTAGATACACGATGTTCCCTGCGTCATCGGTGTGGCTGGACGAATGCATGGCCGGCGTCATCGTAAACTTAACTCCGGCCGCCTCGACCGTACCACCTAGATTGAAGCCCATGCAGCGGTCTTCTGCGATGCCCTGCTTTCGTAGCCACGGCACCATATCGAAGATCGACAGCACCGGAGCGGATGATTGCCGCATGACTGCTGAAAGGTCGCCGACATGGTCGAAGTGGCCGTGCGTCAACACAATTGCGTCTAGGCGCTCAAGGAGCTTGTCTTTCCATGAGGCGGGAAACTTAGGATTACTCTCGATCCATGGGTCCATCAGGATGCGCTCACCATTCGGCGCTTCAAACAAAAAGGTGCCATGTCCCAGCCAGGTAATTGTTACGCCTTCTGCCATGCTTGCTTCCCTCCATCATCGCTTTGTGCTGAACCATGCAAGACTTAAGCCGCCTGTAAATGCGTTCGAAAAAACGCCAACATCCGCTGCCAGGCATCCGCGGCGGCAACGGGATCGAAGATGCCTGGCCGAGTATCGTTGAAAAACGCGTGCTCGGCCTCGGGGTACACGACGATCTCGTGCTGAATGGAATGGCGCGTCCACAGCTCGCGGTTATGCTCGATCCGCTCCGGCGGAATGCCCTGATCGCGTCCGCCATAAAAGGCTAGCACCGGCGCGTCGATCTGCCGCGCGTCCGCCTCCTCGAGTGGACGGCCGCCATAAAACGAGACAGCTGCCCCGATCCGCGGCGTGTGTGCGGCCAACACCAACGCAAGCGAACCGCCCATACAAAACCCAACCACGCCAATTTTGGTGGTATTCGACAGACCGCATAGGTAGTTGACGGCGCCGACCATATCCTTGACCGCGCGCTGCATATCCAGCGCCATCGCCAGCTTGCGCGCCTCATCCGGCTCAGTGGTGGCCCGGCCACCATACAAGTCAGGCGCCAGCGCCACAAAACCGGCGGCGGCAAAGCGGTCCGCAACTGCCTTGATATGGTCGTTCAACCCCCACCATTCTTGCAGCACCACCACTGCCGGATGACGTTCGTCGTCCTGTGGCCGGGCCAGGTAGCCGCTGGCCGTGACCCCGTTGGTTTGAAATTCGACCATCTGCCCCGTGTACTCCGGCATCACCGCCTCCCTCCTTCAATACCACCATGTAGGGCCATTTTACATCACAACACCCGGCAATTCCCCAGCTCAGCACCACAGCCTGTGGGCACATAAGTTGCTCGGATTATGTTTGGTCTACACGAAAGGAGCGTACGCCCATGGCAATGCGCCAATACGAGATTGAACAAGAGTACGATCAGGTAGAATCGAATGTTTTGATGCTGGACGAGCAAGTTACCAAGCAGATCGTCGAGGTGCTCAACCAGGACCTAGCCAGCCTTTACGTGTTGCATCATCAGTATCACAAGCACCGCTGGGTGGTGGAAGGCCCGCAGTTTCGGGAGCTCGAGCAGCTGTTTGCCATGCACGCCGAACAGGTCGAGCTGGCGGCGGTCGAGGTCGGCGAGCGAACCAATGCCTTGGGCGGCGTACCCGCAGCCACGATGCGCAAGCAGCTCGAGGTAACCTATCTCGAAGAAGAACCCGACGGCATCATTGGCCTGCGTGACATGCTGGAGCGGAATGTCGAAGCCGAGCGCACCATTGCCAATCGTCTCCGCGAGCATATTCGGTTGGCAACCCAGCTGGGTGATTGGGGCACGGAAGATCTGCTCAAGCAAACCCTGCAGGCCACCGAAAAGCGGGCCGCATTTGTGCAAAAGCACCTGGAGCGCGAAAGCCTTGATCGAGGCTTGGTCAGCTCACGGCCACACGAAGCAGTGGTTGAACCGACGATCAGCGACAAGTAGCCGAACCCGCGGCAAGGGAGCCAAGCCTGCGGCAAGTGGTTTGGCCCTGCTAGCCTAGCTGGCAGCCGACTTTGGAGCGATAGGGAGCCAATTCCATGACTCAAGCAGAGCAGACGCCTAATGTGCGTCAACAGCCGAACGAAGTGGTCGACAATTCGATCAAGCTTAAGCGCGAAGGCGCCAAGCAAGTGATCGACGCGCTCAACAGCGATGTCGCCAGCCTGTTCGTGCTGTTTCACCAGTACCAGAAACACCACTGGGTGGCGGAAGGCCCGCAGTTCCGGGATTTGCATATCCTGCTCGAAGAGCATTACACGGCTACGCAGCTGCAGGCGGATGCCTTTGCGGAGCGGATTGTGACCCTTGGCGGCGTGCCGGTGAGCGGTCCAACCGCGCAGCTTGAGCGCGGCTATGTGACGGAAGAGCCAGAAGGCATCCTGGATCTGCGGCAGATGCTGTCCAACGACGTGAAAGCCAACCAGCAGATCCTGGTGAAGCTGCGCGAACATATTGGCCTATCCCGCCAGCTGGGCGACTTCGGCTCGGAAACGTTGATTAAGCGCCACCTCCGTGAACAAGAGCTGCGCACGCAGGATTTGATGCACATGCTGGAGCACGAGACGTTGGACGAGATTCTGGCACAGCAATAATAATGAGGAAAGTAAGATCGAGAACCGGGCGCTGCGATTGATATGCAAGCGTGTGCTAGGTCTCGATTTTGCCGGAGGAGGCATTCATGGCGACCCAACACGAAGTGCGCCAAGAGCGCAACGTCGTTCGCGATAATCCATTTGGCCTGCCACAAGATACGGCCAGCCAGATGGTGACACTGCTGAACCAAGACCTGGCCAGTATGTTCACGCTGTATCACCAGTACCATAAGCACCACTGGATTGTGGAGGGCGCGCAATTTTTGGAGCTGCACCTCCTGCTGGAAGAGCACTACACCCAGCTGCACGAACAGTTCGACGAAGTAGCCGAGCGCATCGTCTCGTTGGGCGGCCTACCGGTGACTGGCCCGACCCAAATCGAGCAGCACGCCTACATTCAGCACGAGCCGGAAGGCATGTTCGACCTGCGCGAAATGCTGGAACATGATGTCGATATGGAATGCACGATCGCCGATACAATGCGCGGGCATATTGCCACGGCGAACGAGCTTGGCGATTATGGCAGCGAAACCATGCTCAAGACCATTCTGGAACAGACCGAGAAGCGCGCCGCGTTCTTGGAGAAGCATCTGATGCGGGAAAGCCTGAGCAAGCGCATTCCCGCCAAGTAGGCCAAACAGCTTACATTTCGTAAGCTCAGAGCATGGTACAATAAAAATCAGAGGGATTGAGTGCACATCAGCCCACTGGGTACCTACAGGAGGTCGAAATGGCAGGCAAAACGGTCGCAGTGACCGATGCAGAATTTGAGCAGTCAGTGCTCCAATCAGATCAGCCGGTGATGGTTGATTTTTGGGCACCTTGGTGCGGCCCCTGCCGCGCCGTCGCACCGATCTTGGAAGAGATGGCGGGCGAGTACGAGGGCAAGGTCAAAATTGCCAAGGTCAACATCGACGATAATCCCGTTTTTGCGGGTCAACTTGGCGTGATGGCCATTCCCACCATGATCATCTTCCAGAACGGCAAAGAGGTTGACCGGATTCAGGGTGCTGGGCCGAAGTCGATCTACTCAGCCCGCATCGAGAAGCTGATCAAGTAACGGGAGCACAACCGACACAGAGCTTTGGGAAATATTCCCAAAGCTCTTTTTGTTGCGAGGAGCATGGTATGGCAGCGGAGCAATGGAGTCTGATCGGGCTCGATCATGTGCAGCTCGCAGCACCCAAGGGTTGCGAAGCAGCGGCCCGTCACTTTTTCGGCGAGCTTCTGGGACTCGAAGAAGTAGCCAAACCGGTCATCCTCGCCGGACGCGGCGGCGTGTGGTTTGCGCTTGGCGCGCATGGCCTACATATCGGCGTAGAAGAGCCTTTCAGGCCAGCGCAGAAAGCTCATCCAGCCCTGCTGGTGCGTGATGTCGCAGCATTAGCGGCCCGGCTCGAAGCGGCCGGCGTACAGATCATCTGGGACGATCAGCTGCCGGGCTATCGCCGTTTTTACACCTTCGATCCGTGGGGTAATCGCCTTGAATGTTTGACGCCGCAGGGAGGCTAAAGCTCGCCACGCCGCCGTGCCAGGCCAATTTCGACGACCATCAGCCCCAGGATAATCCAGACGCCGTACTTCCCGATAAAGCGGCCAGCCGCCTCGACGATGCCGCCCGTTTGTTGCATAGTTCCACCTCCCGCTGTGGCGCTACGCAAAAAGGAGGCCGTCAACAGTGTACCGCAGAACCCGACCAGGGTTGATCGGGTTTCTTGCCGTCGGTGTGCTTCGCCGATGTCGCGCTCAGCCTATCTGCCACTCAACAGATGGTCGATTGCGTCCGCGAGCTGCTGCAGCGTCGCCACGTAATGGACAGCATCCATTTTGGGCGCGTACTGGCGCATGTCGCTATCGCCGGTGCCCCACATCCGTTCCTGCTCAGGGGTAAACCACAGCACGCGCCGGGCGTGCCGCTTGATGGTATCGACGCAATCGATTCGGGGATCGTTGTAGTTGTTGCGGCCATCGCCCAGCACGATCACGGTGGTCCGGCGATCAACCGCATCCAGATGCTGACGACAAAAGGTCGCCAAGGAGGCGCCGAGATCGGTGGAATAGTAGCCGGGCGGGATACGCTGCAACACGCCGCCGATGGCCTCCTGGGGCCGTTGACCGGTGAAGTCTTGGGTGATGTCGTGCATGTCGTCGATAAAGGCGAACGAGCGCGTATGCGACAACACGTCCTGCAGCTCGTACATCAGCGTCAGCATAAACGTTGCGTGTGGCCGCATCGAGGTTGAAATATCGCAGATCACGGCCAGCTTGGGCTTGAGCCGCTTGCGCCGAAATTTAAGCTCAATCGGAACGCCACCGTAGCGCTGGGCGCCACGCACCGTGGCCTTGGCATCCAACGATCCTGCGCGATGGCGGCGATTGCGTAATGCCGCACGGGTCCGTAATCGGGCGGCCATGCGCCGGACTTCATCACGCAGCTGCTCGATCTCGCGCGCGCCCAGCTGATCAAGCGGCCGGTTCGCTAAATCATGAATTGGGTCGTGCTTCATCTGCTCGGCAAGCTGCTTCGCCATGCTTTGGCCAACATACTGGGCAATCTGCTGCTCCAGGGCTTCGCCGTTGCCTTCCGCAATGTCGCGAACTTGCGCGCGGCCCTCGCCGTTCATGCCCTGCTCCTGCAGTGCCTGTTCAAGCTGCTGGAGCAGCTGCTGCAGCTGTTGCAGCCCGAGCTGACGCTCCATCTGTCCCTGGATGTAGCGCTGCATCTGCGGCGAGGCACTCTGCATCCGCTGCATACCCGCCTGCTGAGCCATCTGTTCCAGCTCTTCGCGGGTCAGCCCCTGGCCGCTCATCAGCCGCTGCATCAGTTCGCGCAGCTTTGCATTCAGCGCCTGCATCATTTGCTGCATCGCTTGATCAAGCTGCGCTTGCTGCTCCTGGCTTAGCTCGCTATCCTCGCCCTGGGCCGACTGCATCGGCGGCGTACCAATGTTGAAAAACACCGGGAAAAGCTGCTCGAAGATCGGCAGATCGGCGTGCTCCTTGACCAAGGTTGTGCGCAGGGCAGCCTTGAAGGTTTCGCGATCCTCGATGCCCAGCGCCTGGATTGCGCGCATGCCGTCGGTGCTTTCGGCGAGGGAAACACGCACACCTGCGCCACGCAGCGCTTGTACAAACTCGACGATTCGATCATCCATAGTTGAGATATCAATGCGTCAGCAACAGTGCCCGGCACTCTTTGCTGATGGTTCATGGCTCACGACTGATTTGCTTGGGCTTGCCCCAGGTGATTGTGCTTTGGAGCTGCATGGCGCAGCCTGCCATCTTCGGCAAAAGGCTGCACCAGCGCGGTCATCTCAGCGTCAAAGGCAGCTGCATCAGCTGGCTTAACGGCCATAGCGTCCAATCTCGCGATTACCGCCCTGCATCGCGCGCCGCGCGCGTTGAACATCGCTTTCGTGCTTAAGCAGCACCGTCAGCGTGTTGTCAAGCGTTTCGCGATCAAGGGCGCGGGCATTGAGCATCACCAACGCGCGAGCCCAATCAAGCGTTTCCGATACACTGGGCGACTTTTTGAGGTCCAGGCCGCGCAGCTTTTGGACCAGCTCAACCGCTTGCTGCGCCAGCTTCGGCGCCAAACCCGGCACCTTGAGCTGAACGATGCGCAGTTCGGCCTCTTCGTCCGGATAGTCGACGAACAAGTACAGGCAGCGCCGCTTCAAGGCTTCTGACAGCTCACGGGTATTGTTGGAGGTCAGAAACACAGCCGGCTGATGCTTGGCCTTGAGCGTGCCCAGCTCGGGAACGGACACCTGGAAATCGCTAAGCACTTCGAGCAAAAAGGCCTCGAACTCGCTGTCGGCGCGGTCGATTTCATCGATCAGCAGCACAACCGGCTGATCCGATAAAATCGCCTGCAGCAACGGGCGCTGCAGCAGGAACCGCTGGGAGAAAAAAACGTCTTCTTCGGCGGCCAGTCGGTCCGCTGCCTCGGTCAACGAGGTCGCACCGGTAAGTGTTTCGCGCAGCTGGTCGCGCAGCAGCTGCGTGTACAGCATCTGCTTGGCATATTCCCATTCATACAACGCCTTGGTCTCGTCCAGACCTTCGTAACACTGCAAGCGGATTAATTGCCGACCAGTAGCACTCGCCCACGCCTTGGCCAACTCGGTCTTGCCAACGCCCGCTGGGCCTTCGGCGAGCAGCGGCTTGCCAAGCTTCTCTGCCAAAAACACCACGGTCGATATGTCATCGGTCGCAATGTACTGTTGATCGGATAACGAACTACGAACGTCTGTCATTGTCGCGAACGTCATGCTCGACTCCTTCTTCCGGTCAGGATGTGTGGGGATCTTGGGGGTTACATGTGTTACCGGTGACTAGCGAGTAACCCTGGTAGCACACTGCTCATTGTACCAGCGTTGGAGCATCTGCACTACCAGCCGTTTGGGTAGACCGCTGCAGTGAACGTTTCAGCAAGGAGGTTGAGAACGATTCGAAGGAGACCAGCCGGGGAAGGGTTGCCCCGACTTACGCGCTGGCTTGAGCTTGCCGGCGACGACGGCCGAACGGTTACGGGAGGGCAGCGGGCGCTTGGGGTGTCCGCGGGCGTTCACAGCGTTCTTCTATTTAGAAGAAGGTACGTGCGCAGGAGGGACGTACCTTCATGCCCTTTCACTGTTGTCGATCACGCCGCAGCATCCGATCCATCACGTACACATCGCTGCCCTGCACTTCGACCGGCATCTCGATCATATGCTGTGGCGTGGAAACCAGCGTTGTGGCGTCCGTGGCATTGCGGCCCGACAGCATATAGCGCGTTTGCGAACAACCGTCCACAAAGCGCTGCACCTCGCCATTCCAGTTGAGTTTGCACCCGGTCACGGGATCAAGACTCAAGAACGCTTGATAGCCTTCGTTGGGCTGTTTGACCACATAGATAATATCCTCGCTCCAGTTCGGCGCCTTGGGCAGCACCTTGGTCAACTCCAGGCGTTTGACTGGCACCGCCACAACTTCGCCAACCGCAAATTGGCTGACGCTGCCCAAGCGCCGCTGGCCTTGGGGCGGTGCCAGAACCAGAAACAGGAGCACAGCGCAGATCACAACCGTTAGAAACATGCTGACGCCAAAGAACCCATACAGCAAGCGGCGGCGCCGCTCTTCCCTAAAATCAGCTTCGGTCTGGTACATCACTTAACTAACCGGCACCCGCCGCGCAACAAGGTGTTACGCCGCACGTGCAATAACAATAAGTTGTGGACTATCACTGGTGTACGGCTCCAGGTCATAATCGCCATACACCGCCTCAACCGCCAGCCCCGCGCGGGCCAACAGATGCTGCAACTCGAAACGGTACAGCCAGCGCATCACAAACGGCAGCGCCCGCCGCGTCATTCGGCCATCCGGCTGCAGCTCATCGTAGATAAACTCGACCATTTGGCGCTGGTTGGCGGCATCCGTGCGACGGAGCACAAACTTTTGCACCGGCAGTCCGGCAGCGCTGGCAAAAGTCCGCTCGTACACCAACACGCCCTGGTCGGTCATCAAGTCCCGCGGATCGGGATTAAACAGGTCGATCACCACCAGTGCATCCGGTGCCAGGTGCCGCCGGATCGACCGCAGTGCGGCGAGCTGATCCTCTACGGTTTCAAGATGCATAAACGAGTTCAGCGGCACCACCACGACGCCGAACTGCTCGGGGAGCGCGAACGAGCGCACATCACCCTGCACAATCCGCAGGCGCTGCTCCAAGCGCTGCTCCACACGCTTGCGCTCGGCGATGTGCACCATCTCCGGCGCGATGTCCAACCCGACCGTTTGAAATCCCGCTGCTGCAAGCGCGACGACCACGCGTCCCGTCCCACACATCGCGTCCAGAACAACGCCTGGATTACGACGAGCTAGCTCGCGGTACAGCGGCAGATCATCGGCGAAGTCGCCCATGTCCGCATCGTAGTAGTGGGCAAAAAGATCGAAGTTTGGCATTGTATCGGAAGCTTCCAACCCAGCTCCAGCAGCCTAGTCAATAGTTGTCGGGGCCTTACCACACCTGGAACAGCAGCAAACCAATCCCGCTCAGCACCGCAGCCAGCACAACCCCGGCCAGCACAACTTTGCCGGTAATAATCGGCTCGAACTGCGGCGCCCGCGGCACATACGTGTCGCTCGACAGCAGCGGATGCGCACCAGCACGAGCGGGTAGAGTCCAGGGAGGAGTGTCTTCAGGGGCTGGAGCCCGCACCACTGGCGGCGTGGATCCAACGCTCTTGGGAGGCTGGTATGCCGTCGGCAAGCTCGACGAGCCATTGTTGCGCACACCGTTCACCCGCCGCACAACGACCACCAGTGCCACAAGCAGCACCAGCCCCACGCCCGCAATCAGGAGCTGCTGGTCGGTCAGCCGGCCTGCAGCCATGTTGCGCATGGTCCGGTAAATCGTCGGGCCAAAGATCAGCAGCGGCACGATCCAACCGAGCCGCGCGCTGCTCCCCCGTTGTGGATTTCGCGGCTCACTGCCTTGCACAATCGGCATCGGTCATCCTTCCTAGCGTGGGCCATCCGCCCGCCAAACGCCTGACATTATTGTACCATTCTTGCCTGCGGCACCACCATGTTGTATCCTGCCGTCTCCAGCTATCTGTCCCGCGTGGTGAGGCAAGAAGTTTGTACCAATCTTTACAATCAAAACAGAATCATGTTAAAATCGCGCAGAGAGAGTATGACGCTGTGTCCTAGACATTTTTGTTCCTCCTAAAACAGTATCGGCAGAAACATAACCCAGCAGGTAGGAGCTTTGCAAACGCCACAGGGCTGTGGCACACCAATTCGTAACGCACCTCGCCGTAAGGTTGCGTGTATTTGGTACTTTACCGTTGACAAAGGGAGATACATGGAAGACATGGCATGGTGTGCGCCGCTGGACAAGAGAGATCAATGGAAGGTCTGACGTGGCTTGCGCCGCTTAGCGGCATTGTGGCGCTCGTTGTAGCTTGGTTCTCCGCTACATCCATTACCTGCGCAGATGCCGGCACGCCGCGTATGCAGCAAATTGCCGAGGCAATCCAGCAGGGTGCCATGGCGTTTCTGAACCGCGAGTATCGTGTCCTGGTTGTGTTTGTACTGGCAGTTGCCCTTGTGATTGTCACCGTCGGCTTCACATCGACCGCCATGCAACCGCTCACTGTTATTCCATTTCTGCTGGGTGCTAGCTTTTCCGTACTCGCAGGCTACGCCGGCATGCAAGTGGCGACACGAGCGAACGTACGGACGGCTCAAGCGGCGCGCTCTGGTCTTGCAAGGGCCCTCGGAATTGCCTTTGCGGGCGGCTCGGTGATGGGCCTTTCGGTGGTAGGGCTGGGCTTGCTGGGTGTTGGCGTGCTGTTTCTTATTTTTGGGCAGGCGGGCGTGGCAAACGGCGTCATTAATGGTTTCGCCTTAGGTGCATCCTCAATCGCCCTGTTTGCGCGGGTAGGTGGCGGAATCTACACCAAAGCGGCTGATGTTGGCGCGGACTTGGTCGGCAAGATTGAGGCAGGCATTCCCGAAGACGATCCGCGTAACCCGGCGGTGATCGCTGATAATGTAGGCGACAACGTGGGCGACGTCGCCGGCATGGGGGCGGATCTCTTTGAAAGCTATGTTGGCTCGATTATCGCCACCATGGCGCTGGCAGTGCTGCTACCAGAAGCCCAGGTACCAGCCGCATTGGCGGCACTGCCACTCATGATCGCGGGCGCTGGCATTATTGCCTCAGTGCTAGGCACGTTTGTAGTGCGCAGCATGGGCGGCGCTAATCCCGCGTTGGCACTGCGCATGGGCACCTTTGCCTCCGGCGGGATCACGCTGCTCTTTGTCGCGGCCATCTCGCTGTTCGGTTACGGCACGTGGGTCTATTTTGGAGCAACCGTTGCTGGGCTCGTAGCCGGCATCTCGATTGGCTTGATTACGGAATACTATACGTCGAGCGACTACCAGCCCGTTAAGAGCATCGCCCAGCAATCTGTGACTGGGCCGGCAACCAACATCATTGCAGGTCTTGCGGTGGGCATGCGCTCCACTGCCGCCCCGATCCTGGTCATCGGGGCGGCAACCCTTGCAGCCTTCTCGATTGGTAATCCCAGTGGCCAGGGCTTGTTCTGCATTGCGCTTGCTGCGGTGGGAATGCTGAGCATCACGGGCATGACAGTAGCCGTCGATGCGTACGGCCCCATTGCCGACAACGCAGGCGGTATTGCCGAGATGGCCCACCTTGAGCCGGAAGTTCGGCGCATTACCGATACGCTCGACTCAGTTGGCAATACAACGGCAGCAATTGGCAAAGGGTTTGCGATCGGCTCGGCAGCCCTCACGGCCCTGGCCTTATTCGCGGCCTACACCGCCGCAGTAGGACTGGAAGACGTCAGCCTAACCGATCCGAACCTGATCGTCGGTTTGTTTGTTGGTGGCATGCTCCCGTTCTTGTTCTCGGCCATGACCATGGAAGCGGTAGGGCGAGCTGCGTTCGCGATGATTGAGGAAGTTCGCCATCAGTTTCGTAGCATTCCTGGCCTCATGGAAGGAACCGCCACACCTGACTACGCCCGCTGCGTCAGTATTTCTACCGCTGCTGCGCTGCGCGAAATGCTGCTTCCTGGCCTGATGGCGGTGGTTGTACCGCTGCTCGTTGGCTTTGCGCTCGGCAAAGCGGCGCTAGGTGGTTTGCTAGCTGGCTCGCTCGTGACCGGAGTGTTGATGGCCATCTTCATGTCAAATGCCGGTGGAGCATGGGATAATGCCAAGAAATTCGTTGAAGTGGGCAACCTAGGAGGTAAAGGCTCGGACGTTCACAAAGCAACCGTTGTCGGTGATACTGTCGGCGATCCATTCAAAGATACGGCTGGACCTTCACTCAATATTTTGATTAAGCTGATGAGCATCGTTGCACTCGTTTTCGCGCCGTTATTCGCTTAAGTAGTATCTTCACACTCGGCAACAGCGTTGTTGTCGATGTCCATCATTATCCTGAACGTACAGGATCAAGAAGGAGTTGGTATGTTTCGAGGGTTGGCGGGGCTGAGCACATTTGAACAAACAGCCATCTGGATTGTGCTTGCATTGGCCGTAGCTGGTCTGGTGTATGCGGCGTGGCTACGAGGCCAGATCCTGGCCTATGAGACGGGCACCGACCGTATGCGCGAGGTATGGGGCTGGATTCGGGACGGTGCTAACGCGTATCTCAGCCGTCAGTTCAGGACGATCGCCATCGCCATTGCGGTGTTGTCGGTCTTGCTGTTCCTCAGCGTGTATCTTATTCCACCTACCCCCGAAGCCGAAGAGGTCTGGGGTGATAACGCGGTCATGGCGATCGGGGTCGGCCGAACCATTGCGTTTTTGATGGGCTCGCTCTTCTCGTACGCCGTAGGGTATGTCGGAATGACCGTGGCGGTGGCAGCGAATGTGCGGGTGGCCGCGGCTGCGCGCCGAAGCTACAGCAAGGCGCTTGAAGTTGCGTACCGGTCTGGCACCGTTACCGGCATGCTGACTGTGGGACTCGGGCTGCTGGGCGGCACGCTGATCTTTCTGTTTTACGGTATCTCGGCGCCGGATGCGCTGCTCGGCTTCGGCTTTGGCGGCTCGTTGATCGCGCTGTTTATGCGCGTCGGCGGCGGCATCTATACCAAAGCTGCCGATGTCGGCGCCGACCTGGTGGGCAAAGTCGAAGCCAATTTGCCGGAAGACGATCCGCGCAACGCGGCCGTGATCGCCGACCTGGTGGGCGACAACGTTGGTGACTGCGCGGGCATGGCCGCCGACGTTTTCGAGTCGTTTGAGGTCACCATTGTGGCCGCGATGATCCTGGGCATTGTGCTCGGCACTGCCGAGGTAGCAGGTGGCGGCACCTTCAACCCGTATTACTTGATCTTCCCGCTGCTGGCGCGCGGCGTCGGCGTGATCGCCTCGATCATCGGCACCTATGTTGTGCGCACCACGGACACCGAGCGCAACGCGATGGGCGCGATGAATCGCGGCTTCTATCTGTCGGCTGCGGTTGCGGTCGTTGGCACGCTGTTGATCGCTTTTATCTACAGCAATCCCGGTCTTAACAATGGCCAGGGCGGCATCGACTTCCGGCCGTTCTTGGCGATCACCGCGGGCGTGCTGCTGGCAATCGCCCTTGACCGGCTCACCGAGTACTTTACCTCGACCCACTTCAGCCCGGTGCGAGAAACGTCCAAGGCATCGCAGACCGGCTCGGCGACCAACATATTGTCCGGTCTCGCGCTGGGCTACGAGTCCAGCGTGTATGCTGCGCTGGTGATCGGCGTGTCGATCTTTGCCTCGGTGCTGATCTTCCGCGGCGGCGACCTGATCGCGGTCTTGTACGGCGTGTCACTCACCGGCATCGGCATGTTGAGTCTGACAGGCAACACCATCTCGATGGATGCGTTCGGCCCGATTTCGGACAATGCCAACGGCATTGGCGAGATGGCGAATCTGGAAAAGAGCGCCCGCGACGTGATGGACGACCTGGATGCGACCGGCAACACCACCAAGGCCGTGACCAAGGGCGTCGCGATTGGCTCGGCGGTGATTGCAGCTGTGGCGCTGTTCGGATCGTTCTTTGCGGACGTGCTCCGCGCCCAACACCAGGTGCTCAACATTCCCCTGAATGTGACCGACGATCCGCGCCTGCTGAGCGGCATCAACGTCGCATTGCCGAGCGTCTTTATCGGGCTGCTTGTGGGCGGCGCGTTGCCGTTCTTGTTTTCGGCTTTGACGATTAGGGCCGTTTCTCGCGCCGCGTCATTGATTGTGAACGAGGTACGGCGGCAGCTGCGCATCCCTGGCCTTATGGAAGGTCGTGTACAGCCCGATTACGCCAAGGCGGTCGCTATTTCAACTACGGCTGCACAGCGTGAGCTGGTTACGCTTGGCGTGATCGCGGTGCTTTCGCCGATTGTTGTCGGCTTCTTGTTGGGCGTCGAGGCGCTGGGCGGATTCCTGGCCGGCACCATCGTCTGCGGGCAGCTGTTGGCGGTCTTTATGTCCAACGCCGGCGGCGCCTGGGATAACGCCAAGAAATACATTGAAGAAGGCAACTACGGCGGCAAGCACACCGAGGCACACAAGGCCGCGGTGGTCGGCGATACCGTGGGTGATCCGCTCAAAGATACGTCAGGGCCGGCGCTCAATCCGCTGCTCAAGGTCATCAACCTGGTTGCATTGATTGTCGCGCCAATTGTTGTGACTGTGCAAGGCGAGGCTCGCACGCCTGGGGCCATTACAATTGTTGTCATGCTCGCCCTGATCGGTGTGATTGCGTTAGCCATCATGCGCTCCAAGCGCAACTCGGATGAACTGGCGGAGTCGCCCACCATCGCACCCGTCAGCAAGCAGGCCTAACAGGGTACATTTGTCGGTCAACATATAGCCGCAAAGGCGCAAAGGAGACGAGAGCAAAGTCTTGTTCCTTTGCGCTTTTGTGTGACGGTTGGAGAAGCCTCCATGAATCTAGGCTGGCTTACGGTTGGAGCAATTGGCGTTTCGGCACTCGGCACGCTGCTGTATCGGACCTATAAGCTCGAAAACAATCTGGCCGCTCAGTCCAAACAACCTCGAAATTGGACCACAGGGGAACGCCTCCGCTCCGCTACGGCTGGCATAAGGGCGGAAGATGCGCGTGGTACAATGGCGCGGTCATATTCAACAACTTATGGAAAATCCATGCGTACACCCACAACCGCCGACACTGCCACAGCAGCTCAGCCGCCCCGCGTATCACGCGTCTTCGTCACATTGCCGCTGCTAATTTTGCTGGGCTTGGTCCTGCTGGCCTTTTTGCTGCAAGGCGACTTTCGGATCGCGACTACCTTGGGCCTGGTGCAAGGACTAGGCGAGTTTTTGCCGATCTCGTCGTCGGCACATCTGATCATCACACCTTGGCTCTTCGGCTGGACCGATCCGGGTGCTTTCTACAACACCCAGTGGTATGACGTCGCGCTGCACATGGGCACGCTTTTGGCACTGATTGGTTTTTTCTGGCGCGACTGGCTCCAGCTTATCGGCTCGGCTGCCCAGCCACAAAGCAAGAACGGCCGACTGTTCTGGCTGATTGTGGTAGCGTCGTTGCCGGGCGCGGCGATTGGCTTTGTGCTGGATCGGGTGGCGGCCGATTTTTTCCGCGATAAGCAGTTAATTATTGCGACCTCGCTGGCCGTGATGGGCGTTGCCCTGTACATCATCGACCGGGCAGCGCCGCAGCGCGAGGAGCTAGCGGCGATTACATGGCCGAAAGCGCTGCTGGTTGGGCTGGCACAATCGCTGGCCTTTATTCCAGGCGTGTCGCGCTCTGGCTCCACGATGACGATGGGCCGGGCGCTGGGGCTCAAGCGTGAAACGGCAGCCCGCTTCTCGTTTTTGATGGCCATGCCGATCACCTTTGGCGCGGCGATGCTCAAGCTCAAGGACATCGAGAGCGCGGCACTGCACACAGCGCCATTCTGGCTCGGCATCGTTGTCTCGTTTGTGGTCGGCGTTCTCGCAATCGGCTTTTTGCTGCGCTATCTTAAAACCAACAGCTTCCTGCCGTTCGCGGTATACCGGATTGGCCTGGCCGCCCTGGTTGTGGTCGTATATCTGCTGCGACAATAGCGCCAAGCCGTGAAGCTGCGCCTTGCTCAAAGGTCTCCCATGACACTCTTCGGCCTGGGCATGTTGGCGGGCGGCCTGCTTACGCTGCTGTTGCTGGTATTGGTGCTACGCATCACCAATCGCGTCGGGGAGTTGTCAGACGGGGGAGATTCGAACGCTGCTCCCAAGCTATCCGTTATCCTGAGCCGCGATCTGCTCCAGCGCTTGATCGACGACAGCCTGCAGGAGGTCACCCTGCCGCTGGTCACTCTGCGCGATCCACGGATTGAGCTCGAGTCGGGGGCACTGGTGGTGATGCGCCTCCGGGGTGATACGGTGTTGCTGGGCGCGCAAGCGATTGTGCTCCGTATGCGCGTTACACCGGCAAGTTCCGGGGTGCGTGTCGTCACAGAATCGGCCGAGGTTGGAGTGCTGGGCGATGTTGCCGGGCCACTTACCACGCAACTTGACGAGCAAATCAATGCCGAACTGGCACGCCGGCTGGCCTTTGCCGAGCAGTTCGATGTGTTTGAAGTAACCGGAACCGCAAGCGAGGTAGTTGTCAACGCCCGGCTAAGGGAGTGATGCTGTGGGTAGCGGCTGAGGTGGGGAGTTTGCCGAAGCTATGCAGGGCGGAACGCTGCGCCTGTCCACTCGCGCTGCCGTACCTGGGAAGTGAGTTGCGCTTTGGGAGTTCCTGGCTATAATAATGGAAGCTGAATTAATTTCAGATTCTACAGTGCTGTCAAGCGGGAGAGCAATCGGTGGAGCACGAGCAGTCAGCCCAAACTTCGCTCCTGATTCAACCGAAGCAGGCGCGATCACGTCAAACGGTGCGCTCCATATTGGAGGCGGCGGCCGAGCTATTTGCAACAGCCGGCTACGACAATGTGACCACCAGCGATATTGCAGCCCGTGCCGGCAAGCCGGTCGGCTCGATCTACACCTACTTCAAAGACAAACAACAAATTTTGCTCGCCGTGTGGGATATGCTGTATCGGGAGGAAGCGGAGGCGGCGCTGGCCGAGCTCGATCTCGCTCCCGACGCCAACCTGTACGATGTGATCAGCAAAGCGGTCGGACGGCTGTTTGAGCGACATGTGCTGTATCGCAAGCTGAGCCCAACCCTGGCATATCTAGCCACACAGGATCAGGCCGTGGCTGAGCGGGTACGAGAGCTTAACCACGTTGCCCTGGAACGGCTGCACGAATTTTTGCGCTCCCTGCACACGCGCGAAATTGGGCATGTTCCCGACCCGGAAGCGGCTGCGGTCGTGATCCAGGTGGCCGCGGAAACGTTGGCCGGCATGGGCTTGCCCTACGCGAGCCATGTAAGTCGCGATCGGATCCGCGCCGCGCTGACTGACATGATCTTTTGCTTTCTTCGCACACCACGCTAAGTTGTATGCCACAAAGGCAGCAAGCTTGGGCAGGCAGCTGTTCCACTATGCCAGCACACCTCACACGGTAAAAACCAAAGCCAGCATGAATACCTATATACTGCGAAATTAGATCAAGGCCATCACCCAGTTTTCCGCGATGACATGGAGCTGTATGCCAGCATGACGCTAAGGCAGATTGCAGAGGCGCCAAGGAGCAGACCATGCGGGTTTTTATCTCCGTCGATATGGAAGGCGTTGCCGGGATTGTGCATAGCGATCAAACGCTGCCGCATACCCCTGAATATGCCCAAAGCTGTCGGCTGATGACCGGAGAAGCCAATGCCGCCGTTGAGGGCGCATTAGCGGCTGGCGCGACCGAGGTTGTGGTGAGCGACGCGCATTGAGATATGCGCAATATCATCCCCGACGAGCTGCATCCCGCCGCCGAGCTCCTTCAAGGCTCGCCACGTCCCTGGTCGATGATGCACGGGCTTGACGACCGTTTCGATGCCCTTTGCCTGGTCGGCTGCCATGCTCGGGCTGGCACCAAAGCTGCCGTGATCGATCACACCTATAGCCCCGCCGTTTTCGATGTACGCCTCAACGACCAACCCGTTGGCGAGATTGGCCTAAACGCTGCTTTTGCCGGCTATCATGGCGTGCCGGTCGTGCTTGTAACCGGCGACAGCACGGCGGTGGCGGAAGCACAGGCATTGTTAGGGGACCACGTCGTAGGCGTGGCTGTCAAGCAGGGCCTAGCCCGGGGAGCAGCGCGCGCACTTGCGCCCACGGTGGCGCGTAATCGGATACGCGCCGCGATGATGGAGACGCTGCAGCGCAAACACGAACCGTATCGCCTCACGGGGCCGATCACCCTGTCGGTTGAGTTTATGCGGGCGGGGCAAGCGGATATTGCCGGAATGCTGCCGGGCGCTGAGCGGGTGGGAGCACGCACGGTTGCGTTCACCCACGACGACTACCTGATGGTGTTTCGGGCATGGCGAACGCTGTTTATCCTGGGCAACGCCGAATAACGTACGGGGAGCAACGTCGGGCAACAAAAAAGCGCAGGCCCGTAGCCTACGCTTTGCGTCACCCCACCTTCGCGCTAGGGCTGGGAATGTGTCACCTTGCGTGGATTGCTCTGCTCGGCCTCGGTCGGCGCATCCATCACCGTATGGCCGTTGCCGTGGGCGGTTTCGACGCTCTCCACATGCTCATTATGCACTTCGACATGGTCGTGATGATGCGACGCGCCAGTCGGGTCATACGCCTTAACCAGACTAGCGGCCTTGATCCGGCGGTCATATTCGTGGTCGACCGAGCCGAGAAATTTTCGTACGCTATCAAACAGGCCCATGTGCCGGCACCTCTGCGATCATTTTCACAACTGCGCAGCAAGTATAATGCCCGCAGCAATGCTTTGCAAGTCATGCAGGCGGCTGGCCGTTCGGGTAAATGTGGCCCGCGCCATACATATTCAAGAGCAAGGATAACGGGCAGATGACAGCTGCGCTGGGTTGGCTGATCTTACTCGGCCACAATCATCTATGAGCGTGCCGGTTCGGTCGACAAGCAGCTGCGCTGGTTTGACACCTGTCGGCATCAAATGCTGCAAGATTGTGAGGCGGATGCCGTGGTGGCCACCATCGAAGGGATGCTCAAACGGATTGCAGATCGGCAGCCTGTCGCGCCGGCTGGGGCACATGCGCGTCCATCCAATCCGCCGCAAAGGCAATAATCTCGTCTTTTTCCAGCTCGTTAAAAATTTCGTGGCGACACTCCGGCCACAGCTTGAGCGTCTTGTCCGAGCTGCGGGCTTCGGCGTACAAGCGCTGGGCGCCGGCCGGATTAACGATCCGGTCGGCCTCGCCCTGCATAATCAGTAGCGGCAGCTGGAGCTGCGACATCAGCGCTTGCGCCTCCACAACCGCTTTCAGCAGCTGATAACCCATGCCGGCCTTGACCTTTTTCCTGTACACCAGCGGATCAGCATCGAAGAGCTCTTGAACACGCGGATCGCGGCTCAGCGCGCTTTCCGGTCCCTTCGCCACGGGCGCGATGGGCAGCCACGGCACAAGCGTACCCAGCAGACGGGCAACGCCCCGTAAATGCGGCGGAGCATCCACCTGCAGCGCAGGGCCGCTCAGCACCAGACCGGCCAGCTCGTGTTGATAGCGTGCCGCATAGTGAAAGGCGATCAATCCGCCCATCGAGTGCCCAAGCATAAAGACCGGCAAGCCAGGCAGATCAGCCTGCAGCTTATCGACCATCAGCCGTAAATCGTCGACAAAATATGCAAAGCGCTCAACCAGCGCGCGCCGCCCCTGGCTTTCGCCATGGCCCCGATGATCGATGGAATAAACGGCATAGCCCCGCTGCACCAGCACCTCGACCACATGACTGTAGCGGCCCATATGCTCGCCGATGCCATGCGCCAGCGCCACCGCCGCTTTGGGTGCCGTGTCGGGGACGAACGAGGCGTACACGAGCTGCAACGACCGCTGTCCGATCAATCTTCCTTTGGCGTGCTTCATTGCGGCAACTCCTCACATAGCGTACAGCCTTGGCGGCGCGTACCCGTCGTCCCCTTCGTATTGTAGCGCGTCCAGCTCATGTCCAAATACTGCCTGAGGTACGCGGCAGTTCTGTGATGACACAATGCCTTTTTGGGCAACATCATGCTATACTACCAGGCAATCGGGCGCAGTAACTGCGCCCGTTGCTATGGTTTCGTAGTTCGAGATTGAGATAAAGGATTAGCGCTAGCATGGCTCAACCGCAACGGCCGTATCGCACCCCTAACCGTGTTCCGCCGCGCCGTCCCTCAGCGCCGCGGCGCCAAGTATACGGCTTTGATGGCGGTCGGCGAGGCAGTGGCTGTGGGCTCGTCGTGGTTGCCCTCCTTTTGCTTTTGTTCGGGGGCGGCGCGTACGCCTATAACCGTGTTTCCAGCGCGCTCGGGCAGATCAGCAGTGGGGAGGATGTACGGCCAACGACCATCGCCAAAGGCCCGCCGCCAGCCCTGTTGCAGGCGCCCTTCAATGTGCTGGTGATTGGCGTTGACCTCCGGCCCAACGACCCAACCGAGGGTGCTCGCTCTGATACGCTGATCGTCGTGCATATCGACCCTGTGCAGAAATGGGCGTCGATGCTGTCCATTCCCCGCGACTCGTTGGTTAAAATTCCGAACGATCAGTGTCCCAATGCCGCCGGTACCAAGATTAATGCGGCCTATGCGTGTGGGTATCGCAATCCCGAGATTTATGGCACAGGTATCGACCCCGAAGACGCCGGCGCGGCGCTAGCGGCTGAGACGGTGGAACAGTTCCTTGGCATAAAAATTCCGTACACCGCGCAGGTCGACTTCAACGGCTTTCAAAAGATCGTTGATACGCTTGGCGGCGTGCCGGTCGACGTGCCGCGAGCCATCTTGGATGCCGAGTATCCCACCGAGGATTACGGCTACATGCGGCTGTATATTCCGGCTGGCCTGCAGCGGATGGACGGAACAACCGCCCTGCGCTATGCCCGTACCCGCCATGCCGACAACGATTTTGGCCGCGCGCAACGCCAGCAGCAGGTGCTGCAAGCAGTGCTGGACGAGATCAAGCGCCAGGGCATTGTCAGCCAGATCAGTACCGCAACCAAGCTCCTGGATGTTGCAAGCCAGTATGTGCGTACAAACCTGCGCATCGATGATACCAGTACACTGACCGGCCTCGCCAATCTCGCCCAGGAGCTCAAGGCCGACCGAATTCAGCGGCTGGTGCTTAAGCCCGAGACCAATCCTGACGGTACGAGCAATTTGTGCGGCGACCTTAGTTCGACTATCTGCTGGGAGCCCGCGTATATCCAACGCATGGCGCAACAGCTTGCGCTGCCTCCCGGCGAGCAACCGGTCGAGCCTGCAGTCGTCCAAGTCCAAAATGGCTCCGGCATTCGGCGTGTGGCCAGCGAACTCACGGTCGATCTGGAAGTAGCTGGTTACAAGATGGCCAACGCCGTCGATGCGCCCGAGAAAATACCCAACACCATTATTCTGGATTACACGGGCAAGCTCGACACAGCCCAACGTTTGGCCGAGTTTTTAAACGTCGATCCGCAATATATCCAAGACGCCTCAGGCGAAGGAGCGCCGCCAAACGTCGATATTGTGGTGC
>JADDQF010000024.1 GCA_016781505.1 bacterium
ACTGCCCAACAGCCAAAAATATGCTAGCATACGCGCCTGGTGCAACCAGCGTTGCTCCGATACGACACATACGCGTTGTTCTTGTTTGTCATGGAGTCGCCCATGCAATCCTCCCCTATCCTCGTGATCGAGGATAACGCCGATTTTGCCGCAATTCTGGAAACCGTGCTGCGCCTGTGGGGGTACAACATCCAACATTACGATACGCTTGCAGGCGGCCGTAAAGCTTTGTCTCGGCTGCGTCCAGCGATGCTGATTCTGGATGGTCAGCTACCGGATGGTGAGGGCATCGACTTGTACCGTGAGCTGCGCAAGATGGCGGCAACATGCACCTTGCCGATTCTGCTCCTTTCAGTTTCCGACGATGTCTACCAAGCGGCGCGGGCGGCAAGTGATGCCGACCCGCATCTGCATGTTGGACTCAAGCCAATGCCACTCGACGAGATCCAGGCAATTGTTCAACGTTTGGTAGCCGTCTAGTCCCCGGTTTGCCCACGATTCGTGGCTCCGCTATAATGGGTTTATAGCTAAAAGAGGAGTGGATGTCACGGAAAAAATTGGCGCTGGTCGACGGTCATGCCGTCGCCTTTCGGGCATTTCATGCGCTGCGCGATGCTCATTTGCGCGCCTCGACCGGTGAGCCAACCTTTGCGGTATTTGGCTTTTGCCAGATTTTGCTGACAACCCTGCAACAACTTCAGCCCCAGTATGCCGCCGTAGCCTTTGATGTCGGACGCACGTTTCGCGATGAGCTGTATGCCGAATACAAGGCTGGGCGCGGCGAAGCTCCCGACGATTTTCACTCGCAGCTTGCGCGGATCAAAACCATCGTCAACGCGCTCAATATCCCGGTGTACACCAAAGAAGGCTACGAGGCCGACGACGTGATTGGCACGCTGTCGCGGCAAGCGACGGCCTTGGACGTCGATACGTACATCATCACGGGCGATAGCGATACGCTGCAGCTCGTCGACGAGCATGTGCGCGTGCTGCTGGCTGTGCCGTATGGCAAGCGGCAAGAAGCCAAAGAATACGATCTAGCGGCGGTCATAGAGCGCTACAAAGGTTTACGGCCCGCGCAACTAGCCGACCTGCGCGGGCTCAAAGGCGATGTGTCGGACAACATCCCCGGCGTCAAGGGCATCGGCGAGGCCGGCGCGATCACGCTGCTTAACCAGTTCGATACGATCGAGGGCATCTATGCCCATCTGGATGACGTGCCGAATCGGTATCGCAAGGTTTTAGATGGCCAGCAAGAGCAGGCGCTCTTTTCCAAACGCCTGGCCACAATCGAGTGCAACGTGCCGGTGCAGCTCAATCTGGAAGATTGCCGGCTGGCCGGGTACAACCGCGATGCGGTGATCGCGCTGTTTCAAGAGCTGCAGTTTGGCAGCCTGGTGCGCAAGCTGCCGCCCAGCGATCAGCCGTCGACCTCAGCAGTCGCGGAGGAGTCGGGCAACGGCGCGACGAATGGCCGCAATCCGGCCAATGGAGCTCCGGCTCAAATGGGTTTGTTTGACACGGATGCGGCTGGGGAAGCCAGTCCCCAACGTCCAGCTCCAGCCGTCGTCCCGCCGACGCTCGGTACCTACCATGCCGTGCGTACCCCGGACGAGCTGGCAGCGCTGGTGCAGCGGCTCGAAGGCGCACCGTCGATTGCGTTTGATGCGGAGACGAGCGGCCTGGGGTTTGTGGATGCCGAAGTAGTGGGGCTGTCGTTTGCGGTGCAGCCTGGCGAAGCCTGGTATGTGCCGATCGGTCATCAGGGCGCGGATGGGGGGCCACAGCTGGACCGCGCAGCGGTCCGTGATGCCCTGCTGCCGGTGCTGGAAGACGGAGGGAAGCCCAAGGTTGCCCACAACGGCAAATTCGACGTGCTGGCGCTGCGCAAGATGGATATTCAGGTGCGGGGCTTGCAGTTCGATACCATGATTGCCGCCATACTGCTGGGTAACCTGAGCGTTGGGCTCAAAGATTTGGCGTTCAATGTGCTGAAGCTGCGGGAGCCGATGACCGAGATCACGGAGCTGATTGGGAGCGGCAAACAGCAAATCACCTTTGACTATGTGCCGATCGAACGGGCCACGCCCTATGCGGCGGCGGATGCCGACATGACGCTGCGGCTGCGCGATCATCTGGACCAAGAGCTAGACAAGGTGCCGCGGATCCGCAAACTATTCGAAACGATCGAGATGCCGCTGCTGCCGGTGCTAGCCGATATGGAGTGGCACGGCATCAAGGTGGACGTGGATATTTTGCAGCAGCTGGCTGTGGGTATGCAGCAGCGGCTGCACGAGATCGAGCGACAAATGTTTGAGATCGCAGGCGGGCCGTTCAACACAGGCTCTGGCCAACAGTTGAACACAATTCTGTTTGAAAAATTGCAAGTCCCGACGGCTGGCCTAAGCAAGACCAAAACGGGGCTGTACTCGATCACAGCCGAAGTGCTGGATAAGCTCAGCGGTGTGCATCCCATCATCGACTTGATTTTGGAGCATCGGCAGCTGACCAAGCTGAAGTCAACCTATCTTGATGCGCTGCCCCAGCTGGTGGATCGCCAGAGCCGCCTGCATACCGAGTTTAAGCAGCTGGGCGCGGCGACCGGTCGGCTAAGCAGCAACAATCCCAACCTGCAAAATATTCCGGTGCGGACCGAGCAGGGCCGTGAGATTCGCCGGGCGTTTGTGGCTGAGCAGGGCTACTATCTGATGTCGGCCGACTACTCGCAGGTTGAGCTGCGGATTCTGGCCCATATCACGCACGACCCGGCGCTGGTGGAAACCTTCAAAGAAGGTCGGGATATTCACGCGGCCACGGCGGCACGCTTGTTTGGAGTGCCGATCAATCAGGTGACCAAAAATCAGCGGCGGATCGCCAAAACAACGGTTTTCGGTACGATTTATGGCATCTCGTCATTCGGCTTGGCCGCCCGCACCGATCTCAGCCGCGCCGAGGCTCAGCAGCTGATCGACGGTTTGTTCGAGACTTATCCCGGCTTGAAGCGGCTTTTTGACGAAACGCTGGAGTTTGGGCGACAGCACGGGTATGTGGAAACGCTCTTCGGGCGGCGGCGCTACTTCGGCAGCGGCCAAAGCAATGCGCTGAACTCCAAGGGACCCGGCCGGGCAGCAGCCGAACGGGAAGCGAAAAACGCGCCGATCCAAGGCACCAGCGCCGATCTGATCAAGCTTGCCATGGGCCAGCTCTTCGCCGAGCTCCGCCGCCGTGGGCTCCAAGCGCGAATGCTGCTGCAAGTGCATGATGAGCTGGTGCTGGAAGTGCCCGACGACGAGCTGGACGAGGTGCAGCAGCTGGTCCGCGAGATTATGGAGGGAGTGTATCCCGAGCTAACCGTTCCGCTGGAGGTGGAGGTCAGCACGGGCCGGAACTGGGAAGAGATGCGTTGAGCAACAGCTCACAGGTCGAAGGCCATGCGCCTTTGACTCCCGAGGGGTCGGCCAGCCTTCAACTCGTTGAGATAATACACGTTGCCCCAGTTCAGCGTTTCCGTCGCCACACCGTGGATGCCGAAGACCAACTCGTGGCCGAAAAAACCGAGCGCGCCGGCCGGATCAAGGCCATGCAGATGCTATTGTAGCATTCATCAGCGCAGGTGGCGCAGGACGAGCCGTAGCGCTCCAGCACTCGAACGAAAGGTGAGCGCCACAGGCTGCTTCCTGATCAGGCCAACGCAGGTGTACATGGAGCAGCCCGACAAGACGTCGGGCTCCTGATGCTGCGCCTACGCGGTAGCTATTGGTTACGGAGAATAATGTCGCGGCGCTTGAATGAGCTGAGCGCGAGGCTGATCAGCAGCACCGTCAGGGCGAGCTGCGCCAGCGGAATATAGCGCGCGCCGCCCACAAACTCACGGGTCGTGGCGAGCTTAAAGCCGGCGATAGCCGGATACAGCGGCCAGCTAAACAAGGATTGGAGCGGCTGGATCGTTGGAAAGATCGGCGACAAGTGCCAAGCCTGGCTGTACAGCGCAATCGCCAAAATGGCCAGCACCACTAAGCGCAGGATATTGGTCAGCACCAGCGAAGAAAGCAGCACCATTAAAGAGGAGAGCAGCGCAACGTTGAGCAGCAGCGGCAGCGCGCCCTTCAGCACCTCGCCGAGGCCAAACGTGTAGCCTGCCTTGAAGACGAGCTGATCGTACAACACGGTGATGAACGTGATCAGCACAAACATCATAATGACAACCAAGAGGGCGACAAAGTAATGGCTGAGCAAGTAGCCATGCCGGCCCAGCGGCCGGGTTACAATTGTGTAGCCTTGCGGACGCTCGCCGAGGCTAAGCAAGGACGAGGTGGTGTACAACGTTAACAGCAGCGTAAAGATGCCGGTGAGCGAAAAGAACTGGCTGAGGTCGACCGGATATTGACGCAAAAACAACGCCCAAAACAGCATTGTCGCCACGATCTCGATGATAATCCGACCACTCCGCACATATTCGGTAAAGGTAAAGTGCGTAAAGGTTAGGATGCGGCGTAGCGCAAGCATTAGCGATCCTCGATCAATGTTTCCAATAATTCTTCTGAAGCGTCGGGTGTGGCAGGAGGTTGGCTGCCGTTCGACTTGGCATCGTTGACCGCGTTGAGATAAAACTGTTCCAGCGCATCCGCCTCCGGCATCACCGACTGCACAGCCACGCCATCGTCCAACAATTGCCGCAACACGGCTTGCAACAACTGGCCCGAGGTAGGAAAGAGCGTGACGGCAGTACGCTCGCAGCGGACCTGGGGGCCGAGCGCCTGCAGCTTGTTCGCGGTATCGAAGGGCAAATCATCGACGTTGACTGTGACGCTTTGGCCATACTTGCGTAGTTCGGCCATGGAGGTGGTTTGGGCGATATGGCCACCGACCAGCACGCCGATCTGATCGCACAATCGGGCTACATCAGTCAGCTGGTGGGTGCACAGAAAGAGCGTATGGCCGGCCTGGCTCAGCGTGCGCAGCAGGGCTGCCATTTCGCGCTGGCCGCCCGGATCGAGCCCCGACGCCGGCTCGTCAACGATCAGCAGCTCGGGCTCGTGCAGCACGGCTTGGGCGATCCCGACGCGCTGCAGCATGCCTTTGGAGTAGGTGCCGATGCGCCGATCCGCCGCCTGGGCCAGTCCGACAAGGTCGAGCACGGCGTCAACTCGGTCGTGCAGCTGCTTGCCGCTGAGATCCGACAGGCGGCCTACGCTGGACAAGTATTCCCGCCCAGTGAATTGGCCATGGTAGCGCGGCCGTTCTGGGAGATACCCGATCTGGGCGCTGTGTATGTCGCGGTTCTCGCTGCCTAGCAGGCGAACGGTACCGTCGTCGGGCTTGAGCAACCCGAGGATGGTGTGGATCAGGGTGGTTTTACCCGCGCCATTGGGCCCGAGCAGGCCAAAAACATCGCCGCGTGCGACCTCTAGATTAACGCCGCGCAATACCTGCAACGAGCCATACGCTTTATAAAGATTGCTAACCGATACCGCTAGATTGGACATGCCGTCGCCTTGCAATGGGTTAAAGCTTATGAAGCTAATAATACTGCACGCGCTATAAGGGGTCAATCGAAAGCGCTTGGTGCGCTTGTACATCGGCTGGCGAACGTGCCGCATTACTTCGGCATCGCCGGTTATGTGCGGCTGTGCCGCCTTGGTCTTGCTCTTGCTTAACTAATGTCGTGCGAAGAGGCAGGCTTTTTCACGGAAGCGCGAGAGAGGGAGTCTGCGCAGGCTGCTTGGCGCCCCGTTCCCTACTCCCATCGATTCCGCACATCTGCGACGGAGTAGGAGCAGCAACCATGAAGGATCGTCCGCGTGTCCTGATCGTTCAGGATCGGACGCAGGAGCGACTTGTGGTCGGGCAGCTCACCCACAAGCTGGCGTCGCCGCAGGCCACCGCTGGTCGGCCACTACCAATCTGGCGCCCTTCGGCATCGCCGGTCATCACATTCCGACGACCTTCAATATCTTTATGAATGTGATTATGCAGCCTTCGGTCGAGCTCCGAATCGACCCGCCCCGGTCAAACAGGCGACTATCTCCTGCTGTGAGCCGAGATGGATGTGATCGTCGGGCTAACGGCTTGCTCAGTCGAAATGTCGAACAATTACCGCTTCAAGCCCATCGACGCGGAAGTGTATGGTTGAGTGTATAGCGCGGTCTTGGCTCCGCCAGGGTATAGTCGTCCAATGCAAGTAGGAGGAAAGCGTAACACATGGTTGAGTGGATCAAGAATTTGATGGAGTCGTTGGGCTACGCGGGAATTGTGTTTCTGATGTTTTTGGAGAATATCTTTCCACCGATCCCGTCCGAGCTGATCATGCCGTTAGCAGGATTTACCTCAACGCAGGGCGAACTGAGCTATGTCGGCGTTGTGCTCGCAGGTTCGCTTGGATCGGTTCTGGGCGCGATCCCGTTATATTATCTTGGCCGGCTGGTGGGCGAAGAGCGGCTGAAGGAATGGGCCGACCGCCATGGCAAATGGCTGACGGTATCGTCCAAGGAGATCGAGAAGGTCGACAGATGGTTTGACCAGCACGGCAATAAAGCAGTCTTTTTCGGACGACTTGTGCCCGGTATTCGCTCGTTGATCTCGATTCCCGCCGGCATTTCCGGCATGAACCTGGCCACATTTCTGCTGTACTCGGCCTTAGGTGCCAGCCTGTGGACTGCCATGTTGGCCTACCTTGGGCGGCTACTGGGCGAAAATTACGAAAAAGTTGATGCCTACCTGGGGCCGGTCTCCTACATCGTACTCGGCGCGCTTGCGATTGCCGGTATCGCCTGGGTTTGGCAGCGTCGAAAGCAACGCACCACGGGCAGGGAAGCGACATAAAACAAGCTGGAGCCTAAACTGGAGGCGACGATGCGAGCTTCGCGACAGACCGATCTGCCCGATGTGCTCAAGCTGCGCATCTACGAGGTGGTGCAGCAGGTGCCGGCCGGAGCGGTCAGTACGTATGGCGATATTGCGGCTATCGTCGGCGGAGGCATCGACGCGTGGACCATCGGCCAAGCCTTGAACCAGATTCCGAAGCAGGGCGCCGAGGCGGTGCCCTGGCAGCGGATCGTTAACGCGCAGGGCGGCATCAGCACCAAGGGTTTGCTGCAGCGCAAGTTGCTCCAAGACGAGGGCATCCTGTTCGACGACCGCGGCCGGATCGACCTGCGGCGCTTCCGCTGGACCGGTCCTTCCGCGGAGTGGGCAGCCGAACACGGGTATCAGCCCCTGCCTCCTCCCGATGAGCCAGCGGCCGAGCAGCTTTCGTTGCTGTAAGGCAAATGATTGCCGGGGGACTTAAGTTCCCGTCTACGCAGCGGGTGCCCGCTGGGAGGAAAGCAAGCCCGCCTTAGCGGGCTGTCATAGGCAGACAGGCTTCGTTTTGCATAGCGCCGCTTAAGCCCCACGGATCTCGGCAGTTCGCTACGGTGCAATGAGCTTACCCAGGCGCTGTTTCTGCTTCACCTTTGTTTGCGTTACGGCTTTTAGCCAGCTCGGCAAAATAGGCAATCGTGTGCGGGTTGCTCATTGAGTCGGGATTGGCCGCTTTTTCTACCGGCACGCCCAGAAACAGCTTTTTGATCGGGACCTCCAGCTTCTTGCCGTTGAGCGTGCGCGGCACCTCGGGGATCGCAAAGATCTCGTCGGGAATGTGCCGGGGTGATAGGGCAGTGCGAATCCGCTGCTTAATGGTCTTTTTGAGGGCATCGTCCAGCTGATGGCCGGGCTTGAGCACCACAAAGAGGGGCATATACGAAGCGCGGCCCAGGCCTTCCAGGTCGATCACCAGACTATCCAGCACCTCGGGAATATCCTCCACCACCCGGTAAAACTCGCTGGTGCCCATGCGCACGCCCTGGCGATTGATCGTTGAATCGGAGCGGCCATAAATGATGGCGCTGCCTCGTGGCGTAATCTTGATCCAATCGCCGTGACGCCAGATGCCGGGATACATCTCGAAGTAGCTTTCGCGGTAACGTGTGTGATCAGGGTCGTTCCAGAAAAAGAGCGGCATCGACGGCATCGGATCGGTGATGACCAGCTCGCCGACCTGAGCGATCAAGGGCTGGCCCTGCTCGTCTAATGCTTGAACGTTTGCGCCCAGGCAGCGGCACTGGAGCTCACCGGCATACACGGGCAACAGCGGACAGCCACCTACAAAGGCGGTACACAGATCCGTCCCGCCGCTGATCGATGCCAGCCATAGGTCGGACTTGACCTGCTGGTAGGCCCACTGGAAGCCTTCGGGCGGCAAGGGCGAGCCGGTCGAGCCGATGCCTTTCAGCTGCGGTAGGTCGAACGACAGGCCGGGGGTCAGGCCTGCCTTCATGCACGAGGTGAGGTAGGGCGCGCTGGTGCCGAAAAAGGTCATACCTGTGTCGTGCGCAAATTGCCACAGAATGCCCAGATCGGGATAGGCGGGACTGCCATCGTACAGCAGGATCGTCGCGCCGACGAGCAAACCGCCCACCAAAAAGTTCCACATCATCCAGCCGGTGGTGGTGAACCAGAAGAAGCGGTCACCCCTTTTAAGGTCGAGATGGAGGCTAAGCGATTTCAGATGCTCCAGCAAAATGCCGCCCTGCCCTTGCACAATCGGCTTGGGCAAGCCCGTCGTGCCGGACGAGTACAGGATCCACAGCGGGTGGTCAAAGGGAACGGGCGTAAACGTCGGCTCGACCTCGCTCGCCAGCAGATCATCCCAAACCACTGTGTTACGCAGGCTCGCGGCCGTGGCTTGGGGGTCGAGGTACGGAATCAGAATGGTTTGGCGCACCGTGGGCAGGGCGCGCTGAAGTTCGGCGATGGTGGAATAGCGCTCAAAGGCCTTGCCGCCATACTGGTAGCCATCGACGGCAAACAGCACCACGGGCTCGATCTGGGTAAAGCGGTCGATCACGCTGGGGCTGCCAAAATCGGGCGAACAGCTTGACCAGACTGCGCCGACGCTGGCACAGGCCAGAAACGCGACCACGGCCTGGGGAATGTTCGGCAGATAGCCCACGACGCGGTCGCCGGGTTGCACATTCATGCCCCGCAGTGCCGCGGTGATCGCGCCAACGTGCCGTCGCAGCTCCGCCCAGCTGATCTCGACGGCTGGCTGCCGCTCGGATTGAAAAACGATCGCGGGGGTGTCTGAGTTGGCATGGCGCAACGCGTGCCGGGCGTAGTTAAGCGTCGCACCGCTGAACCATTGGGCGCCGGGCATTGCCCGACGCGGCAGCACGGCGTCATATGGCGTGGCCGCCTCCACGTCAAAATATTCCCATAGCGACGCCCAAAAGCCTTCAAGGTCGCTTACCGACCAATCCCACAACGCTCCGTAGCTGGTAAAGCTGTGCCCGCGTTGTTTGAGCCATGTAAGATAATCGGTGATGGCGGCCTGGGATTGAAGGGCAGCCGGCGGCTCCCACAGAATAGTGCCAGGCGTAGCTTCTGTATCCGCGGACATCTTTGTCCTCCCCGGTAGTGTAAGGGTAACAGCAGTGCAGCGCGCCGCGGCACTACGATAGCATGATGCACTGCCGAGCGTCAACGGCATGCATCCTTCGTCGGGCAATTAGCGTACTATATTTTAGTAAGTGAACAGACGGCTTAAGCCCGGCGCGTTTCGCGCAGAAAGGATTGGTATGGAAGTCTTAACCAGCAAGCGCTTCGAGTTTTCCGCAGCCCACCGGTATTGGAACCCGGAATGGAGCGCCGAGCGGAACATCGAAGTCTTTGGGAAATGCACCAACTCCCACGGCCACGGGCATAACTATGTGCTGGAAGTAACCGTAGCGGGAGCGGTAGATCCCGTGACGGGGATGGTGATCAACGTTTCCGAGCTCAAGCGTATCGTCGGGCGCGTGCTGGAAGGCTTTGACCATAAGCATCTCAACGAGGACACGCCCTACTTCCGCGATTGTCAGCCGACCACGGAAAATATTGTGCAGGTGCTGTGGTCGCTGATTGCGCCGGAGCTGCCCGCCGGTGTGCGGCTGCATCGCCTGCGTCTGTATGAGACTGCCGACATCTTCGCCGACTTTTACGGCGGCGCCACGGCAAACTTTGGGCGTAACTACCAGTTTTCGGCGGCGCATCGGCTTGACAGTCCGCAGCTAAGCCCCGCGGAAAATACGGAATTGTACGGCAAATGTAATAATCTCAAAGGCCATGGTCACGATTATCGCTTCGAGGTAACGGTGGAGGGACCGGTCGAGCGCGAAACCGGAATGGTGATAAACTTGGTTGAGCTTGACGCCGCTGTGCGTCCACTGCTGGACGAACTGGATCACACGCACTTGGACCTCCAGCACGCGTTTTTTGTTGAACGGCCATCAACTGCCGAACATGTTGTCGCGTATCTGTGGCAGCGACTAGCCGCAGCACTCGGGCTGCGTCTACGGTGGATCAAGCTTTGGGAAACACCCAATAATATCTTTGAATATGGAGTGCACGAGCCATGAGCAGCGATACAGAAATACACGGGGCTACACCTGCGCCGTTGGTGATTGATGCCGAGGCGGCGGCGATTCAAGGCGATCATCCGCTCAACTATCTGGTTGACGCCGATGAGCGCACCGGCAAGCTCGAAGGTCTGCGCTTTCGGTCCAATCCGGAGATCGAGCGTGCGGTCGCCACAATTTTGCGGGAAATCGGCGAAGATCCCGAGCGCGAAGGCTTGCTCAATACGCCATCGCGTTTTTCCAAAGCGCTATCAGAGCTGACGGCGGGCTACCGCGTCGATCCCGAGGCGCTGATCAATGATGCGATCTTCACGGTGCACTACGACGAAATGGTGGTCGTGCGCGATATTCATTTTTACAGCATCTGTGAACATCATATGCTGCCGTTTTATGGGCATGCGCATGTCGCGTACATTCCTAATGGCAAGGTGATCGGCCTGTCGAAGATTCCGCGGATTGTGGAAATGTTTGCGCGCCGGCTTCAAGTGCAAGAGCGGATGACGGTCGAGATTGCCGATTTTATCGATCAGCATCTCAGTCCTACCGGCGTGGCGGTCGTCGCCGAAGGCACGCATCTGTGCTCGGTGATGCGTGGTGTGCGCAAAGAAAACGCCAGCATGGTTACCAGCGCGATGCGCGGCCACTTCAAGACCGACTCAAAGACGCGCGGGGAGTTTCTGGAGCTGATCCGGAGCAGCCGCCATAATGACTGAGCGCGTGGTCGTGATTACAGGTGCTGGCCGTGGGATTGGCCGGGCTACGGCGGAAGCGTTTGCGCAACACGGCACGCATGTTGTGGTCGCTGCCCGCTCACAGGCCGAGCTTGCGGCCACAGCTGAGGCTGTCCGGGCAGGAGGCGGCGAGGCAACCAGTGTGCCCTGCGATGTCACGGCTGAGCCGCATGTTAAGCGGCTTGTCACGGCGGCTGCCGGTATCACCGGGCGGATCGACATTGTGGTCTGTAATGCGGGCGTGGCTGCGGTCGCGCCCTTCACCCAGCTCACGATGACGGATTGGGAGCAGACACTGCGGGTGACGCTGACCGGTACGTTTTTGGTGTGCAAGCATGCAGTTGCCCACATGCAGTCCGGCGGCCAGCTGTTTACGCTCGGCTCGATCGCCGGACGAAGTGGTTTTCCCCATTGGTCGGCATACTCGGCCGCGAAATTTGGCGTTTTAGGCTTTAGTGAGGCGATTCGGGCGGAGCTACGGCAGCGTGGTATTCGGGTGACCGCCGTTATTCCAGGCGCGGTCAACACGCCGCTGTGGGATACCGTTCCCGGCGAGTGGAGCCGGGCTAACATGCTGCAGCCGGCTGATGTTGCCCGCGCTATTGTGCGCGCTGCTGCCGAGCCGCCGCATGTGTCGGTTGACGAGATCGTGCTGGGGCACATTGCGGGTGTGTTGTGATCCGAACGCCACAGAGCTTCAAGGAGCGAGGCGGTGTGCTTGGGATTGGGGTGGAAAGTCGATGACCCAACCGCGCGGGCCGGGTGCGCCCTTCGTTACCTTGTTCGACGAGCAGAGCCGCAGCGAACGAACGCTGCCGCCAGCGTTTCAGGCGCTGTACGCCCCCTGGCCACTGCCCGAACCGACCGACCGGCCGTTTACCTACGTCAATTTTGTGATGTCCCACGATGGCCGTGTCTCGTTCAACGAGCCTGACCACCTCGGAGGCGGCGATATTAGCCGGCGCGATCCGCACGACCGTTGGCTGATGGCGCTGCTGCGTGCCCGAGCGGATGCCGTACTGGTCGGCGGATCGTCCATTGAGGCGGCCGGCAACCATGTGTGGACGCCCCAGGCGGTCTTTCCCGCGGACGCCTCAGCCTTTGCCGCATTGAGGTCGCATGAAGGCCGCTCGTCGATTCCGTTGATGGTGGTGCTGACGCGGAGCGGCCGGATGCCTGCCCATGCACCTTCCTTGGACGACCCCCAAATTCCTGTTCTGATAGCCACGACGAGCACTGGCGCAGCAACTGCTCAACGTATTTTGGACCAGCGGGAGCATGTGCGCTACCTGGTTGTCGGCGACAAGCTTGATCAGCCGAGTGTGATGCGTGCTCTGCGCTACGAGTACGAGGTAACAACCCTGCTCTGCGAGGCTGGACCCCAAGTGTACGGCGCGCTGCTCCAAGACAAGCTGATCGACGAAGCATTTGTCACGATCAGCCCGATCATGGTCGGCCGTACCGACGAGCAGCAGCGGCCCAGCTTAGTTGAAGGGGCCGCATTTCCTCCCGCCGATCCACCGCAACTCCGCCTGCTGAGCGTGCATCGGCAGGGCAGCTATCTGTACCTCCATTCCCGCTACCAGCAAACCTGAGTATGGATATACGCGGGGTGCATTGGCTACAATGCTTCAACGGCCCGTGCCAGATCCAGATCTTTCTGTGTCACCTGATTGCCGGCATCATGCGTGACGAGCGCGAGTGTGATGCGGTTGTAGCGGATATCGATATCGGGGTGATGGCCATGCGCTTCAGCCAAAAAGCCAACCCGTACCGTCCAGCCAACCGCATCGACGAAATTTGGGAAGCGGAAAGTTTTCCGCAGCATTCCGCCCTCAAAAGCCCAGCCAGGTAAGTCGCGCAGCTGTTGCTGCAGAATCTTTGTATCCATCATCACGGCTCCTTTGCCTTGGGTGCCGCATGCTGTTCAGTGCTGTGCTGCCCCGCATGCAGCTAGATCGTGCACTGCGGATAAAAAACGATTCGTAACCCGATTCCAGTCATAGTCCATGACCGCGGTATGGGCAGCTGCGCTGTATCGCGCTCGACGCTCGTGGTCCGTCAGCAGCAGCAGGAGGGCGCCTGCAAGACTGTGGGGCTCACTTGGCGGCACCAGAATGCCTGTCACGCCATGCTGCACGACCTCCGGAATCGCTGCTGCGGTCGTTGACACAACGGGTACGCCCGCCACCATGGCTTCCAGCAGCACAATCCCAAAGCCCTCCTGGACGCTAGGCAGACAAAACAGATCACAGTGACTATACTCATGGCGGACTGCCGGATCGGGAATGCCGCCCAAAAACACCACCTGCTCCGCAACGCCAAGCGCTTGGGCCAGCGCCACCAGCGCAGCATGCTCGGGGCCATCCCCCACGATCCGCAGGCGGGCATCCGGCACATGGGCACACAGCAGCGCAAAGGCTGCGATCAGATCGGCGACGTGCTTGCGGGGATACTGGCGCGCAACGCACAAAATCGTTGGCCGCAGGTCCCGGCGTGGGGGTGCGGCGACCAGGGCTGCTCGCCATTCATCCACGTCGATGCCCTCGGGCACGATGGCGATGTTGGCTGCTGGCACACGGTAATGGCGAGCAATACGGTCTCGGCAATAGCGGCTCGTGGTTAGCACCCGGTCGGCGCGCCGTGCATTCATGCCTTCGAGCCGTGCCAGCAGGCTGAACAGCAGCCGAATCCGCCCACGCTCGTGTTGCAATTCTTCGGCAATGATGCCCTTAATCGAGCAGACAAAGGGCGTGCGTCCGCGGCGCAGCCACACTCCGTCCCAGTCGAACCCAACCACGAGGTCGTAGGCGGAGGGCCGCAGCCGCTGCGGCAGCAGCAGATTAAAGCACAGCCGCCGGGCGGTAATGGGCAGTCGGCGCCACAGGCCATGGGTGGGCGGCGCGATGCGGTCAACCGTGTGGCCCTGCCGCCGCAGGGTCTGCTCCAGGCCGCCGATCCCGACCGCGGTGCCGCTGCCGTCAACGGCCGATTGCAGCCACGAGTCAAGAAACGCGATGCGGAGACTAGTGCCGACATCGCGCGGTCGTACTGTGTTAGCGTGTTCCACTTGCCGACCTGTTGGGCTTAATCGTCTTTCAGTTCGGGCGGATACAAGAAATAGTTGGCCGCCGATGCCGCGGTCCCGCCTTCGTGCACAGCTGTGGTAACCTGATGCGAATGGAGCCGAGTCACGTCGCCGGCGGCATACACACCCGCTACATTGGTTTTTTGCTCCGTATCGACGCAGATGTACCCTTCGGCGCTCAACAGGACCCCCACATCTTGGGCTAGCTTGGTTTGTGGTGTGGCGCCGTGCTGGCAGAAGAGTTGATCGACCTCAATGCGCTGGCCGCCTTTGGTGATGATCGCCTCGAATTGTCCATCCGCCCCAATTGCCGTATCGATTTTGTCGTGGATGAGCGGAATATTGTGCCGCTGCAAGCGCTGCTGAAAGGATTCGTCGATGTAACAGTCGCGGCTGTCGGTGAGTACCCTCAAGTGGGAGGTGAAGCGTTGCAGCTGGAGCGCCTCGGAGGCGGCCGCATTGGTGTTGCCAGTTACGACTACCCGTGCATCTTTGCAGCCATAGCCGTCACAGGTGATGCACCAAAACATGCTGCGGCCGACATACTCATCCCAGCCTGGAAAGTGCGAGTAATGATCTATCACACCTGTGCACAGAATAACAGCCCGGCCGCGCCATGCGCCAGCTTGGCCTTGAGCGGTAAAGATGCCGTTTTCGCGCTTGAGCGTATCGATCTTATGCTCCAGCACCGTCACCTGCTCGTACTCGGCCAGCTGCTGGCGACCGCGCTCCCGCAGCTCACGCGCGGCAATGCCACCCGGAAAGCCGAGGTAGTTGTGATTGATCTGATGCCAGGTTGAACGGCCGCGTCCCGTATCAAAGAGCGCTACCTGGCGATCATAGCGGGCCAGATACAGCGCCGCCGACAGGCCAGCCGGGCCGCCCCCGACGACCAGTACCTCATACTCTTGTTCGGTCATGTGTTCCTCTCCTCTTTTGCCGGGCCTTTGCTTACCAAAAAGCGGACCATAACCTAGGGGAGAGATACCAGACGCAACGACGCGCGACATATCCAACAGTCACACTACGACACCTTGGCCCCTACAGCTACGCGTCGTTGCACAACGGCGTTACACGGCTGCCTTGGCAGGTGCTTCACTCTTTTCCGAAGAATGGCCGGGAAACAAGCGCGCCTTGGGATCGACATAGGTCTTGATTGCGTTGACCGCTACGGCCGCCTGCCCGAAGCCAACCGCGATCAGGTCCAGCTTAACCTCGGCGGCCGCAATATCGCCGGCCGCGTACACACCTGGCATACTTGTGGCGAACTTGCCGTCCACTTTCAGCGAGCGCTTTTCCAGCGACAAGCCCCAGTTCTTGATCGGCCCCATGTCGGCCTTGAAGCCGAGCGTGAGCAATACCGCGTCCATGGGCAGCTCGCGCTCCTCGCCGGTCTGGTTGTTGACAATGGTTACCGCTTCAACCTGATTCTCGCCGTGCACTTCCTTAAGCTCCCAAAAGGTCAGCACATTGGTCGGCGAGGCGTACAAATCTTTGATCGAGCCTTCGTGCGCCCGGAACTGATCGCGCCGGTGGATCAGGGTGATCGATTTGGCGGTGTCTTGGAGGTTGAGCGCCCAGTCGATGGCCGAGTCGCCGCCGCCCACGATCAGCAGATTTTTGCCGGCAAACTCCGCCTTGGAACGGACAAAATAAAAGACGCCTTTGTTTTCCAGCCGCGCAACGCCGGGAGCATCGAGCTTGTTAGGTGCGAAGGCACCCACTCCCGCCGCAATCAACACCGCCTTGGTCTGGTACTCGCCGCGCGTCGTTGCAAGCGTGATCTGCTTGTCGCCGTTGGGCACCAGATTGGTTACCTGCTCCTCAAGACGGATCGTTGGCTCGGACTGAGTCGCCTGCTCAACCAAGTTTTTGACCAAATCTTTCGCCAAGATCTTAGGAAAGCCCGGCACGTCGTAAATATATTTTTCAGGATATAGAACGGCCAGCTGGCCGCCGAGCTCAGGTAGTGCGTCCACCAATAGCGTCTTCATGCCGCGTAAGCCGGCATAGAAGGCGGCAAATAGTCCGGCCGGCCCGCCGCCAATAATTGTGACATCGTAGATTTCGTTGCCCATCTCAGACATTACGCCCATCCTTTCGCGGACGTTGGGAGCATCAGCTCCACTATTTGTTATGTCCTTCACATTGTAGCCCTAAATTCCCGCAGCTGTCGAGCAGGACGCACTGGCAGCGCCCAGCTTACGGCTGCTCGTCGCTCAAGGCCGCGTCAAAAAAGGTGGCCAGGCAACGATACAAACGCTCCTGGTTCGCCGGCTTGCTGATGCCGTGGCCTTCGTCGTCAAAGACCAACAGCTCATAGGGTATCTGCGCCGCGTCGAGCTGTTGCACCACCTGGCGCACGTTTTCCGGCGTCACGTTCGGATCTTGCCCGCCCTGGATAATCAGCAAGCGGCCGCGAATCTGATGGACGAAGTTGATCGGCGAGCGCTCGCGGTAGCGCTCAGGCACTTGAGCCGGACTGCCGCCGAGCATTTCTTCGCTGTAGGGTCGCAGGTCTGGCCGCGTTGTCTCGTAATCAACCACCAGATCGGTCATGCCACAGATCGGCGCGGCTGCCGCAATGAGCTCGGGTGGGTAGTGGGTAATCAGACACCAAGAGCTATAACCGCCATACGAGGTGCCGGTAACGCCTACCCGGCCGGGAGCCGCTAGTCCAGCCGCGATCAGCGCTTGAGCCCCGGCGGCGATATCAGCCTGTTCCCGGCCACCCCAACCATCCTCCTTGATCGCTTCGCGGAAGCGTAGGCCAAAGCCCGTGCTGCCGCGGTAATTAACGTCGAGCACGTTGAAGCCTTGGGCAACCAGATACTGGATCTGCGGGTTGAGGCGGTCTTCGGAATGATAGGTTGGTCCTCCATGAATATACAGGATGGCGCGGCGCTGGTTAGTCTCGGCCCGGTACAGCCAGCCCTGGATCGGCAGCCCATCAGTCGACGTCCAGCGAAAATCTTCCGCCGCCACCAGTTGCGCTTGATCCAGCTCCGTCCGCTCCCACCCGCGCGTCAGCGAGACGAGATCGGCTGGCGTGTGGGCGTCCAGCTTGAAGCGCACAATATCGGTAGGTGTGGTCGCCGCGCTGTACAGCCCGAGCCATGTGCCGTCAGGCGCCCGTCCCAGCGGGACGATGTTGCCGGGAAGGGCTGGAAACGGCGTTTCGTGGTCCGCTTGAGGGCTGCGAAAGGTGGGCAGGTGGCGGGCATCCGCCATCTCGTCCACGACGATTAAGCCGTCCGGCGTACACCAGGCCTGCTCAATATTGCGTGCGGGATCGTCGATCAGCCAGCGCAGCTCACCCGTGGGCCAATGGTAGATCCCCATGCTTTTATGCTCCTGCGCTGCGCCCGTTCGCGACTCAGACAGCACCAGGATTTGTTCGCCGTCCGGCAGCCACTTAGCGGCAACTTTCACCGTGTCGCCAAAGTTAAGGATTTCGCGGTCATGGAGCCCTTCCGCGTCGACGAGGTGGATCTGCCGGCCAGCTGGATGGCGATCTTGCCGGGCGTACAGCAGATGAGTTCCTTGGCGATTAAGGCTCGGCCCACCCCAGGCGGGTCGCTCGGGACGGGCAATTGGCCTGCGGTCGCCGGTATGGAGATCGTGGCGGTACACCCACGTCGGCTCGATCAGCTGGCCCGTGCTGGTGTCGACGTTCGCGCCGTAAAACAGAGTCGTGTTATCGGGATGCAGCTCGCCGCCGCGGATAAAGAACGCCGGCCGATCTTCGGTCAGTGGTTCCAGCACCTGGGGTTGATCCAACGCTACGCGATACAGCCGCACGTGCTCGTCGCCGTCGTGGTCCTCGGCCACAATCACCACGCGCCCGTCCCTGGCCCATCCGACAAGCATGGTCGCCTGTGGTGTATGGGTCAGTGCAACCGGCGGCTGTGTGCCATCGGTCGGTGCGTAAAACACGTCGATGTGCTGATGCACCCCCCGCCACATCCAGGCTATCCAGCGGCTATCAGGCGATAGCTGGGCGGCCAGTACGGTTGGCAGGTGTAATAGCTGGTGCAAAAATTGGTCGTTGGACATATGTGCGTTCTTCCAAGTCAGGGGCGGCTGCACTCCGGTGCAGCCGCCTACCGGCAGCGTTGGCTAACAATTTCAGCGGTTCGTGAGCGGTCATATTTGCCGCATCATACCATTCTTCCCCTGCCGATTGCCAGGGCGCTCAAAGTTGCCGCCGCGGTCGTTTCGTGCTACGCTGCCGCCAAAAGGACGTCTCCATGAACACCGCCTATCTTGTCGACGATCGTTTTTTGCTCCACGACGATTTCGACCATCCCGAAAATGCGGCGCGCTTGCGCTCGGTTCTGCGGACACTTGAAAGCAGCCAGATCCTGCCGGAACTAACGCGGCTGGAGCCGCGCGACGCAACCATGGATGAAATCGTTGCTGTGCATCATCCGCGCATGATCCAGCACACCCAGCGCATGGCGCTGTTCGGCGGCGGCCGGCTCAACCCGGATACCTACGTGGTGCCCGAGTCGTGGGAGGTTGCCACGCTTGCGGCCGGTGCGGTTGCGCGGGCGGTGGAAGCGGTCGTCGGCGGCGAGGTGCGGAACGCTTTTGCACTGGTGCGGCCTCCCGGTCATCACGCAACGCCGAGTACGGCGATGGGGTTTTGCCTGATCAACCATGTTGCGGTGGCGGCGCAGGTCGCCCGGCAGCAGCTTGGTATTCAGCGCGTCGCCATCATCGATTGGGATACGCACCACGGCAACGGCACGCAAGATATCTTTTACGACGATCCCCAGGTGCTGTATGTCTCGTCACATACCTACCCGTTTTATCCCGGCACAGGTCATTGGCGTGAGCTAGGCAGCGGCGCCGGTGAAGGCACGACGCTCAACATTCCCCTGCCGGCCCATACGGGCGATAGGGCGTTCGAGCGGGTGTACGAAACGCTTGTGGCGCGAGCGGTCCGCCGCTTTGCACCGGAGCTGATCATCGTCTCGGCCGGTTATGATTGTCATTGGCGCGATCCGCTGGCACCGATGGCGATGAGCGTTACCGGGTTTGCCCGGCTGGCCCAGCTGGTCGTTGCTCTGGCCGACGAGGTGTGCAACGGCCGGCTCGTGTGTGCGCTTGAGGGTGGGTACGACCTCCAAGCGCTGGCCGAGGGCGTGTTGGCCACGTTGCGCGTGCTCCAGGGCAAGCCCGAGCTCGTAGCGGATTCGCTGGGAACGCATCCCGAAGCCAAGCTCGATCTTGAGCCCATGATCGCCGCGATTGCCCGAATTCATCCATTATTGACATAATGCGTTTTTCTTTCGGTGCAAAACCGGCTATAATGTATAGCCACATGATGCAAACAATAAACGTTCCAGAGATAATCCGATGATTGCAGTGATTGATTATGGCGCCGGCAACCTGCGCTCGGCGGTGCGCGCGTTGCAACATGTTGGCGCGGACCTGGTTGTGACCGACGATCCCGCGCTGATTACAGGTGCAGCGGGCGTGGTATTGCCGGGCGTCGGCGCCACACGCGACACGATGCAGGAGCTCGAGCGGCGCGGCTTAGCCACGATTATTCCGCAGATTATTGCCGCTGGGACGCCGTTTTTGGGCATTTGTGTCGGCATGCAAGTGCTGGCACAAACAAGCGAAGAATGGAGCGACCATGCCTGTCTTGGCGTCGCTCCCGGTGCGGTGCGGCGCTTCCCGGCCGAGGTAGGCAAAGTGCCGCAGATCGGGTGGAATCAGGTATGCTTCACCACTGAGCATCCCATCTTTGCCGGCATTCCCAACGGCGCGGATTTTTATTTTGTCCATTCCTTTTACGTTGACACCCCTGACGAGCGGTATGTTGCCGGACGAACGGAATATGGTTTGTCGTTTCCGTCTGTGCTTGCGTTCGGATCCGTGGTCGCCACGCAGTTCCACCCGGAAAAGAGTGGCCGCTGGGGTTTAGCCCTGCTGCGTAATTTTGTGCGTCTGGTGGCAGCGCATGACGCTGGCAATGGGGAGCGGTTGGCCGAGACGGCAGCCGCGAAGGCATCCTAGACGTGGGAGTTGGCCGACCACATCAACGTGCAGCGTCGCACGCCCCTGTGTACCTGCTGCGTATGTGAGGTTTCATGCAAATTATTCCCGCGATTGATATCAAGGATGGCCGCTGTGTTCGACTGTTCCAAGGCGATTACGATCAAATCACCGTGTTTGATCACGATCCGGTTGCCGTTGCGCGTAAATGGCAGCGACTGGGGGCCGAGCGGATCCATGTCGTCGACCTGGATGGTGCCAAGGTCGGTCGGCCGGTCAATGCCCAGGTCGTGTTCGCGATTGTCCGCGCCATCTCGATTCCGGTGCAGCTCGGGGGCGGTCTGCGGGACCAAGCAGCCGTGGACGCGGCGCTTAACCTCGGGGTTGAGCGGGTTGTGTTGGGCACCGCCGCGGTGCGCGATCCGCAGCTGATTAGCCGGCTGGTGCAGCACTACGCTGCACGCATCGTGGTGGGGGTGGATGCCCGTGATGGTTGGGTAGCGGCTCAGGGGTGGACCGAAACTTCCCAGATCAAGACCGATGATCTGGTGCGGCGAATGGGTGTGCTTGGGGTGCGGACCATTATCTATACCGACATTGGTCGTGATGGCACCCTGACCGGGCCGGACGTCAAAGGTGTCGCGGAGCTGGTTCAGGTGAACGGGCCCGACATTATTGCCTCGGGTGGTGTTGCCAACCTCGACGATTTGGTGGCGCTTGGGAAAACTGGCGCGGCAGGTGTGATCGTGGGCAAGGCGCTGTACACAGGTGCATTTGATCTGCCGCAGGCTATCGACGCTGCCAAAGGACTGCGGGCTGAAGCGTAACGTCCATCTATTCTAGGCGATTCCAATGTTGTGGGTCGGGGTTTAACAGAGGCGCGCATGTCGACAAACAAGAACGAAATCACGGCTAAGTACGAAGAAGAAAAGCTGCGTGTGCAAGAACAGTCGCAGCTGATTTATTTGCAAAATCAAATCGACGAGCTGCGGCGGCTGCTCAAAGAGCAAAACAATAAATATGCGTGGTCGATGGAGCAGGTGCGCCGGGTTGAGGCGCTTAACGCCCAGCTCAAAGGCGAGATCGACCGGCATGCGCAGGACACGCAGCTGGTGCAGGAGTCGTATAAGCGCGAGCTGTCGGCGCTGCGGCGCGATGTCGCCAATGCGCTGGTCCGGGCCGAAGACTCGGTCAAGCCGGTGCGTGAAATGCAGGCGGTCATTCACCAGCTCGGCGAGTCGCGCCGCAATGATCGCGAGCATGTCGCACCATTGTTTGGCCGGATTGACGAGCTTGAGCGCCGCGAGCGCGAGCTGCTGCCGCATATTCGGGAAACCGATGATCGTTTCCGCGTGGTGATGACGCAGCTGGAGCAGCTCCGTCTGGCCGACATGGATACGCTGGACGATCTGCGCGTGCTGAGCGATGAGATCAAGGCCGAAAAACAGGCGTTGCGCCGGCAGGCGATCGAGGCTCAGCAAATGGTGGCCGACGCGCGCAGCTCCTTGCAAGCGCCGGTCGCGCGCATCAAGCATCTTGAAGAGCAGTACAAACAGTTGGAGGAGCGGATCAAGCCGCTGCCGGAGGCGATTGAGGACGTGGCCCAAGTGCTGCCCGGGATCAAGGAAGACGTGCGCCGGGTCGAAATTATCAGCACTGAGCGGTTCATGATGACGCAGGAGCGCCTTGAGGAGCTCCGGCATCAGAACGAAGAGCGGTTGATTAACCTGCACGACACAGATGAAGAGCATTTACGGCATGTGACAAGCTGGCTGGAGCGCATTGATGCCTGGTGCCGTGAAGAAGAAGGGCGCGTAGGACGGCTCGGCAATCGGCTTGACTTAGTGATCCAGCGGCATGAAGGTCGTCTGGCCGATGTTGAAAGCCAGGGGCTGCAAGTGCTGGAAGAGCTGGCCGCCTCGTGGAACTCGCTGCTGGAGACGCGCCGCGCCCAGGATCTGGAGCGCAGAGATACCACCAAGTCCCAAGAGCAGCCGAGGCCGTAATGCTGACTCGTCGAATTATTCCCTGCCTGGATGTTAAGAATGGCCGTGTGGTCAAAGGTGTGACCTTTGTTAACCACCTGGATGCTGGCGATCCGGTCGCGCTGGCCGAGCTGTACGACCGTGAGGGCGCCGACGAGCTGGTCTTTTACGATATCACAGCCTCGTCGGATGAGCGCGCGATCATGGCGGATGTGGTCGAACGGACCGCGGCCCAGGTCTTTATTCCCCTGACTGTTGGCGGCGGCATTCGCACCGTCGAAGATATGTACCGTATGCTGCGGGCCGGCGCGGATAAAGTGTCGATCAACACCGCTGCGTTCTACAATCCACAGCTGATCGCCGACGGCGCGCAGCGCTTTGGCAGCCAGTGCATCGTGCTGTCGATCGATGCGCGGCGGGTCAACGAGGCGGGCGCACCACCGCGCTGGGAAGTTTTTACCCATACCGGCGGCGCTGGGCGGGCTACTGCCACGGATGCTGTGGAGTGGGCGCGGCAAGGCGCCGAGCTTGGCGCGGGCGAGATCGTGATCAACAGCATCGACGCCGATGGGACGCGCGCTGGCTATGACTTGGAGCTGTTGCAGGCGGTGGCGGATGTGGTAGGTGTGCCGGTGATCGCGTCTGGCGGCGCTGGTTCGTTGCAGCACATGCTTGAGGCCGTGACCATTGGCCGAGCGGATGCGGCGCTCGCGGCATCGATCTTTCATTTCGGAACTCATTCCATTGGGGAAGCCAAGACGTTTTTTGCCGATCACGGAGTGCCGATCCGCAAGCTTTAGGGAATGCCTGCGGCAAGTGCAAGCACAGGCCGTGCTGCGTGCTCCTCGGATCAACCTGGTACAGATAGATTATGAAGATCACTGCACGTTTTTTTGCCGTCCATCGGGATATTGTGGGAGCGCCCGAGCTGGTGGTTGAGGTGCCTGCTGGCACGACGCTTGGGCAACTTTGGGCGAAGCTGGGCGAGCAATACCCGGCGCTGGTGCCGGCTACCCGCAGCATCATGTTTGCCCGTAATGAGGCCTATGCCGATCCTGCCACGGAGCTGGCTGACGGCGACGAGGCCGCCTTCATTCCACCGGTTAGCGGCGGTCAGGACGACATCGCGCCGTTCATGGTCACGGAACAGCCTCTGAATGGCGCGGCCTTGCAGCGCTACGTCCAAACAGCGCAGGACGGCGCAGTGGTGCTCTTCACCGGCGTTGTGCGCGACAACTTTGGTGGCCGCGCAACGGACTATCTGGTGTACGAAGCCTACGCCGCGATGGCCGTGCCGGTGCTGGCGCAGCTAGCGGCCGACGCCCAAAAGCAGTGGGAGATCGGCCGGGTGGCCGTGCATCATCGGGTGGGACGGCTGGCCATTGGCGAGACCGCGGTAATCGTCGCGGTGGCTGCGCCGCATCGACACGCCGCGTTTGCGGCCGCTGAGCAGATCATGGACCGGATCAAAGAGGTCGCGCCGATCTGGAAGCGTGAGCATTGGCAGGATGGGGCTGCGGAATGGGTCGGCGATGAGCGGGAGCGCAAGGGCCTGGCGTAGCGCCGAGCAAATCAGATCACCAGCTCAACACGCAGCCCGGGGCGGACGCCTAGCCCCTGGCTGTGGTTTGGTATCAAATGTTGTCTGACGACGTAGTTCGACCAGCCGGCGCCGAGCTGCTACCACAAGATCGCGAACGGCCCTTCCCGGTTGGTGGCGGTCTCCCACTCGACGTCCACATGCTCGACGTCGGCGGCGGTCGGCCCGCTGTAGCACCAGCTGATCAAGCGCTGGACTGCTCCGCGGCTGCCTTCAAAGATGGCCTCGACCCGGCTATCGGCCAGATTGCGCACCCAGCCTTCAACTTCGCCCCGCCGTGCTTGGTCCCGCAGATGGGTCCGAAAATTAACGCCCTGAACCTTGCCCGAGATAAAAACATGCGCCCGCACGCGCTCCGCGCTGATTGCCATTGAAACACCTACTTCAAATACATGCTGTTTGCAACAGTTAACCAGGGTGTACGCCTCAAGCGCAGCTGCGGGGCGTATATATATCAACGATTGCGGCCAGTGTGAAGTTACTTGCCGATGCAGAACCGACTAAAGATCGTCGCTAACAAGTCCTCGCCAACGGTTTCTCCCGTTACTTCGCCAAGTGCCTGCACTGCCGCCGTAACATCAACTGCCACTAAATCGATCGGAATGCCAGCTTCGAGCGCCGCCACTGCGCTGCGTAGATGTTCTACGCTGCGGTACAGAGCCTCACGATGGCGCGGGTTTGTTACAAGTGTTTCGCCTGTCAAATCCGAATGACCAAGCAGCGTATGTGCCACCGTTTCGCCAAGTTCAGCCAGCCCAGTTCCCGTTGCAGCCGAGGTCACGACATGCGCCTGCAAGGTGGGGTGCGCCGCCAGCAGTGGCTGGGGATCGAGCTGGCTGGGCTGATCTGCCTTATTCCCCACCAGCACCGTCGGTCTCCCATGGGTCAACGCCGCGATAGCCAGGTCCTCAGCTGTGAGTGGCGCGGATTGATCGACGACCAACAGCACAATGTCTGCCGTGGCCAAGGCGCGGCGGCTGCGCTCCACGCCGATCCGCTCCACCGGATCGTCCGTTTCCGTTATCCCGGCCGTATCAATTAACACCACCGGCACCCCATGAAGGTTCGCCGTTTCTTCCAATGTATCGCGGGTGGTGCCCGCTACCGGCGTGACAATCGCGCGCTCGACCTGCAGCAGCGCGTTCAACAGGCTGGACTTGCCCGCGTTAGGCCGCCCGACCAGAACCGCCCGCGCGCCGTAGCGGTACAACATGCCTTGTTCGGCGCCGCGGTACAACCGCTCCGTTTGGGCCAGCGCGGTTCGCAGCGGGCGCAGCACCTCTTGCTCCGGCACGTCGTCTTCCGGAAAGTCCACCAGCGCCGTCAAATAGGCCAATGCGCCAATCAGCTCGTCCCGCGCTGCCTGGACTTGCCGCGACAAGCCGCCGCCCAGTTGGTCCAATGCAAGCTGGAGGCCGGTTTGCGTCCGGGCCTGAATCAGATCGAGCGTGGCTTCTGCCTGGGCCAGGTCGATCCGCCCATTCAAAAACGCCCGCAGTGTAAACTCGCCGGGTTCGGCTAGCCGTGCTCCGGCGTGCAGCGCAAGCTCCAGCGTGCGCCGTAGGGGGAGCGCGCCGCCATGACAATGTACTTCGACCACATCTTCGCGGGTGTACGAGTGCGGCGCTTTGAAATACACGGCCAGCGCTTCGTCTATGCTTTGGCCCTGCTCGTCGACGATCTTGCCATAACGCAGCAGCTGCGGCTGGTACTGCTCGCCGCCGCGGCGTGGCCGAAAGATGCGCCGGGCAATCGTGAGCGCATCGCCGCCACTCAGCCGCACAATGCCGACGCCGCCTTCGCCGACCGGCGTTGCAACTGCTGCAATCGTATCTGTGTATAACATATGGTCCTGCTACGGAACGGTTGGCCGCGCCCAGCCATTGCCCAGACCGGTCGGCGGCAGGCCTTGCAGATGGCAAAAGCCACAGCTGGGCGCACTTGGGTGATTCATCGACGGTGCATTATTGGCAGCCGCACCGGTTGTATGGCAGCTGATGCATTGCTGCGTCGGGACGGTGATGTCGTGCCCTGGCAAACGCTCAACATCGGGGGCGACAGCCGCCGCAATACCCCAGGCCCAGGCAAACAAAATGGTGAGCGCGAGCAGCACATAGGTCATACGCATCGGCCATGAGCGCATCAGCTTGCGGTAGCGCGCGCGTGCTGCCTCGCGGTCAAACGGCTTGGGCTCGCGCGGCGTGGCGTCGAACGGTGGTGTCGGAGACATCGATTTCGTTTCGTTCTAGGTTTCAGTGCTCACGTTGCTTAACGATATACTCAACAAACCTGTTAGGCTTGACAGGCATTGATTAAGGCTTGGAAAAATGACGGGGAAAGACCCCAAATTCCCAGCTGTCCGGCCGTCAACAACAGTCCGCGCCGGCATCTGCTGCGCCGAAGCTTTGATCCGGCGCGACTTCGGGCCAGTTGAGCATCATCACCGGCAGCCGCGTGCCCGGCTCGACCAGCGTCATCCCTTCCGGCACGATCATCAGGCCATCGGCGTACATCATGGAGGTCAGTACGCCACTGCCTTGCTCGCCGGTCAGATGGGCCAGCCATATGCCGTCGCGCTGTTGGACGCGCACCCGCACGTACTGGCGTCGATCCGCGCGGTCGCTCAGCGTCCCAGTAAATGTGGCTTCCAGCGTCGGGCGGCTCCAACCCGTCCGCCCTTGCATCTTGAGCAGTGCCGGCCGTCCAAAAAGCTCAAAGCCCACCATGGCCGAGACGGGATTGCCAGGCAGTCCCAGCAGCGGCACGCCGTCGATCACGCCAAACGCAACCGGCTTGCCCGGCTTCATCTTGACGCGCCAAAACTCCATCTGGCCGCGCTGCATCAGCACCTTCTTGACCACATCGTAATCGCCGACCGATACGCCGCCAGACGTGAGAAACAGCTCGGCGCCCCACTGCAGCCCTTCGTCCAGCCGGGCCATCAGCTCCCGTTCGGTATCCCGCGCGATAGGCAGCTGTAATGGCTCGCCACCGGCGGCCAACACTTGCGCCGCATTCGAGTAGCCGTTAGCGTTGCGAATCTGGCCCGGCCCGGGCCGCTCCCCAACGTCGACCAATTCGTCGCCGGTGGCCAGGATCGCTACTTTGGGCCGGCGGTACACCGCAACCTGGGCTGCACCCACCGTCGCAAGCACACCAATTTCTGCGGCCCGTACCAGCGTTCCCGTCGGTACGACCACTGCGCCGGCTTGCACATCCTCGCCGGCCGCGCGGACGCTCGCACCGGTTGGGACCCGCTTGAAGATGCGCACCAGCCCTGCCGCGTGCAGCGCGTCCGCTTGGCCTTCGTCCGTTTCCTCGAATGGCACAACCGTATCGGCCTGCGGCGGCATGGGCGCGCCCGTCATGATCCGGATCGCGGTGCCGGGCGTTACCGGCAGGTCGGTCATGCCCCCTGCGGGGACTTCCGCCACGATCCGTAACGTCACCGGCGCGTCGGGCGTGGCGCTTTGCACATCCGCGCCCAACACCGCATAGCCGTCCATCGCCGAGTTGGCGAACGGCGGAACGCTGATGTCGGCTGCGATTGGCGCTGCCGTCACTCGACCAAGCGCTTGCAGCAGCGGAACACGTTCCGCCGGACCCGGCTGGAAATAGCGCAAAATTTCGTCGCGTGCCTCTTCGACCGAGCGCAGCACGATCGTATCAGGTGATTGCATACACTATCGCTTGCCGCCTAAAGCGGTCTTCATCCTACTAATTCAAGGTCATGGTAGCAGTATAGCAGTGGGGTAATCGCCCGGCAAGGACCATTTACAACACAGGCTTGAGGAACGCCTCGACACCGAAGGATAGCCGGAAATGTGTAAATAGTTTCATAAATCATGAAAAGATTGGTCCCAAACTTGCGCTGAATCTCCCTTGTTTTGAATCGGGTCCTGCGCTATAATCGGCCCACCGGTGGGGAAAAGTGGGGTGAAGTGGGGAATAAGTACAAATGTTCTATTCCCGTATCTTTACACCCGTAGCTTAAATGGCACGCAATGTTTTTGGGTGAGTACGAGCACAGCGTCGATGCCAAGGGCCGCATTGCGGTGCCAGCCAAGTTTCGCACTCAACTTGAGGGTGGGCTGGTGGTTACCCGCGGTTTTGAGCGCTGTTTGCAAGTGTATCCGATGGAACAGTGGCAGACGCTGTCGGAGCGGGTCAGCAGTTTGTCGATCGCTCCCGCCGAAGCGCGGCAACTCCGCCGGTTGCTGTTTTCCAGCGCGTTTGATACCGAGGTCGATAAGCAGGGCCGCATTGTGCTGCCGACAGGCCTGCGCGAATATGCCGGCATTGGCGATAACGCGGTAGTCGCCGGCATGAATACCTACTTTGAAATCTGGTCGCAAACTGATTGGGATGCGGCAATGGAAGCGCTGGATAACGTGGACGCAAGCATTGCCGCCCAAATGGCCGAGATCGGCATCTAGCTGTTGGAGCAGCTCGGCGTGGCGTGGAGCACAGGCTCGGCCGCCGCAGTACTGAAGCTAAACATTGTGCAAAGCTTTGAACACATCCCGGTGCTGTACGAGGCGACGCTTGCTGGCCTGGCTGTTCGCGAAGGGGGCGCCTACATTGATGGGACGCTGGGTGGCGGTGGACACACGGCCGGGATGCTGGAGCGGGGTGCGGCCCGGGTGCTGGGCATCGACCAAGATCCCCAAGCGCTGCAAGCGGCGGCGGAGCGGCTGCGGTCCTACGGGAATCGCCTGACGCTGGTCCATGGCAACTTTCGGCAGCTAGGGGAGCTTGCGGCCAAGCATGGCTTTGTTGGCGTCGACGGCGTCCTGTTGGACATCGGAGTATCGTCGCATCAGCTGGATACCGGAGCACGTGGGTTTTCGTTTGCGCAGGACGCGCCGTTGGATATGCGCATGAACCCGACGGCAGGCCACACGGCAGCCGAGCTGGTCAATACGCTGCCCGAAGCGGAGCTCGCCGACATCATCTTTCAGTACGGCGAGGAGCGGGCGTCGCGGCGGATTGCACGGCGGATTGTCGAGCGACGGCAGAGCGCCCCGATCACGCGCACGTCCGAGCTTGCCGAAGTGGTAACGCGGGCACTCGGTGGCCGCAAGGATGAGCGCATTCATCCGGCTACCCGTACGTTTCAAGCGTTGCGGATTGCGGTGAACGACGAGCTGGGCGCGTTGGAGGAGACGCTGCCGGCTGCAACTGAATGTTTACGAGTGGGCGGCCGGCTCGCCGTGATCACGTTTCATTCGTTGGAGGATCGGATCGTCAAAGAGTTTATGCGTCGGGAATCGGCAATCTGCCTGTTGCCACCGCGGCTCTTTGCTGAGCAGTGCCCGCATCTGGGCGAGCGTGGCACAGGTCCACGTCCCTGCATCTACCTTGGCAGCCGCGACTGCGACTATGCCCCCCGGCTGGAGCCGGTAACCCATAAGCCGGTTGTGGCTGCCGAGGACGAGCTCAAAGCTAATCCCCGCAGTCGCAGCGCTAAGCTGCGGGTAGCCGAACGGATCGCGGTTGAGACACGTTAGACAACGAGAAGCGACCAACGAGAAGCACAAGGAGATTATCCCGATGGCAATCAGTCAGCGTCTTCTGCCACTCCAAACCGCACGGGTCCGTCGCGCCCAGCTGCCGATTGGCTATTTTAAGTTGGGCGAGGCCGGCATGATCGCGGGTGCCGTGGCGATCGTGTGCATCCTGAGCATCTTGTTTCTGGCTCAGACAGGACGGGTCGCTACCGCCGGTTACCGGCTCCAGGAGCTTGAACAGCAGCATACCCAATTGCTGCGCGAGGCCGAGCAGTATGAGTTCCGCATTGCTCAGGCCAGTCGCCTCGACTCGATTGCCGCGCGCGCCCAAACGCTGGGCATGCGTCCCGCGACGAGCGAGCAGCTGCGCTACGCCACGATCGAATTGCCTGCCGTACCAGTCGTTGCCTCCAATAATTAGCTGCACATACTGAGCAGCGTGAGCGGCCTAGCCGTGCTCTGCTCAGTGTGGCATGGTCATTGATGCTATGGCTCAACTAACTGCGTCCCGCGGAACGCCCATCACTCGTAGTCGGATCAACGTGTTGCTGCTGCTGGTTGCCATCATGACAGTGTTGCTGGGCCAGCAGCTCGTCAAAGTCCAGGTCTATCAGCAACACAAGGGCCGGCAGCTGGGCACCATGGCCCAGGATGAGCTGACCCGCCACGAAGTGTTGCAGCCTCGCCGTGGCACCATCTATGACCGCAATGGCGTTGCACTGGCCATGAACGTCAACATGCCCAGCCTGTACGTCGACTCGACCCAGATCAAGGAGCCCGAGAAGCTGGCGCTGTTGCTCGCGCCGTTGATCAACAAAGATCCGGCTGAAGTGCTGGCCATTTTGAGCGATAAAGAGCGCGAGTGGACCCGCCTGGCCCGGTGGATCGCGGTTGACACCGCTCAGCAAATCGAGAAGCTCACCGCGGATGGCGACTTTGGCGCGGGCATCTGGCTCATTCCGGAGGCGCAGCGGGCCTATCCGCAGGGCGAGTTTGCTTCCCGGATCGTGGGTGTTGCAAACCATGAAGGTGTGGGCATCTCGGGCGTGGAAGCCTACTACGATGAAGAGATCAAAGGTATTTCCGGCAAGCTGCAAGCCGAGCGCAGTGGTAGCGCCGATCAGCAGCCGATCTGGATCGCGCCCAAGGAAATTGTGGAGCCGCAAGACGGCATCGCCGTCAAGCTGACGATCGATAGCACGGTGCAGAAGCTGGTTGAGGATGAGCTTCGCCGCGTGGTCGACGAGCAGCAAGCCGAAGGCGCCACGATCCTGGTGATGGATCCCAACAACGGTGAAGTGCTGGGCATGGCCACCTGGCCCGTCTACGATCCCAATAAATATACCGACTACCCGGCCGAGATTGTGAACCGCAACAATGCACTGACCGATGTGTACGAGCCCGGCTCGACCATGAAGGTCATTGTGACGGCGATCGGGCTGCAAACCGGGGCGTTCACGCCGGATACCGTGGTGCATGACGGCGGCGTCGTCCACCGCTATGGTTGGGATATTGGCAACTGGAACCGCGCCGGGAATGGTCCGCAGACGCCTGGCCAGATGCTGTACAACTCATCCAACGTGGCAGCGCTGCAGTTTGGCGAAATGATTGGCCGGGATAATTTTTACAAGTATCTGAAGCTCTTCGGCTACGGCCAACAAACCGGCATCGATTTGGGCGGTGAAGGCGAAGGGATTGTTAAGTGGCCGGAAGACCTTGGGGATGAATGGACCGACCTGACGCTTGACCAGAATAGCTTCGGGCAGGGTATCGCCGTCACGCCCATGCAGCATGTGGCTGCGATCTCGGCCATTGCCAACGGCGGCCTGCTGATGTGGCCGCATGTGGTCAGGGAAAAATGCCAGGGCGCGCAGTGCGAGCCGGTCAAGCCGCGCGTTGTGCGGCGGGTGCTCGACAAGCCGGTCACGGATGCGATCCGCCAGATGATGACCACCAACGCCGAGCACTACGCCAACCTGATCTGGGGTCCCAGCACCGGCAATTGGGCCGACCAGCCGCTGGTGCCGGGCTACCATGTGAGTGCCAAGACCGGTACATCGCAGATCGCCGTGAATGGCGGCTACGATAACAATGCGGTCATCGGTTCGGTGATCGGCTTCGCGCCCAGTGATAACCCGCGCATCTCCATCCTGGTCAAGATTGACCGTCCCAAGAAAGCGCAGTGGGGTATTGAAGCGGCGATTCCGGTCTACCAACGAGTCGTAACCAAGCTGATGTCGCACTTCCGCATTCCACCGGACCCAAATTACAAGACCGAGGGCCAGGTGATTGGTGGACCGCAGTAGGCTGCCACTCGTTGAATTTCCGTGGCTGGAGTGCGTGCTACAATGCGCCGCGCTTGATGCCGGAGCATAAGCCATTGTGATTGAGTTTGCCGACATCGTTGCGAGTATGAATCTGCCGGGGAGCGTCGATGGGGCGCTCCCGTCGTTGCATGATCAGGCGCCGTTCAGCGCGGTGGCTATCGATTCGCGCCAGGTAACCGTTGGCGATCTGTTTGTCGCGCTGCCTGGCGAGCATGTCGACGGTCATCAGTTTGTGGGCGATGCGTTGCGCCGCGGTGCACGGGGAGCGCTGGTCCGACGCGATTGGGCAGCTGGGCATGTGCATGAGCTTGACCAATCCGTGGCGCTCCTGGTCGACGGCGACTCGCTGGCGTTGGTGCAGCCTGGGCAGCAGGTCGTCTTTGCCGTCGATGATCCGTTAGCGACCTTGCAGCAGCTGAGCGCGATCCATCGCCGGCGCATGCCAGCGCGCATGATCGGCATTACCGGCAGCGTCGGCAAAACGAGCACCAAAGAAGCCACGGCCGCCGTGCTGCGGCAGGGGTATAAAACGCATTACAGCGGCAAGTCGTACAACAACGAGATCGGCGTGCCGCTTACGCTGCTCGGCCTTCAGCCCGAGCACGAGGTGGCGGTAGTCGAGATGGGCACGTACGGGCCGGGTGAGATCGCCCTGCTGTGCCGTTTGGCGCAGCCCATGTACGGCATTGTGACCAATGTCGGCGTGTCGCACCTGGACCGGATGAAGACACAGGCGGTGATCGCGCAGTCCAAGGGCGAGCTGGTCGAGGCCCTGCCGGCTGATGGCGTTGCCATCCTGAACGGCGACGATGTGCTGGTTCGCGGCATGGCTACGCGCACCGCAGCCCGCCCGCTCTTTTACGGGTTCGATCCCGGCTGCGAGCTGTGGGCGGATCAGGTCGAAAACCATGGGCTAGGCGGTGTTTCGTTTACGGCGCACTATGCGGGCGAAGCGCGGAGGGTCGACGTGCCGCTGCTTGGTCGGCATGCCGTGTACATCGCTTTGCCGAGCATTGCGGCAGGGCTTGTGCTTGGCCTCCCTTGGGATGCGATCTGTGCCGGCTTGCGCGACGGCGGGTTGCAGTCGCGGCTGGTGGTGGTGCGCGGCGTTAACGGTGCCACCATCCTGGACGACTCGTACAACGCTGCGCCGGCCTCGTGCAAAGCTGCCCTGGATGTGCTGGCCGCGGTACCAGGACGCCGCATCGCGGTCTTTGGGGACATGGCCGAGCTCGGGCCGGTGGAAGAGTCGGGGCATCGTGAGGTTGGCATCGCCGCGGCGGGTGTTGTGGAGCGTTTGGTCGTGGTGGGCAACAAGGCTCGCTGGATCGGGGAGGCCGCCCGCGAGCAGCCCAACGCGCCGGAGGTGGACTTTGCGCGCAGCAACGCTGAAGCGGTCGACCTGCTTAAGCCGCTGCTCGCGCCCAGCGCTGTGGTGCTCGTCAAAGGTGCGCGGGTTGCGCAGACGGAGGAGATTGTGAACGGGTTACGTGCGCAGGAAGTTGGGCGGTAACTGTGCAAGAAACGCTCCGCTCGATAACTGTTTCGGAAGCAGCCCGGTCGTTGCTGCTGGCTGGCGGCGCATTTGTGCTGACGCTGTTCACCGGTCGCTACTGGGTTGCCTGGCTTAAGTCCAAAAAGATTGGCAAGCAAGTTCGGGCCGACGGGCCCCAGAGCCACCTGGGCAAGACGGGCACGCCCACGATGGGCGGCATCATGATTGTGGTCAGCGCTGCGATCATGACAGTGCTCTTTAATCTCCGCGGCCGGCCCTCGATGCTGCTGCCGCTGGCGGTGCTGATCTCGTTCGGTATTTTGGGCGGCTATGACGATTTTTTGTCGCTGACGGGCACGCGCTCCAAGACCCATGGGCTAACGGCTCGGCTTAAGTTTGTTTCGCTGTTGTTGATTGCCCTGATTGCGGCGCTGGCGTTGTATCTGCCGCGGGAATATTTCGGCTTGGCCAACGAGGGCTGTGTGCAGGTGCCGTTTTACGGCCCGATCAATATCGGCTACTTTTACATTCCGATCGCGGTCTTTGTGATCCTGGCGACGTCAAACGCGGTCAATATCACCGATGGTCTGGATAGTCTGGCGGCCTGGACGCTGGCGATCTCGTTTGCGGCGTACGGCATTATTTCGTTTATCGCCTATCCGCGCCTGGTCTATCTGCACGCCTTTTGCTTCACGATGGTGGGCGCCAACGCGGCCTTCCTGTGGTACAACGCTCATCCCGCGCAAGTCTTTATGGGCGATACCGGAGCCCTGGCTATGGGCGCGGCGCTGGCGGTGGTGGCGTTGATCTCGCAGCACTGGCTGCTGCTGCCGCTGATCGGCATCGTGTTTGTGGCCGAGGCCGCCTCGTCCGGGCTCCAAACGCTGTACTTTAAATGGACCCGCTGGCGCACCGGTACTGGCCGACGCTTGTTCAAGATGGCGCCGCTGCATCATCATTTCGAGCTCAGCGGCTGGTCCGAAACGCAGGTCATGCAGCGCTTTGTGTTGATCGCGATGATTGCCGCGATCATCGGGATCTCGTTGACGCTGACAACGCGGTTGTCGCGCGGCCTGCCGGTTGGGCCGGTCTCGGGGCCGTGTGTGGCGCAGCCGGTTCCCGGGTCGGGACAGTCATCATGACACGGGGTGCTATGGCTGAGCTGCGCGGCAAGCGGGTGCTGGTGATGGGCCTCGGGGTGCACGGGGGTGGCCTGGGCGTTGCGCGCTTTCTGGTAGAGCAGGGAGCTGACGTTACCGTTACCGACCTGCGCACAGCCGAGCAGCTCCAGCCAACGTTGGACCAGCTCGGGGAGCTGCCCGTGCGCTATGTGTTGGGTGAGCACCACGAGGCGGACTTTCGCCAAGCCGACATGGTTGTCCGCAATCCTGGCGTCCCCCGTGAATCGCGCTACTTGCAGATCGCGCGTGCGGTCGGCGCGGCCATCGAGATGGAGATGACGCTCTTCTTTCGGCTCTGCCCTGGCCCTATCATAGGGATCACCGGCACCAAAGGCAAGACCACGACTACTCTGCTGACGGGCGCGATGCTTCGGCAGCAGCATCCCGATACGGTGGTAGCGGGCAATCTGCGCATCTCGGCCCTGGAGCAGCTGCCCAAGGTCGGGCGCGACACGCCGGTGGTGCTAGAGCTGTCGTCGTGGCAGCTGGAGGGCTTGGGCGAGGCCAAGCTGAGCCCACAGTACGCGTGCTTCCTGAACCTTTCGCCGGATCACCTGGACCGTTATGGCTCCATGGCAGACTACGCGGAGGCCAAAGCGCAGATCTTTTTGCATCAGGGTCAGGCTGATACGGTGATCTTCAACGCCGACGATCCCCTGGTGCGCGGCATGAGCGCGCGCGCCAGGGGCAAGGTGGGCTGGTTCCGTGGACCAGCCGCTTCCTTGGAGGCTAAACCAGCCCCCGTGGTTGAGCGAGGTACACAGTCCATGGCGACCTGGCAGGCTGACACGCTGGTTTGGCAGGACGGCGCGGTGGTTGAAACGATCTGTCACAGATCGGATATCAAGCTCGTCGGTGAGCATAATCGGGCAAATGTAGCGGCGGCGGCGGCACTGGCAAAAGCATTTGGAGCAGAAACGGAGCGGATCAGGAATGCGATTACGAACTTCACGGGCGTGTCGGATCGTATGGAGGATGTGCGCACAGTCGATGGCGTGCGATATATCAACGACACGACGGCGACGGCGCCGGCAGCGGCCATTGCGGCCCTACGTAGTCTCGACGTGCCAGCCATCGTTATTGCAGGTGGAGCGGACAAGCAGCTAGCGTTTGATGATCTCGCGCAAACATTGGTGGAACGCGCCAAAGCGATCGTGCTGCTGCAAGGAACAGCCACGCCCAGGCTGCAAGCTGCCTTGGCTGACGTCCTGCGGTGCAGCGACCGTCAACCCTGGATCAGCGAGCCGCAGCCCGCGCTCAAGCCCGCGGTGGAAGCAGCGCGGGAGCACGCGGCGCCCGGCGACGTGGTCCTGCTGTCGCCCGGCTGTGCCAGCTTCGGTATGTTCAGGAATGAGTTTGATCGCGGTGAGCAGTTTCGCCAGATAGTGCGAGCCCTACCATGATGGATGAGCGCCGGCCGGACGACGAGATGCGTGAGATGCTGGCACGCCTGGAGCGTGAGTTCCAGGCGCGTGCGCAACCGCCCGACGAGGGCACAGTTGCGCGCACGCCGGAAGCTGTCCCACCCTACCGGCCGGTGCAGCGCGTACGGCTCACGCTGCCCCTGCATCGGCCCAGGGCGGTCTATGCGCTGCTGGCAATAAATGTGATCATGTTTGGGATCACGTTGTTGCTGGCGAGTCGCTTAGCTAGCAATGGTGCGGCCTTGTATATTCTGGGCGCCAAAGAAAATCAGGCCATCGACAGCGGCCAATGGTGGCGGCTGCTCACGCCCATGGTGCTGCACGGCAATCTGACGCATCTGTTGTTTAACTCGTGGGCGCTGTACTCGCTGGGCATGGAAGCGGAGCGCATGTTTGGCACAGCCCGCTTCCTGGCCGTGTACCTGCTGGCCGGGCTGGCCGGCAGCATTGCCAGCTACATGTTCAATCCCGCGGCGCTGTCGGTCGGTGCGTCAGGGGCGATCTTTGGCTTATTGGGAGCGCTCGCGGCGTTTTCGTTCTCGGCGCGCTCCTTGATCGGCTGGGAAGCATCCAAGATGCAGCTGGGACAGATGGCCACGTTGGTCGTGATTAACCTGGCCTTTGGCCTGGCGGTGCCGAATATCGATAACTCGGCGCATATTGGTGGATTGCTCGTAGGCGGAGTGGCGGGGCTTGGGCTAGCGCCGCGCTACGGTGTGGATCGGCGCAGCTTCACACCCACCTTGGAACGGCGTGATCGGCCATTCGCTGGCTGGTTCATGGCGGGCGGCTTGTTGGTCGGCTTGATTGTCTGGTTTCTGGTTGCGCGCTCGGCGTAGGGTCGCCGGAGATTGAGGAGAAGCGCGATGGCTTGGCTGCGGGTTGCCGAAAGAAGGTCTGCCGATGTTTGACACGAATCGCCGTCCGCCGGATCGTACGCTGCTCGCGTTGGTGCTGGGCCTGTCCGTGTTCGGTCTGGTGATGGTGTATAGCTCCAGCTTTTATATTGCCGTCAGCGAGGGCAATCCGCAGACCTACTACCTGCTGCGGCAGCTGGCCTGGATGCTGATCGGCGGCGTCGGACTGCTGGTGGCGCAGCGGATCGATTACCGGGTGTGGCGCCGGGTTGCACTGCCGTTGCTTGCCTTTACCGTGGGTCTGCTGATCTTGGTGGTGCTGTTGCCGGACCATATTTCGGGCAGCAACGGCGCCAAGCGCTGGATTCGCATCGGCGGCTTCCAGTTTCAGCCAACCGAGCTGGCAAAGTTTGCGCTGTGCGTGTATCTGGCTGCTTGGCTCATGACGCGCGGCGATAAGCTCAAGTCGATGACGGCGGGCTTGATCCCGTTCGGCATGGTGCTGGGTCTGTTCTGCGGCATTATGTACCTGCAAAGCAACGTGAGCTCGGCGTTTATGCTGATCATCATCGCCACTGCGATCTATTTTGCGGCAGGGGCCAACATTCTGCATATCATCGCGGGCATGATCGCTGCCGGCACGCTTGGCTCGCTGGTGATCCAAACGCTTGGCCACGCCGGTACGCGGCTCAAAGTCTTCAACGATCCGTGGGCCTATCCCCGCGACGGCGGCTGGCAGCCGGTGCACTCGCTGTATGCGCTGGCCTCCGGTAACTGGTTTGGCCGCGGGCTAGGCCAGGGCCGCCAAAAATTCTTATGGCTACCCTACGCGCACTCAGACGCCATCTTCAGTGTGATCGGCGAAGAGCTGGGCTTGATCGGGACATTTGTGCTGGTGGGCGCATTCCTGCTGTTGGCCTATCGGGGCTTTCGCATTGCCGCGCGCTCACAAGACCCGTTTGCGGCCCTGATGGCGGTCGGTATTACCAGCTGGGTCACGTTCCAGGCATTCTTGAACATGGCGGTCGTGTCGTCGCTGATCCCGTTTACCGGCCAAACGCTGCCGTTCATCTCCTACGGTGGCACCTCCTTGGCGATGTGTTTGTTCGCCATGGGCGTGCTGCTCAATATCTCGAAACATGTTGATGATCAACGACCCGAACCTGTCGTCAGTCCCGCCGTCGAGCGACCAGCCGCGCGGCCACCTGCGCGGCGGCCAATCAGCCTCGTCCCCAATCTCGCTGCTCTTGTGCGGCGGCGGAACCGGGGGCCACGTGTATCCGGCGCTGGCAGTCGCTTCAGTTTTGCCCGCGCGGACAGGCGCGCAGAGGTTGCCGTCAGCGGACGCGGCTGGCGTAAATACAGCTCCACCAGCAAGCCGGCAGCTACCAGACGTACCTCGGGCAAGCGTGTCAGCGCCAGCCAAAGCGGCGGCACCTGGCGCAGCCGCTGACCCAACGCTACGCTTGATGTACGTTGGCTCGTATGGCGGAATGGAGGAAGGACTGGTGGCGCGTGAAAGTGGGCTGCCCTTTCGCGCAATCACGGCAGCGGCGGTGCGTGGACGTGGTCCGCGCGAGCTGGCTCGGAACAGTGTGCTGATTGCGCGGGGAATGGGGGAAGCGCGGGCACTGCTTCGACAGGTGCGGCCGGCGGCGATCCTGGGCACGGGCGGTTATGTTGTCTTTCCGCTCTTTGTGGCGGCGCGACAGCTCGGCGTGCCCACGATGATCTATCTGCCCGACATCGTGCCGGGCCTGGCGGTCAAAGCGTTGTCGCGGATCGCCACGCGGGTAGCTTGCTCGTTCGAGCCGTCGCTCAAATACCTGCCACGGGCCAAAACGGTTGTCACGGGCTATCCCGTACGCCCGGAGCTGTTTGGGGTGAACACGCCGGCGGCCAAGGCGGAGTGTCGCGCGGCGCTTGGGGTGACGGCTGAGCTGCCGGTGCTGCTGGTGTATGGCGGCAGTCGCGGCGCGCGCAATATTAATCGGGCGGTCGAGGCGTTGCTGCCGGAGCTGCTGGAGCTGGCGCAGATCATTCATGTGTGTGGACGTGAAGGCGACGACGTGTGGCTGCGGGCTGCGGCAGAGCGTTTGCCGGCGCCACTGCAGGCGCGCTACCACCTGTTCCCGTATTTGCATGGTGGAGGTGCAGGAACTACCGCTTCATCTGCGGACGGCGTGGCGACCATGGTGCAGGCGTTTGGGGCTGCCGATCTGGCGATTGCGCGGGCGGGTGCGTCGACGCTGGCCGAGCTGCCCGCCGCGGGCTTGCCCGCGGTGCTGGTACCATTGCTCGCCGTTAAGCAGGACGAAAACGCGAACTATCTGGTGGAACGGGGGGCGGCGGTCAGCGTCCCCGACGAGGCGATGCTGGGGATGGGAGCGGCGGTGGACGGGCCGCTTTTTCGGGAGGTACGGCGGTTGCTCACGGATACACAGGCGCGCGAAAGCATGGCGCAGCAGAGTGCCGCACTGGCACGACCGGACGCCGCCATCCGGCTCGCCGACGAGCTGCTGCATCTCGCCGGTGTTTGAAGGAGTCCGCCGATGACCATTCCGTACCAGCTCCTGATCCTTATCCCGTTCCTGATCATGGGCGTCTTTGGGGGCTTGCGCCGTGGCTGGATCGAAGAAGCGATCACCACGATCGGTTTGATCTTTGCCCTGGTCTTTTTCAGCAATGTCGAGCGGACCAGCTTGCTGGGCGTGCTGATTAATCGAGTGGTGCAGGCATTCGCGCTGTTTTTCGGCGCGCTGCTGGGCACGACCTTTGAGGCCCAGGGCTTGGTCGAGATCGGCAATCCCAATGTGTTTCAGTTCGTTGGCTTTGTCCTGACGGTTATTCTGGCGTACATTGTCGGCAGCGCTGTCGGTCGGCGCCGCGGCCTAACCCGGCTCGGGTATGCGATGGGCGGCATTCTAGGAGCGATTAATGTCTTTTTGGTTGCATCGCAGCTGATTACGTTTATCACACAATACTTTCCGAACTTTTTCGAGCGGACGGTGACGGTTACATCGGAAGGTGGAAACGTTCTACGAGAATATCTGCCGTCAATCTTCGCGCTGTTGTTTATCTTATTGCTGGTAATATTTTTTCTACGTTTGCCCAAGATTCGAAGCTGAATGACACACTATCATGTTATCGGGATCGCCGGCCTCGGCATGAGCGGCATCGCGCATATCCTGCTTGACCAGGGCCAGACCGTAAGCGGCTGTGACCAGCAGACGAATGGGCTGACCCGTGAGCTGGAAGCGCGGGGCGCTGTGATTCATCAGGGTCACGCCGCCGACCACTTGTCCCCTGTGGATGTTGTGGTGACAAGCTCGGCGCTCAAGGCGGAGCATCCCGAGCTGGTAGCCGCGCGCGAACAGGGTATTCCGGTGCTTAAGCGGGCCGACCTGTGGCGCGAATGGTCGCTCCAAAAGCCGACGCTGGCGATTGCGGGTACCCATGGCAAGACGACCACCACGGCTATGTGCGCGCTGATTTTGCAGCAGCTCGGCTACGATCCGGCTTATCTGGTGCCGGCGGGTGGGCCAGTGCCAGGGTTGGAGCGCTTTGCGCGTTGGGGGAGTGGTCCATTTGTGATCGAGGCCGACGAATATGATCGCTTGTTTTTGGGTTTGCAGCCCAGTGTGTCGATCATCACCAGCGTGGACTGGGATCATGTCGACATCTACCCAACGCGCCAGGACGTGGAAACGGCATTTGTGCAATTTGCCCAGCAGACCGGCAAGGCAGTCGTCGCATGTAGCGATGATGCCGGCGTGCGGCAGTTGAGCGCGGAGGAGCGGCTCGGCCGCGTGATCCGGTATGGCCTGGGCCCAAACAGTGGGTGGCAGGCCAAGCATATCCGGGTTGAAGATGGGTGGACGCATTTCACTGTTTCCTTCGGCTCCGAGCCGGGTGGGCCGTCGTTGACCGCGCGGCTGCAGGTGCCGGGGCGGCATAATGTGCAAAACGCCCTGGGCGCGGCGGTCGGCGTGCTGGAACTGGTCGGCGATACTTCGCTAGAACAAATCTTAACGGCGTTACAAGCATTTCGGGGAGCGGCCCGCCGCTTTGAGCTCAAGGGCGAGGCAGGCGGCGTGACCGTAATCGACGATTACGCGCATAATCCGCCCAAGGTACGCGCCGCCATTCAGGCTGCCAAGATGCGTTATCCCGACCGGCGGCTGGTGGTGTACTTTCAGCCGCACACCTTTAGCCGGACGGCCGCGCTGATCGACGAGTTTGCTCACGTCTTTGCCCAAGCCGATGTGGTGCGGATTGGCGAGATTTATCCGTCGCGGGAGCGGGCTGCCGACTTTCCAGGCATCGACGCGGCCTGGCTGGCGCGTCACATCCAGCAGCCCTCAGCTCTGGTGTCGGGCAATGTACACCAATCGACGGAGGTCATGCTCCAGGTTGTCCAGCCCGGCGACGTGCTGCTAACGCTCGGCGCCGGCGATGGCAATCAGGTTGGCGACGCGGTGCTGGCAGCCCTCGCGCCACACGCGCAGAAATTGTAGAAGCAGGAATGTTGCATTTGAAACAGCCACCGCAAAACGTAAAACTGCTGGAGCACGAGCCGTTGGCTCGCTACACATCGTGGCGCATCGGCGGGCCGGCGCGCTACTTCGCGGCGGCGACGAAGACGGATGATCTGCGCAGTCTGATGGCGTGGGCAGCGGCAGAGGCGCTGCCGGTGTTTATGCTGGGCGGTGGGACCAATATTCTGGTGGCGGATGGTGGCTATCCCGGCCTGGTCATTCGCAACCGGGCCACACAGCATCGTATCGAGGAGCACGGCGACGATGTGCGGCTGTGGGTCGAATCCGGCGCGCCAACGGCGGGAACCGCTCGCCGGCTGGCTGCCCAGGGTATTGGCGGCCTAGTCTGGGCGGAGGGCTTACCCGGTACGATTGGCGGCGCGATCTTCGGCAACGCGGGCTGTTATGGCTCCGAGATCACTGTCAACTTGATGCGGGCCTGGGTGCTGCGCGATGGTGCTGTCGAGGAGTGGCCCAAGGCGCGCTTTGAGCATGGCTACCGGACCAGTGTTCTGAAACGAGCGGAAGGCGTCGGGGAGTCGCGAGCTGCGCCGACAGTCGAGGTAAGCGCTAACGCCCAGTCCGATCTGCCGACGCTGATCTTGGCGGCGGAGCTCCACATGTTTCGCGACGATCCGCGCAAGCTGGAGGCCGACATGGCGGCGATTGCCGAGTCGCGCAAAAGCAAAACGCCGTCCGGCTCGTCGTGCGGCTCCGTCTTCAAAAATCCGCCCGGCACTACGGCTGGTATGCTGCTCGACCAGGCCGGGCTGAAAGGGACGCAGGTCGGCGCGGCGATTGTGTCGGACAAGCACGCGAACTACATCGTCAACCTGGGCGGTGCAACAGCTGGCGATGTGCTGCGGCTAACCGAGGTGATGCGCGAGCGCGTGCTGGCGACGTTCGGCGTCGAAATGCAGCTCGAAGTGCAGGTGGTGGGGAAGCAGGTATGACGCGCAAGCTACGGGTTGGCGTGGTTTTCGGCGGGCGTAACAGCGAGCACGAAGTGTCGCTGAAGTCGGCGCGCGCGGTGATGAATGCGCTTGACCAGAGCAAATACGAGATCGTGCCCATCGGCATCGACAAGCAGGGCCGTTGGATCGTTGGGAACGACCCGCTGTATGCGCTGGAGCAGGCGGCCGATCCCAAGTTGCTGAATCGTCCTCCCGAGCCAGGCGTGGTGCAGACTGCATTGCCGCTACACACCACCAGTGGCCGGCTGCCCGACGAGTCGACACCGCTGGCTGCTGCAGCCTTGGCGGTAGCTGACAACAACGAGGCTGAAACCGATAGCCTGGGGCAGCTCGACGTGATTTTGCCGGTGTTGCATGGCATGTATGGCGAGGATGGGGCGCTGCAAGGTTTGCTCGAGATCGCCGATGTCGCCTACGTCGGCTGTGGCGTTTTGGCCGCATCGGTGGGCATGGACAAGGGCGTGATGAAGGCGGCGTTTGCCGCGGCGGGTTTGCCCCAGGTGCCGTATCTGCTGGTGCGCCGGCGTGATTGGGAGCGTGAGCGCGCGGCGGTGATTGCGCAGGTGGAGGCAACCCTGCGCTATCCCGTCTTCACCAAGCCGGCCAACGCCGGATCGAGTGTGGGTGTCAGCAAGTGCCGCGATCAGGACGAGCTGGCTGCGGGCCTGCATTTAGCCGCGCAGCAGGACCGGCGGCTGGTGGTTGAGCAGGGGATCAATCCGCGCGAGGTCGAGGTGGCCGTGCTGGGCAACGACGATCCCCAGGCGTCGGTGGTGGGCGAGATCGTGCCGGCCAACGAGTGGTACGACTACGCCGATAAGTATCTTGACGGCCGGACCGGGTATCTTATTCCGGCGCCGCTGGACGAGGCAACCAGCGCCCGTGTGCGGCAGCTAGCCGTCGCCGCGTTCAAAGCCATCGATGGCGCCGGCCTGGCCCGGGTCGATTTTCTGATCGATAAAGACTCCGGCGCGCTGTATCTCAACGAGGTCAACACCTTGCCTGGCTTCACCGCCGGCTCGATGTATCCCAAGCTGTGGGAAGCAACCGGATTACCCTATCGGCAGCTGCTGGACCGATTGATCGAGCTGGCGCTGGAACGGCACGTTGACCGGCGCGTCCGGAACGCATGAACAGCACGTAAAGGAATTTCGTGGGAAATGTAGCGGACAAACGACCGCAGGCCTCGCAAGCTCGTCCTGGATTCAGACGTGTGCTCCAGTGGAGCGTGCGGAGCGGCAAGCTCTTTGCGCTGGTCGTGCTGGGCGTTACGGGCTGGCTTTTGTATGACGCAATCACCTCCGATCAGTATGTGGTGCGTGCGGTGCGGGCCGAAGGGACACTGGCGCTAACGCCGGATGATGTGCAGGCACTGGCTGATGTTGATGGCGACCCGATCTGGTTTGTGCGCGACGCCGAGGTGGAGGAACGCGTCCGCCAAAGTCCATACGTTGAAGGCGTGCGGGCCCGCGTGGAGCTGCCAGACACGGTTGTGGTTGAGGTCAAGGAGCGCCGTCCCGATGTGCGCTGGGTCCATGCGGGCGTGACCTACGCCGTAGCCTGGGATGGGCTGGTGTTGGCGGTTGCGGGCGAGCCGCCCGCTAATCCGGCGGCACCCGCAACGCAGCCGATCACGGTTGAGGGCGCAATTGGTCCACTGACCATTACGCAAACCGAGACCATTTCGCCCACGCAAGCGGCAGACCTGCGCGGACCGGTCTTTGTGAGCAGCGTTGCGATCATGGATACGACGCCCAACCGCCAGCTCAAGCCGGGTGAGCGCGTCGATCCGGATGCCCTGGAGATCGCCCGGCGGGTAACACTGCGCGCGGCCGAGCTACCCGCGCCGCTGCAACGGATCGAGTGGGATGCGGGCCTGGGTGTGTCCTTGATTGTGGGCGATACCAAGCAGGCGGTGATCGGCAAAAGCGAACGGCTCGACGAGAAACTTGCCATTCTGGTGGCGCTTTTGCGGGACGGCACGCCCTTCACCTACCTAGACCTGCGCCCGACAACGCCGTACTACCGTTGATTAACCGGGCACAACGCCATGACCGTGGAGGATGCCGGCAGCTCAGCTGAATCGTAAAGAATATCGTCCTGGGAGCGCAACAGCAACTGTTCAACAATCACTGGATGGAGCGTCAGATTTTTCTTGTAATGTTGAGTTAACACGTCGGGCATTGCACAGAGTAATCGCGTATCGTATAATCGCGGGCAGGCGTGCACCTAGCTTTACAGTTTTAGCCCAAAACGCTTTCCGCCGCCCCCTTGATACGATCGCCGAAAGGATGAAATATGAATCGAACTGTCGTCGGCATCGACGTTGGCACCACCAAAATTTGCACCATGGTCGCCGAGGTCCGCCCCGATGGTCGAGTGAATATCCTGGGCATTGGGCTTACGCCGTCCAAAGGCTTAGATAAAGGCGTTGTGGTCAACATTGATGATGCTGTCAACGCGATCTCGACCTCGGTCGAAAAGGCGGAACGACTAAGCGGCTACCGCATCGGAACTGCATATGTTGGGATTGCCGGCAAACATGTACAGTCGCTCAACAGCCGCGGCGTGGTTGCGATCTCACGGCAAGACCATGAGATTACGGGCACGGATGTATCGCGGGCAGTTGAGTCGGCCCAGGCTGTGGCGATCCCCACGCAACGCGAAATTATTCATGTTATCCCGCGGGCGTATATTGTGGATGGTCATGAGAACATTCGCGATCCAGTTGGTATGTCCGGCTACCGGCTGGAGGTCGAAACGCATATTGTCACCGGCGAGGTGATGGCGATTCAAAACCTGATCAAAAGCGTTGAGCGCGCGGGGGTGATCATCGACGATCTGGTGCTGCAACCGTTGGCCAGCGGCCAGGCCGTGCTCACGCCCGAGGACAAAGATCGGGGCGTGGTGCTGGTCGATATCGGCGGCGGCACCACCGATATCGCAATCTTTATTCAGGGCGGTATCTGGCATAGCGTGGTGTTGCCGGTCGGCGGGAATCATCTGACCAATGATATCGTGGTCGTGCTGCACACGCCGCACAACACGGCCGAGTACCTGAAGCTCAAGTACGGCTCGGCCATCGCGGAAGAGCCGGAGGAAGGCGAGGACGACACGATCAAGACCGAGTCGTTCGCGCCTGGCGAACAGTTGGAGGTTAGCCGCTACTACCTTAATCAAATTATTCAGGCGCGGTCCGAGCAGATCGTCGAGCTGATCGCGACCGAAATTCGGCGCTCCGGCTACGATGGGCTGCTGCCGGCGGGCATTGTGCTGACGGGTGGCTCATCGTTGTTGCCGCGCTTCGACGAGCTTGTGCGCGATATGCTGGGCATGCCGGTGCGTATCGGCAGTCCCACCGGCCTGTCGGGCTTGTCGGATGCCGTGGACTCGCCGCCCTACGCGACGGGAGTAGGCCTGGTTAAGTGGGGCATGACGCATGGCTTGCGGCATCCTAGTGGCGGCCCGCTTCCCGGGGGTGAAGTCGGAAACTGGCGCAATGTGTATGATCGTTTCAAAGGTTGGCTCAGAGAATTTTTACCATAACATATAATATAGCGGGAAGTGGACAGCGGGCAGAGCTGCGGCTCTGCGCACTGCCCACTTCACACTGCAAGCGGAGGTCGGCATGGATGGGCGGAACGGGTTCGAGATGGTTGGAACCGGACAGGCTATGATCAAAGTGGTCGGCGCGGGCGGCGGCGGGTCGAATGCGGTCGACCGCATGATCGAGATGGGCGTGCAGGGTGTTGACTTTATCACGGTCAATACCGACAAACAAGCATTAGGACACTCCAAGGCTCCGGCGCGGATTCCGATCGGCGATAAGCTGACCAAGGGCCTGGGCTCGGGTGGCAATCCGGTCATCGGCCAAAAGTCGGCCGAGGAGACCACCGAGGAGCTGTATGACGAGCTTAAGGGCTCCGATATGGTGTTTATTACCGCGGGCATGGGCGGCGGCACCGGCACGGGATCGTCGCCGGTGATTGCGGGCATCGCGCAGGAGCTGGGCGCGCTCACCGTGGGTGTTGTAACCAAGCCCTTCACCTTTGAGGGCGCGCATCGGCGCAAAGTGGCCGAGCAGGGCATCGAGCAGCTCAAGCCGGTGGTCGACACGCTGATCGTTATTCCCAACGACCGGCTGCTGCAGATCACCAGCCGCAACACGTCGATGATGGAAGCCTTCCGCATGGCCGACGAAGTGCTGCGCCAAGGCATCCAGGGCATCTCCGACTTGATCATGATGCCTGGTCTGATCAACCTGGACTTTGCCGACGTCAAGGCGATCATGACTCAGGCCGGCTCGGCGCTGATGGCGATCGGCCGCGGCACGGGCGATACGCGCATGGTCGACGCCGCAAACATGGCGATCTCATCGCCGCTGTTGGAAATGTCGATCGACGGCGCGAAGGGCGTGCTGTACAACATCTCGGGCGGGTCGGACCTGGGCATTCAGGAAGTGTACGAGGCGGCCGACATTATTGCGCGCGCCGCCGACCCGGATGCCAACATTATCTTTGGCGCCACGATCGATCCGAACCTGCACGACGAGGTGCGGATCACCCTGATCGCCACCGGCTTCGAGAACGTGCCGCGCCAAAACCAGCGCTCACGGGCATTCCCGAATGTCGCCAGCAACGTCATGCCCAGCCAAGCGCCGCAGATGCCGACGCCAGCCTTCCAGCAACGTCAGCCACAGCCGCCGGCGCAGCAGCCACAGCGGCCGCAGCCGTCGTTCAACAACGGCTCGGATGATCTGGATATTCCGCCGTTCCTGCGCAACCGCCGGCGGTAGGTTGAACTTTTCGACTCCGCTTACAAGCCCGAACGCCGCCCCAGCCTGTGTTGGGGCGGCGTTGCATTTCAGCGCCATAAGCTGCATTCCAGGACGTACCAAACGTTAGGTAATCAGCGTCGGGCGGCACGCGTCGCAGGGCGCTAATCCGGCATTAGTTGCCTCATGCTCGGAGTGGAGCTTGAGCAGCTGAGGATCGTTGCGGCGATGCATCCCCGCACACGTCGGTAAACAAAACGTTCCATCCGATGGGTCGCCCAGGTAGCGCACGCCGGCCCGGCCCAGCTCTTCCAGAATATCCGGTGCAGCGCCCTCTTCATCCAGCACCGCGCGCTTCAGCGCCTGGCCAAAGATGTAGTCGCCGATACGGTAATCGCTGCGCACCACACGATGACACGGGATCAACAGGGGCACCGGGTTATTGCCCAAGGCGGTGCCAACCGCTCGCACCGCCTGGGGTCGGCCGATTTCACGCGCAATCCAGGCATAAGGCCGCACCTCACCGCGGGGAATTTCCAGCGCTTTGTGCAGCACCGCGCGCTCAAAGGGCTTGAGACTGCGCAGATCAAACGGCAGCTCGCCCGCTTGCTCGCCCCGCATATGTGCCTGAATGGCGTCGGCTAGCGGCGGCGGTAGGGCCTGCACCTGGCGGATCGGTCGGGCAAAACGCAGCCGAAAGGCACGCTCGAAATCGTGGGGCGTGGTGTCCAGGCGAATGGTTGAAATCCCGATGTCGTTGTACGCGACAAGCAGCGCGCCGAGCGGCGTTTGGAGCACGGCATAGCTGTCGCCCGGGCCAAGCTGCGTCCGTACATTCTCCAACAGCGACGGAGGGGCGCTCACCGTGCTCAGTGCCCGGAGCTCACGCAGCCGGTGCCGAGCCTCCGTGAGCGGATTGTTTTTTTGTGGCGTCATGAGCGTACCTCTTCGACCGGCTCGTCGAGCGCTTTCCGCAGCAGCTCGACGCCGCGGTGAACATTCGATTTCACAGTGCCTACCGGCTGGTTCAGCAAGGCGGCCAGCTCACCATAGCCAAAGCCTGCAACATGTCGCAGCACCAGCGCCACCCGATAGCGTTCCGGCAGCCTGGCTATCACCGCGCTCAGCTCACGCTCACGCTCGGCGCGCGCAACGATCGCCTCGGGCTCGGCTTGCTGGTCGGCTGCCGGTTCGGGAGCATTTGCGCCCAGATCATCCAGTGGTACCAGCTTGAGCCGCTGGCCACGCACGCGGTTCCGGAAAATGTTAAGGGTGATCTGATACAACCAGGCGCGCAACATCAAGGTCTGCACTTGCTCCGGGGAGTAGCTGGCCAGCGCTCGGTAGGCGCGTACAAAGGCATCCTGCGCGATCTCCTCGGCATCCTGAGGATTGCCGGCGATGCGGAGCGCGAAGGTGTAAAGCTGATTTTGATAACACAAAACCAGCTGCTCGAAGTAGCCGTCCAAATCTTGCGCCAGCGCCGATCGGAGATCGGTCGTATCAAGCAGGCGCGGCACAGGTTGTCCTCCCATTTTCACCGGAGCCACTGTTTGGGCAACAGTCACGCGAACCTCCTACAAGAGCATGCCGAGCACCAGGAACGACAGCAGGATCAATCCAGGCAGGTATATGGCCGGGTTGCTCCAGCGCCAGTGACTTTCGCTGTCAAGGACCATCCGTGCTTCATGCGCATCGTCTGGGGCGAAAAGCCGAGCATAGATCGCTCGCCGCTCCACGGAGTCTGCGCTGCGCGCTCCGTTCGCGATGGTGTGCCGTTCGCGGCGATGGCGCATCGGTGTAGGTGAAAGCAACGACATACCGGTACCTCCTTGCATTGCTGCTACATGTTGCACGAATGCTTGCTCATGGGTTGCGGCTGGTAGCGGGTTTGCAGCTCCAAGCCCCATGTGCTCAAATGGCGCCCAAGCCAGAGCAGCACGGGCGCGTACCTTGCGCTCCGGCGTGGTTTACTTGCCAATGCGAGGGCTATGCGCTGCTGTTGTTCCGCATGCGCCAGTAGGTCATGCTGTCGCGCTTGCACTTGCCATTCGTCTTGCAAAGGCCACATACCTGCCTCCTGCTGTGCTGATGCTTGCATCCGCATCTGTATACTGAAACACAAGGATGTTGATTTTGGTTGCAACTAAAGCCGCTCGCAGCGCAGGCCATATTGCCTATCTTGCCGTGGTGCTTCACAGGCGGATAGCCTGGAGGTAGGTGTGCTGTGGCTTATGCTTGGGGTTGGAGGGCTAGGCCGAGCTTGGCTGTGATCGCTTCAAGCAACGGAAACGCGGCTTGGTTGACGGTCCATGGCTCGTCTTTGTCGCGGGCGAGGAGCGCGATGACTGCGCCGTGTGGGGGTGGCAGCAATGCCTGGTTCTGTGGCAGGTGCGTGGTCTCGGCGCGCAGGGTGTAGCGCAGAACCGCAGGGGAGCCGGAGTGCGCGATCTGCGCGTAGGCATGCAGCAACGCGCCCGTCTCGTTGACGGGCAGCAAGTTGATCTGGCGGTCGCCCGCGATAGTCGCAAGGTAATAGTCGCCGGAACCTCGACCTTTTCGGCGGCGTAGCGCTTCACCGGCGCGGAGCTGGACGGCTTGCTTGCCGTTGTGCTCGATCACGGGCACATCCTGCCAATGCAGTGTTTTGGGATCAAAGACGGCGAAGCGTTCCTTGGCTTGACTCAAAATCCGCAGGCCAAGCTCGCCGGGCGGCGGAACAGGCTGGATGTGCGGCAGGGCTGCGATGCGGTCGGCAATCGTGCGGACGTTGAAGCCGCGCTCGCGAATGCGGGCGAGCAAACCGTCGCGGCGCCACGTGCCCAGCTCAAAGAATTTGCCCGCGGTTACGCCCTCGCCGCGGAGCAGCGGCCGGACCTTGTCATTGTGGATCACAAAGCGATCCGGCCTGATTTCATCGAGATCGATTGCCAAAATCGTCCAACCATGAACAAAGAGCTGTCGGCGGAGCACCGCTCATTGTCCAGTACTTCGTTGTTATTCCCCGTACCGCGCCATGATTGGGCCGGTGTACGCATGGCAGATCGCGATTGCCAGCGCATCGGCGGCGTCGTCGGGCTTGGGAATGGAGTCCAAGCCCAGCGTCAGCCGCACCATCTCCTGCATCTGCTTTTTGTCGGCGTGTCCATAGCCCGCCACGGCCTGCTTGATCGCCATGGGCCGGTACTCCTGGACCGTCACTTTGCCGTCGGCCAATGCCAGCAGCGCAACGCCACGCGCGTGGCCAACCGCCAGCGCCGTGGTGACGTTCTTGGAGAAGAAGAGCTCTTCGATGCCGGCCGTCTCCGGCTGGTACTGCTCGATCAGCGCGACCAAGCCGCGATGGAGGATTTGCAGTCGTTGGGCGAGTGGTAACTCCTTGGCGGTTGTCAGCACGCCATAGCCGACCGGCCGTAAGCCGCCCTGCCCATCTTCTTCGACGATGCCCCAGCCCATGATCGCTGTGCCTGGATCGATGCCTAGTGTGCGCATGTAGGTGGTGTGAATAGTAAACCGCAAAGGGCGCCAGCAACGTATGCTCGGCGTGTAGGCGCAAATCCTTAAGCCCTTAGCCGAACGTTAGGCCGACTCCGCAAACTTATCGGCGAGCTCTTCCGAAACGTCCAGGTTGGTATAAACCTTCTGCACGTCGTCCAAATCTTCCAATTTTTCAAGCAACCGCAGGGCGCCCATCGCAGTCGTCTCGTTGTCGGGCGTGAAGGGCGTTGTGGGCTTCATCAGCCGCTCGACGTTGGTGATCGGTAGCCCCGCCTGCTGCAGTGCCACTCGCACCGTGTTCAAATCTTCAAACGCGGTGTAGACCTCGACCTCGTTGCCGTCGACCTCGACGTCGTCCGCGCCGGCATCGATGGCTTGCAGCATGACTTCATCCGGATCGAACTGCTTACCCTCGGGAAACTCAATCGTGATCAAGCCTTTATTGGCGAACATCCACCCAACCGAGCCGCTTTCGCCGAGGTTCCCGCCGCCCTTGCTGAAGGTGGAGCGGACTTCCGCGGCTGTACGATTTCGATTATCCGTCGCGGCCTGCACAATGATCGCAATACCACCGGGCGCGTAGCCCTCGTAGGTTACTTCGTCTAGTTGGGCTTCGCCGCCTTTGCCCATGCCGCGTTCGATTGCGCGCTGAATGTTATCGCTGGGCATGTTCGCCTGGCGGGCTTTATCCACGGCCAGGCGCAGCCGGAAATTCAAATCTGGATCGCCGCTGTTGCCTTCGCGGGCTGCCACGGTGACTTCACGCGCAAGCTTGGTAAAAAGCGCGCCACGTTTCTGGTCAAGAAGACCTTTACTGCGCCGGATAGAATGCCATTTAGAATGGCCGGACATAACTACAACTCCTTGATCACGCTTGGACGCTCATTATAACGAGGCGCGGGCGGATGGGCAACCACGGTAGTTGCGGCCAAATAAAGCGTGGGGACGACGCTATGCGCCGCCCCCACATTCCTGCTGGTCTCGAGCTTACAGCTCGGTGGCGATTGACGAGCCCGGCGCGACGATAACGCCGGTCTGCGGTGTTGGTGCTTGCTCGACACGGCCATTCCCGTCGACGTTCAACGGCCGGACCTTGGCCAAAATCTCACGCATCTCCTCGCCGCCAAGCGTCTCGACCTCGAGCAGCTTGTTGGCCATCTCGTGCAGCACCTCGATGTTTTCTTCCAGGATGCGGCGAGCGCGCAGATGCGCCGTTTCAACCAACCGCTTGACCTCGGCGTCGATCTCGCGCGCCGTTTCCTCGGAGTAGTTGCGCTGCTCCGAAATTTCGCGGCCCAGGAAGATCATCTCCTGCGTCTCACCCAGCTGCACCGGGCCAAGCTTCGAGCTCATGCCGTAGCGCGTGACCATCCCACGCGCCATGCGGGTGATCTGCTGGATGTCGCCACTGGCGCCGGTGGTAAAGTCGACCAGGATCAGCTCTTCCGCGGCCCGGCCACCCATGGCTGCCGCCATCTGAGCCTCGAACTGCTTCACCGTCAGGTTCATCTGGTCATCTTCGGGCAGGTACAGCGTGTAGCCACCTGCGCGACCACGCGGCACGATCGTGATCTTGTGGACGGGCATCGCCTTGGGCATGGCCGTGCCGACGATGGCATGGCCAGCCTCGTGATACGCCGTCAGCTTTTTCTGCTCCGGCGTCATCACGCGCGAGCGGCGCTCCGGTCCACCCAGCATCATGCGCTCGGTCGCATCCTCAAGATCCAGCATGCTGATGCGCTTCTTGCCGCGCCGCGCCGCCAGGATCGCGCCCTCGTTGATGATGTTGGAAAGGTCGGCGCCGGATGCTCCAGGCGTGACTTTCGCAATCGCTTCGAGGTTAACATCCTCGGCCAGCGGCTTGCCCTTGGTGTGCACCTTCAGGATATCCAGACGGCCGCGAATGTCGGGCGAGTCCAGAATAACCTGGCGGTCGAAACGGCCGGGGCGCACCAAGGCCGGGTCGAGCACGTCGGGCCGGTTGGTTGCGGCGATCACGATCACGTTGGTGTTGGTGTCGAAGCCGTCCATCTCAACCAGGATCTGGTTAAGCGTCTGCTCGCGCTCGTCGTGAGAACCGCCCAAACCCGCGCCACGCTGCCGCCCCACCGCATCGATTTCGTCGATAAAGATGATGCAGGGCGAGTTGCGCTTGGCCTGGTCGAACAGGTCGCGCACGCGGCTGGCGCCAACGCCGACAAACATTTCCACGAACTCCGAGCCCGAGATCGAGAAGAACGGCACGCCCGCCTCGCCGGCCACGGCCCGGCTGAGCAAGGTTTTACCGGTTCCTGGAGGGCCCACCATCAGCACGCCGCGCGGAATACGCGCGCCTAGCTGGGCAAACTTATCCGGGAACTTCAAAAACTCTACGACTTCGGTCAGGTCTTGCTTGCCTTCTTCCTGGCCGGCCACATCCGCAAAGGTCACGGTTGGCTTGTCGCTGTTGAACATTTTAGCGCGGCTTTTGCCGAAGCTCAGCGCCTGGTTATTCGAGCCCTGCGCTTGGCGCATAAAGAAGACAAAGAAGCCGATCAACAGCAGCATCGGCAGCACCACCGTAAACGCGCTGAGGAGCCCGCCCCACGCCGGTGGCTTGTCGATAATGATCTCGGGCTGCTTGAATTCGATCGGCGTGACGGTCTGCCCGGCCGCCTGCTGGGCCAGCACCGCCTGATAGCGCGTGTTGCGCTCTTCACGCAGCGCCTGGTCCACCGACACCAAGGGGCTCTTGGTGACGCGGCCCGTCGGCTTGGCGTTGTCGGTACGCGTCCCCGAGTAATACGACACCGTGTTGCCGTCGGCCGATTCGACCAGACGGTAGATGTCACCCGTCAATGCCTCATCAATCACCTGATTGAACGTTTTGGCCTGTGCGCCCGCAGGATTCGAGCTCGAAATGTACTGCGCGATCAGGGCAAGTGCCGCAACCAGGATAATGAGATACACAAAGCTGTTACGTAACCAGCGATTGTCCCCCATGACCGTTCCTTTCCCTTCCGGGTCCGCTTGTGTGCCAGGTTATGATCCCGGCAGTGTATCTGTATCGGCTAAAAGATTAGCTTTCGGCGTTTTGCGTGTACACCGCGGGCCGTAACACGCCGATGTACGGTAAGTTGCGGTAGCGCTCGGCAAAATCTAGGCCATAGCCCACCACAAATTCATTTGGAATATCGAAGCCCGTGTAATCAACCGTCACATCAGCCTGCCGACGTTCGGGCTTGCTCAACAGGGCGCATATCCGCAGGCTTGCTGGGTTGCGTCGCTGAAAGCTTTCACGCAGATAGGCGAGGGTTAAGCCGCTGTCAACGATATCTTCCACAATCAACACGTGCCGCCCACCGATGTCTGTGTCCAAATCCTTGAGCAAGCGTACAACGCCGCTTGTTTGCGTTGACTGCCCATAGGAAGAGATCGCAATAAAGTCGAGTGCTACATGCCGTTGCAAAGAGCGTGCCATGTCGACCATAAACATGACCGAACCTTTAAGCACTCCCACCAGCAACAAATCCTGGGTGTTGGCGTAGTCGCGGGTGATCTCGTCCGCAAGCGCTTGGACGCGTTGCTGAATGCGTTCGTGTTCCAATAGAACATACGCAATATCGGGATGCACGGTTCTGTCCATGCGCTCATCGTCTCCCTCGATCACCCTGCAGCCTACCTTAATCAGCTTGCCCCCGCATCGTTAGTCGCACATCCGTCCCCGAGATCAGGAGCCATAAGCCACGCGGTAATTGCAGCCGCTTCCGTCCAGCCTTGATCGCTGCCAACGCCAGATCGACATGCTTGGCTTCCAGCTCAACCGCTCCCCCGACACAAGCCACGGCCTGGCGCAATACACGCCGCTGCAGGGCCGGGTGCAAGCGCTCAAACTGTGCCCGGCTCAGGGTCACGCCGGCATGGTCCTCCCTTGCCAGCGTCGGCCAAGCCGCTGCGACCAGCTGGTTGAGAAAATCATCCTCCTCGGCGCAAACACGAGCTGTTCGTCCCAATGTTGTGACGATACGAGGATTATACGATTTTAGCAGCGGCAAAATGTAACCCCGCACACTATTTCGGAGATGAATCGGCGACTCGTTAGAAGCATCGTGCCGGGGTGCTAGCCCATGTGCCGCACAATAGGCTTCCACCTCGCTCCGGCTCGTCGCCAAAAGTGGCCGAATCAACAGCGTTGCCGGCTCGGCGAGCTGGGTCGCGTCCGCCGGGCGGCTGGGGCGCATCGCAGCCAGCCCGCTCGGTCCAGCGCCGCGCAGCAGGCGCAGCAGCACTGTTTCGGCTTGATCGTCGGCGGTATGCCCAAGCGCAATGGTTGTGGCACCAATCCCGTGGGCGGTTTCAAGCAGGAAACGTAAGCGTACCGTACGGGCTGTGGCCTCGATGCCGGTGCGTTCCCGACGGCTGATGGCGGCAATATCGGCCTGCGCCAGTGTAATCGGCAGATCCCACCCAGCGGCCGTGTCGGCCACAAAGCGGGCGTCAGCGGCCGACTCTGGACGAAGCTGGTGGTCCAGGTGGGCGACATGGAAGCGCAGCCGCCAGTGTGGCGCGAGCTGCAGCAGCACATGCAGCAGGCACAGCGAGTCCGGCCCGCCCGAAACGGCGACCACCACGGTGCTTCCCGGCGTGAGCAGCGCATGTCGCTCGCAAAACGCGGCGACCTGGTCATGCAAACGATCCATGCCTTATTGTACAAAAACAAACAAGCCAGCTCCTTGAGGAACCGACCTGCTGTGGTGGTGGGGGAGGGAGTCGAACCCTCGACCTTGGGGTTATGAATCCCACGCTCTAACCATCTGAGCTACCCCACCATATTCGTTTTTCAATGTTATTGCTCATGCCGTGACGCGAAACGCATCAACAACATGAGCAATAAGGTTTGGTAGCGGCGGATGGATTCGAACCATCGACCTTCGGGTTATGAGCCCGACGAGCTGCCACTGCTCCACGCCGCGCCAACGAAACATATAGTACCACGTGGCGGGCAGCTTGTCAAACGGCCATGCGCTGCAGTAATTCCAGCACCAGTCGCGCGTGGGCCTCGATGTCGGCTAACGGCACATGTTCGTCCGCGCCAAACAGGGCGCTGTCCGGTCGCTCCAGCCCACAGCTCAAAAACGGCTTGTTTGGGGCGACCAGGGCGGCCGGAGCGGCAAATGGCGCTAGCGGCACAAGCTGCGCATACTTGCCGAAGATGCCGACGGCGGCCTGGCCGGGGTTAAAGGCGAGTTCGGACGATTGCAGTGGTCCGTATGCGCCCGGCAGCTGCGTCACCTTGAGCGAGGTAAAGCCGAGAGTTGCCAGATGGGTTGTCAGTAACTCAAACAGGCGCTGGGGCTGTAGCTCGGGAACCAGCTGAAAGTGCAAGGTTGCACTGGCGCGCTGTGGGATGGACGGCAGGTCGCTGCCCGCAACGTTGATTGCGCTGATATTGCAGGTAGGCGAAAATGTTTCGGTACGGGTCAGCATGGCTCCGCTGACGTTGGTGATAAACTGGCCCACTTGCCACGCCGTCCGCCGCGCTTGATCGCCAACATCCAAGCGTTGCACGGCGTTGAGCGCCGCCCGGCTGGGCGGCACAATCTCGTCGTAAAAGCCCTCGATCAAAATTTCTTCAAATTCGCTCTTGATGCTGGCAAGGGCGAGCACCAACGTCCAGATCGGATTAGGCACCGTGGCCGCATAGGTTGCTGGTAGAACTGTATTGGCCGTTGCCGCTTGCAGCTCTACCTGCAGCAAGCCTTTCACGCCCGTGTACAGCAGCGGCATGTTGTCGGCGTCAAAGCTGCCGCCGCTCCACAAACACGCGTCAACGCGGGCAGTCGCATCCTGCAGCTCGCTGAGATGCGGGCTACCGATCAGGCTTTCACCCTCAACCACCATGACGATGTTGACAGGCACTCGTTGCTTAATCAAGATGCGCAGCGCGGCCGCGCGCGCTGCAAGCTCGGCCTTAACCACTGCGCCGCGAGCATACAGTGCGCCATCACGGATAGCTGGTTGAAAAGGATCATGCGTCCAGCTTCGCGGCAGACCTGGCGGTGGCACATCGTAACGGCCATACACAAGGAGTGTGCGGGATGCTCCCACATCGTAACGACCGAGCACGATGGGCGCGCCGGCTGTTTGAACAATGCGGCAATCCAGGCCGACATCACGCAAAATGGAGGCTACACTATCAGCTCCGTCGTTCAAGCCGCGGACCTGACCCACGACGGATGGCTGAGCGCACAACAGCTTGAGATTATTCAGCAAGGCTTCCCAATCAAGGCTGGGGGCAGCGTTCACGTGCAACTCCTTTGTGCAGGCTTGTAGTATGATTGAGCGCTATCGGGCTGTCAAGCGCACAGCTATCAGCTATCAGCTGTCAGTTATCAGCTGTCACGTATTAATCATCAACCTGGAATAGTCGCGAGCGCAGGGAAATTTCACTGATTACGGATGGCGTGGGACTCGCGGCCTGTTTTGCGAGGATATTCAATTACATATGCGGCCGGGGAGCTGACCGCTGTCGGCTGACGGCCGAGAGCTAGACCACCCATGGCGAATGAAACGTTGCGCTTATTCGTTGCCATCGACCTGCCACCGGAGGTGAAAAGGCTGCTCGGTGAGCTCCAGGCTCAGCTGCGGCAGCACACCGATGCGGTGCGCTGGAGCGATCCTGCTGGAACCCATTTGACGCTCAAATTTCTGGGCAGTGTGCCCGCACCGCGCGTCGATGCAATTGTGGCTGCGTTACGCCGGTCGGCTGGTCCGCTTGGAAGCTTTCAGTTGCAGACCGGGGCGCTTGGCGTGTTTCCCAATCCGCGCCGGCCGCGGGTGATCTGGCTCGGCGTGGGCGGAGAGCTCCCAGCACTGCACCAGTTGCAGTCCGCAGTGGAGCAGGAGATTGCGCCCTTAGGCTTTCCAACGGAAGAACGAGCGTTTAGCCCCCACCTAACCCTTGGACGCAGCCCGAAAGATCCATCACCGGCTGCGTTCGCCGCCATGCGGCACGCCGTGGAACAGACAAAGGTACTACGGACGGTCGGGTGGCAGGTTGCCGAGGCAGTGCTGATGCGGTCGGAGCTGCTGCCAGGCGGGGCTCGGTACACTCCGGTGGAGCATGTGCGTCTTGACGGACAAAGCTGAGTTGGTATAATTGCGGCGCTGATTGACCCATTGGTCCCCAACTATCCAGAAAGCATCCAGTCGTTGGTCTTACCACTCCGTATTGCCATGTGTGCTACCGAAGCGGAGACACCCCCCGTACCGCTTGTTGAAACCGTTAGCCATCCGTTGGCCGGCGCTGGCGGTAGTGTCGTTTGCGGCGCACTCGGCCCCGTGCACATGGGATCTGGTGCTGCTCGGGGAGCGGCTAGCTATGCTGTCCAGATCCTACCAACGGCGGATGCGCCCACTGCGGGTTCTCGTATCATGCTGACAGTCTCCCCCCGAATAGGCGACACGTGCAACCTGGTACTGCAGCGGCGTGCCGAGCCAGTCATGGTCGCTGGCCGTGGAGAGCATCAGCTTCGTGGGACTGCATCGGCAAGCTGATAGCTGTCGGTTAGGGGCGAGAGCGCAGCCAAAATTGGCTGCCGTGGCTTGAAGCCGCGTCCGGTGCTTGAGGTGAGATACGCCGGACGGGGCTCGTCAGGGCCGTGGCAGAGCTGGCTCAGTGAGGTATCACATTGGCATCACCGCGCCAAACATATAATGGGGGCGCGACACCGCAACGTGTTGATTATGGGCCGACGGCGGCCCCAAGGAGGAATTCATGCGACGTCGTGTGTCCGTCAGCGCAATGCTGGTTCTGGTCGCAGCAATGCTGGCGATCCCGGGTTTGACAAAGGCTAGCCCCCCGCCGGCACAAGTCCAGTACTTTAAAGAAACTGGCCACGCTGCCCACAATTATTACTGGCAGTTTTGGAAGAACACGCCGAACGCGCTGCGAGTCTTGGGGTATCCGATCTCGGAGCCCTTTATGCAGGAAAGCTTCACTGAGCCGGGCAAGTTCTACCGCGTGCAATACTTCGAGCGGGCGGTGTTGGAAGAGCATCCTGAAAACTTTGGCCGCGACGGCAACCGCTTTTATGTGCTCGGCCGGCTGCTGGGCAACGAGCTGATCAAGAACCGCCGCGGCGAAGCGCCGTTCCAGCCCGTCCCGTCCATTCCCGGCAACGCCAACCAGACGTGGTTCCGCGAAACACAGCACACCCTGCGCAACGACCCCACCACCGGCCCGTTCAAGTCCTTCTGGGAACAGTACGGCGGCCTGCTGGTTTTTGGCTATCCCACCTCGGAGCCGTTCCAGGAACGGAACGCCGATACCGGTGAAACCTACTGGGTGCAGTACTTCGAACGCAACCGCTTCGAGCATCATCCCAACGAGAAAGATCCGACCTTCCGCGTGCTGCTCGGCCGCTTGGGCGACCAGTATGCCAAGCAGAATCCGGGCCTGGTTAACGCCGATGCCTTCCGTTTCCGGCAGCCCGCCGAGTCGATGCCCGAGCCGTTTATCTATGGCGCCAACGCGCAGCTCTACTATGTTGACCGCGACCGCGCCCTGGCGCTGGCCAAGATCGGGCTTGAGTCGAACAACACCAGCGGCGGCGGTGCCTGGCTGCGGCAGCAGATTCCGTGGCAGGACCACATGAACCGCGATGGTTCCATTGCTTGGGGCGAGATGGACCGGGTGGTGGAGGCGGCGAGCGCCAAGGGTGTTAAGCTGCTCTTCAGCGTCGTCCGTGCGCCGGGCTGGGCCACGGTCAATGGTGGTCATGGCATGCCCACCAAGGCGAACTTCGGTCGCTTCGGGGAGTTCATGAGCGCGATGGCCGAGCGCTACAAGGGCCGCGTCCATGCCTACGAAATCTGGAACGAGCAGAACTATGCCGTCGAAAACGGTGGCGTAGTCGCCGACGCGCCCTTCTATGTAGACCTGCTGGTAGCCGGCTACGACGCGGTCAAGTCGAAGGACCCCAACGCGATTGTGGTGTCGGGCTCGCCAACGCCGACCGAGACCAACAAGCGCAACGTGGCCTTCAGCGATCTTGACTACCTGCGCGCTATGTTCCGCGATCCGCGCTTCCGGACTCACATGGATGTTGTGGGTGTGCATCCGGCCGGCACGCTTAATCCGCCCGACGCGCTGCCGCAGCCAAATCGGCCGCAGAACAGCGTGTGCGACGGCTGGAACGGCAACACCGAGTTCTACTTCCGCCGCTTGGAGCAGATCCGCGACATCATGGTGCAGGAGAACCTGGGCGACCGCCAGATGTGGGTCACCGAGTTTGGCTGGGCCACCCAGAATAATACGCCGGGCTACGAGTACGGTCAGTGCAATACCATGGAAGAGCAGGCGGAATTCACCCGCCGCGGCATCGAGCTGGCTCGGTACAACTATGCGCCGTGGGTTGGTGCGATGTTCGTTTGGAACCTGAACTTTGCGGTAACGTGGGGCTCGGCCGGTAATCCGCAGCACGAGCAGGCTTCGTTCGGTATTCTCAACCCCGACTGGAGCCCGCGCCCGGCCTTTACCGCCATTCAAAACATGCCGAAGCCATAAGGCTGACGCTATGTCCTTGGACTAACTGCTAAACCTCGGTTTTAGGGATGAGCGGGAAGAGCGTAGGGCAGATGAGCAACATCGCTCGCGCACTTCCCGTTTCGGTTATCGAGTACACTACAAACGATAACAGGACGGTTCGCCGTCCATGTTGGGTGTATCACGAGGAGACATGTTTGTGAAAAACCTTTGGTTACGGCGGCGGGTAGCGAGCGGGCTGCTGCTGCTCGGGCTGCTGCTGCCACTGCTCGCCGCGTGTGGCGGTGCAGTCGATACCGCGACCTCAAGCACGGTTGCTGGTGCCAGTTCAAGCGCATCCACCCCTGCCGCCACATCCGCAACAGCGGCTTCAGCTTCCGCTGTTGCATCCCCTTCGACTGCTCCGTCGGCTTCGGCCGCAACCACAGATACCACGGCTGCTCCGCCCGCTGTGACTGCTACCGCCAGTGAAGCTGCCAGCGCAGCTGCGAACGCCAGCGCTGGGGCGACGGAAACGCCAGCCCAGGGCGCGAATCCGAACCTTCCCACGACCCTGGAATACGGCGCGGTGGCTCAGCTCTACTATACGGATGCGGATCGCGTCGTCACGCTGGCCGGGATCGCGGGCTTTGATTGGGTGCGGCAGCAGGTGCCATGGAAGGATACGGCCCTGCCGGACGGTACATTTGGCTTTCAGGAGCTTGACAAGGTCGTTGAAAGTGTGGCCAAGCAGAACAAAAAGCTCCTGTTGAGCGTGGTTAAGTCGCCGGAGTGGGCCACGGGCCGGGCCGGGGATAATGGGCTGCCCCGCGACAACGCCGATTACGGGCGCTTTGTGGAAGAGATCGCCAGGCGCTACAAAGGCAAAGTCCACGCGATCGAGGTGTGGAACGAGCAAAACCTGGCCTTCGAAAATGGTGGCCGCGTGGTGCCGGAAGACGCTGGGCGCTATGTTGAGCTGTTGAAGGAAGCCTATGGTCGCATCAAGGCGGTTGATCCGACCATCGTGGTGGTGGCGGGCGCACTGTCGTCGTCCGGTGAAAACAATCCCGAGCGGGCAGTGGATGATATCACCTACTACAAGGCGATGTACACCTATAACAATGGTGAGATCAAAAACTATATGGATGCCCAGGGCTTTCACCCGGCTTCCACGCTCAATCCGCCGGACGCGCTGTACCCCGAAGCGCCCGGCCCTGGCTGCGAGTTGCCGAACAAGCCATGGTGTGAAGATCGGACCCACTACTTCCGCCACATCGAGGATGTGCGCCAGGTCATGGTTGATACCGGTGTTGCCGACAAGCAGATCTGGATTACCGAGATGGGCTGGGCAACGGAAAACACCACGCCCGGCTACGAGTACGGTAACTCGATCTCGTTTGACCAACAGGCCGAGCACCTGGAAGGCGCGCTGTATCGCATCTTGTCGCAATACGACTATGTGGGCGTCGCCTTTATCTGGAACCTGAACTTCGCCGTTACCTGGGGCCAGTCCGGCGACCCGCTGCATGAGCAGGCCTCGTTCGGGCTGCTCAACCCCGACTGGAGCCCGCGCCCGGCCTTTACCCGCATTCAGGGATTTATCAACGCACGCCGACAGGGCAGTCAGTAGGTCCGCTACAGATCTTGGCGGACCGGCCCAGGCAAGCAGCGCTTGCTTGGGCCGGTTTTTTGCCTACAAAACGCCGCGGGTTTTAAGCTCGAGGTATTTGTTGATCACCGCGATCGACAGCTTGTCGGCGGGCACGTCCAGCGTCAGCACGCCGGCCCGGTCAAGCGTATCCAGGATCACGCGGCGCTCGGCCAGCATCTGCTCGGCGACCGCTCGTTGATACACATCCGTGGTTGTGCTGGGCGGCTGCGCGACCAGCCGGGTGATGTTGGGGTCGTTCATCGTCACCAGCAGCGGCAAGTGATGACGCGCCAGGCGGCCCATGTAGGCGATCAGCGGCTGAGCGGCGTCGAGCGTGACCACGTCGCTGAACACCACGATCAGCGAGCGCCGCTTGTTTTTGACGCTGAGATATCCCAGGGCGCGGCCATAATCGGATTCGACCGGCTGAGACTGGAGGTTGTACAACAGCTCCAACATCGTGTAGAACTGCCCGCGGCCTTTGCCGGGCGCTAAATACACGCCGACCTCGTCGGCAAAGGTGAGCATCCCAATCTGGTCGCCGCGCAGCGACGCCACGTAGCTGGTCAACAACGCCGCGTTGATGGCATAGTCCAGCTTTTGGATGTCGCCCAGCTGGGGCCGCATCAAACGCCCTGCATCCAGCACACACAGCACATGTTGGGAGCGCTCCGTCTCGTATTCCACCGCGATCGGCTTGCTGCGGCGGGCGGTCGCTTTCCAGTTGATGCGCTTGAACTCATCGTCGGGCGTGTAGTCGCGCAGCCGCTCGAACTCGGTGCCGGCGCCAAACACTTTGGCGTTGCGCAGGCCAAGCTCGGTCAGCAGCCCTTTGCGGGCCAGCAGATCGTACTTGCGCACGTCGAGCACATTGGGGTAGACCCGCACGTCGGCGGCGGCAGGATAGCGCGCCTGGCGAATAAAGGTGCCCAGCGTCGAGCGATACCGCAGATTAATGTCGCTCCAGCGGTAGTCGCCGCGCGCAACCGGTGTGACATGGTAGCGTAGTTCAACGCCGTCCAATGGGGGCAAGCGGCCATGAAGCAGCTCGGCGTCGGCCCGAAACTGGTACGGATATTCATCCCGCAGCTGGAAGCGCACCACCCGAGGCGTGGCGTTGTCGAGCTGGATGGATACCAGATTGGGCACGCCCAGCGACAGCTTCGCCTCGTTGCTGCGGGCCACGCTGATCTGATCGGGCTTGGTGGTCACGGCATAGTCGGCAACCATCAGCCCCAACAGCGCGATGAAATACAGCACAGCCACCCACGTTAGCGGCTGGGCAAAGCTCGCCCCGGCCACCACGACGGCGCCAAGCAGCAGCAAAACGAGCAATCTGCGAGTAGGTATCATAAACCATCCAGAACGAGCAACACAGACCCGGGAACGCGCACGCAGCTAGCCTGACATATGGCGAAACGTTGTTAGCGGGGCACTTCTACTCGCGCCAAAATCCGGTCCACGGCGCTGTCGGGCGTGAGTCCTTCGATCTCCGCTTCGGGTCGCAGAATCACCCGGTGACGATATACTGGTTTGACCAAGAACTTCACATCATCCGGCACCACGAAGTCACGTCCTTGCATTCCGGCCCAGGTCTTAGCGGTGCGCAACAAGCTTATGGAGGCGCGGGTTGAGCCGCCCAGAATCAAGTCGGGCAGGCGGCGCGACTCCTGCGCAATGTCGGAGATGTATTTGAAAATGCCTTCTTCGACCCGAATCTCGGCGACCTCTGCTTGGCAGCGCGCAAGCGTTTGGGGCGTTACCGACGCTTGCAGGTTAGCACGCTCCAGATGCCGGGCGTCAAAGCCCTTGGCATACCGGCGCAGAACCTCGATCTCAACCGCCTCCGGCGCGTAGTCCACCAGCACCTTGAACAAGAATCGGTCAAGCTGCGCTTCCGGCAGGGGATAGGTGCCCTCGTACTCAACCGGATTTTGTGTAGCAACCACAAAGAAGGGCTCGTCCAACGGCAGCCGGTCGCCCTCGATCGTGACTTGCCGTTCTTCCATCGCTTCCAGCAGCGCGGCCTGTGTTTTAGCCGGCGCGCGGTTAATCTCGTCGGCTAGCAGCACCTGGGTAAAGACCGGGCCTTTGCGCAGCGTGAACTCGCCTTTATGCATCTCATACACGGTGGTGCCGAGCACATCGGAGGGCATCAGGTCGGGCGTGAATTGGATCCGCTTGAAGTCGGCCTGAACCAACGTCGCCAGCGTTTTGGCCATCAAGGTTTTGGCAGTTCCTGGTACGCCTTCAAGCAGCACATGGCCGCCAGTCAGCAATGCGATCAGGACGTGCGTAAACGGGTCTTCTTGTCCGACCAGCACCTTGCCGGCCTCACGCCGAATATGTTCGGCGACTTGTTGAATCAGCATGGAGTATCCTTTGTGCGTCATAGTTGAACGTTAAGCCGAAGGTCTAGCGTGTACGAAAGCATTGCCGGGGTTGGGCAAGCGACACCCTAGCCCGAGTGGCTAGAAAAAGCAGGGTGGTGCAACAACGGGAACCAGATGTGGTGGAACAGATGCAGATCGGTTGGGCGCAAGGGCGATGCTGCAACGGGTGTGGGCACAATAGCACGTGATTAAGCTCCCCGGCTGCCGAGCTGTGCCCGCCACGTTGCAACCCGCCGCCCCAAATCGGCGCCATCCCGTTCACCGGCCATCCGGCGATGGAACATGGCCATCCAGATTGCTAGGGGTGGCAGCAGCACAACCAGCGAGGCAACGGTGATCACGATGTTGATCATGTCGCCGATCAAGGGTGGCCAATCAAGACTTAACGTGTCTTGAATAAATGCGGTAAGCACCAGCAGCGAGCCGAGATACGACAGAATAAGGGTGCCAAAGATCGCGCCAGCACCGATAAACATCACCAAGCTATGCCCAAAGCTGGCAAAGACCAGATCAAACGCCCGACTTGCAGCTCCTGTCCACGAACGCTGTTCCAGGACAAAGGCTTGCAGGGCATATACCGTGCTGGCCAGCCACGCGCCGACCATGGTGATCCACCACAAGGTTCCGATCTGGCTCAGCACCAGCCCAAACGCGATGCCAGCCGCGTCATTGCCACTACTTGCGGGTGTCGACATCAGGGCGATGCCGACGACCGACATATACACCAGCGGGCAGGCTACAACCATCGAGCAGAAAGCTGTAAAAAATGATGCAAGCAGCGTGAACAGGACGTTAAAAACAACCATGCCACAGCCGCTCACGGGATTCAGGCGCAGTGCAACCGGCAGCGTGATCGGCTGATTGTCGAGTGCCGCCACGGTAGCCCGTGATAACGCGGCAAACGCATACAACACCAGCGGATAGCCAAACAAGAGCAACATAGCCGACGCCAGAAACATCCACCCGGACGACGTGCCGATCTCGGTTCGTACAAAGGCCATAAAGCTCATGGCCAGCAACGCTACCAGCACCAGCACGGCGGTTGCTACCAAGGTAAAGCCAGCTAAATTACGGCGGTACAAGCGGAAGCCGTCGTCGAGGACTTCCAGGACCACGGGCAGCACACGGGTGCGGTTCATCGAATACGTCCTTGTTCGTCTGCAAAAGCGTCGGCGGCGCGCACCAACCGGACGGCTTGTTCGGCGTTCGCTTTGCCGCCAAGCTGTGCAAGCAGCGCGGTAAGAGCAACGGCCTGCTCATCCGTGGCTCCGCCGTAGCGCTGGAGCTCTCGCACAAAGGCGGCATCGTCGTCGGGTGGCACAAAGCCGTAGGGTCGCGCCAAGCGGCGCTTCAGCTCCCGCCGGTAATGCTGCAGGATGTAGCTTTGCTTGCCGGCACGTTGCAACAACATCGCCAGCGACTGAATATACTCGGCCGACGAGCGGCGAGCGACATCGGCTTTGAGAGGTACCGGTCGTCCAAAGCGGCGACCGGTCAACACGATGTACAGCCCGCAGACCAGCAGGGCGTACAGCGCCGGCCAGCCCCAGCCTTGCTGCACCGCTACGCGGCGCAAGGTCGGCGGTGTGCGGAAGCCGTGATGGTATTCGTCGAACAGAATCGCGCCGCCCTGCGGAACGCGGGCGAGCAAATTCAGCATCAAGGGTGCGCTGCCAGCCTCTTGCAGCCCGGCATTGGTAAAAGGATACGGCGCGGTGGTCAGATACACATAGCCGCGGCCTTCCTGCAACCCCACCAAGCTGGGTCCAAGCTTGGTGCTTAGCAACGGCACATAGTCGTCCCGCCCGAGCTCAAGCGCCGCATCCGTCTTTACCGGCACACTGGTTACCGGCGGAGTCGTCAACAGCGGCTGGACCACAGCTGCTCGCTCAACCGTAGGAGCGTCATCCTCGATCACCACCGCGGCTTGCAGCTGTTCCAGCAGGCTATTTTCGGACAGCACAAGCGCAGGATCGGGTGAGACCAAGATGAGTGTGCCGCCGTCACGCACCCAGCGCAGCGTTTCGGCGGCGTGCTCGTCGCTGATGGGCACTTCACGCGGCGCGATCATGAAGAGGGCCTGCGTGGTTGGGGGTATTTGCCACTCGGTGTACTCCAGATTGGCAACCTCGTAGCCCAAGGACTCAAGCCAGCGCTGGAGGCCAAGCGC
>JADDQF010000140.1:0-18295 GCA_016781505.1 bacterium
AGCCAAAGTCCTAGCTATGAGTAGTTATTTAGGCAAGTGCGAATTAAGCGGCACAATACACGTAGCTGTAATGGCACAGAAAGGATTGTTATGCGTGTGTTATTGGTGATCGGCTTGTTGGCTGTGATCACGCTTGGCCTTGGTTGGCTCCTCGGCCCGCGCACACCGGCGCCGGAGCTACCACCGCAATTGGTCGGCCCTGATGCTGCCTGGCTGGAACGCGCCGACCAGCTTAGCGCCCGCCGGCGCCCGTTGGGCATCGCCAGTCTGCTGCTAACGCCAATCGCCTGGTGGCTGATGATCCGTTTCGGTTGGAGCGCGGCGCTGCGCGCATGGCTGGAGCACCATATCGGCACAAATCCATGGATCGTGGCTGCCGTCTTCACCTGCATCTTTGTGTTCGCGACAACGCTGCTCAATGGGCCGCTCGCGTACGCCGGCCTTGCGCTACGCCGAAGCTATGGGCTGTCGGCGGAAACAACTGCAGCCTGGCTGGTGCGCCAAGGCAAAGAGCTGCTGGTCAGCCTGATCGTGACACTGGTGATGGTTGAAGGGTTGTATTGGCTGCTGCGGGTTGCCCCGCAACGTTGGTGGCTGTGGGCCGCAGGTGGTGCTATTCTGGGCTCGCTGCTGCTGACCTATTTGGCGCCCTACGTAATCACGCCGCTGTTTTTTACCCAGCGGCCATTGGACGACCCAACGCTGCGCACCCAGATTATGGAGCTCGGCGCGCGCACAGGTGTGCCGATCAGCGAAGTGTTTGTGATCGACGCCAGCACGCAGGGCAACGAAGGCAATGCCTACTTTACCGGAATTGGTGGAGCTACGCGTGTAGTGTTGTACGATACGCTGCTGCGTCAATACCCTAAGGAGGAGCTATTAACGATCCTAGCCCACGAGCTCGGCCATTGGCGCGCCCAGCACGTGTGGAAAGGCTTGCTGTTGACGGCGCTTGGCGCGCCCATCGGGCTGTGGATTGTGCATCTTTTGCTGGGCTGGCTGCTGCCAGGTTGGGGTATTCGGGATCGAGCCGATGTGGCGGGCTTGCCGCTGATCATGCTGCTCGCGACCATCGGCGGCCTGGCAACGCTGCCGGTGCAGAACTGGATTTCCCGGCAGTGGGAACGCGAGGCCGACCGTTTTGCCCTTACGGCAACCGGCGATCCCGCGGCATTTCAAGCCACATTTGTGCGGCTGGCGCAGCAAAATCTGGCAGATCCCACTCCGCCGCCGTTGTATGAAGGTCTTTTTGCCACGCATCCCGCGATTGGTCGTCGGGTTGCGGACGCCGGATCATCAAGCAGCCCTTGACGCCTCCTAGTGCAACGTGTATGATCGATCCATAGATGAGAACTTGCTCTAGCATTTGTCGCCTTCCAAATGGTTGGCGTGAACGGTAGAGTTTTCCGTATAACTATGCGAGATTGAGCTTCGGCTCAACGCCGCGTGCAGAAAGGCCGCCACGATGATCCGAGTTACCGTGGATAGCATTCGCGTCAACCTGTTGTCGCAACAGCGCATGGTGATGTTACGCGAGGTCGACAACCGGCGTTACCTGCCGATTTGGATCGGAGCATTCGAGGCGGAGGCAATCGGCTCGGCCATGCAGGGCCATGATCCGCCACGGCCGCTCACCCATGACCTGCTCCGTAATGTGATCAGCGATCTGGGCGGCACGGTGCAAAACATCTCGATTGTGCGGCTGCAGGAAAACACCTATTACGCGCACATTGTGGTTGATCTGCGGGGCGGTGGCCGCCGCGAGATCGATGCACGGCCCAGCGATGCAATTGCGCTCGGTTTACGCGTCGACGCGCCGATCTTTGTCGACGAACGCGTGATGGATCAGGCGGGTGTAACGCTCAACGACGACGAGGACGAGGACGAGGAAGAAAATGAGCGGCCTTCATTGCCGGCACCGCGGCGTGAGGTTCGGCTCGACGAAAACCTGCAGCCGGAAGAGCGAGACGTTAACGAGGAAAATTTGTCGATCTTCCGCGACTTTATCAACAGCCTGGAACAGAAAAAGCCACCCGAAGAAGACAAATAGCCGTGTTGCCATATGCCGATGCAGCGGTTGCTGATGCAGCCGCTGTTGTGCGTTAAGCAGCAAAAGTGTGGATAAGTAGCTCCTGCATGTGGATAACTTAGGCGGTATGTGGATAACCTTGGAGTTGAGTCGTACGGCAAGGTCGTACGGCAAACGGTGGTTAACTGGGGATGAATCGGGGAAAGACCGGGGAAGAGGCTTGGGCCCAAGAGTGGATAACCTACGGTTAATGTGGATGAACAAAGACACACGGCAAGCTCGCATGTCCCATTCAGGATAATGGGGAAGACCATCCACAACTAGAGTATGGTCATATGCATCCATGGAAAGGGCTGATTCGTAGTTATCAACGTATCCACAGTATCTATGATTACGGTTAAAACGTTAAAAGATTAAAGAAGAATTATGTGGACACGCCATGGATTGTGGCACAAGGATTGCCTAGGTGCACGCAATCATGGCACGCTTGGCGCAAAGGAGAGGATGATATGACATCACAAGCACAGATGCCTGATCAGCAGCATACATTGGTCGATGCAATCGTTGCCAACGTTTTGCAACCCAACAACCATGATCTGTTGCGCCATTTGGGACAAGTGCTCGGCATTGAGCCAACCAGCCGGGTTTTGCTGATTGTTGAAGCAGGCGCCGCAGCGCAGGAAGAGTTAAATGCTGCGCTGGGCTGCCCGGCCGAGGTGTATCATGGGGATCTACGTAAGCTGCCATATGCGACAGGGCAGTTCGACAGCGCCATTGTTGTGGTCCCGATTGGGGAGCATATGCATAGCGTTGCGCGCGAGCTGTCCCGAGTGCTCAAGCCCAACGGCAGCCTGGGCATGGTTATCTTCTCGGTGTACCGGGATCAGATGCCGGAAGATACTACCTTATTTGACCAGGTAACGCCGCTGATCGCCACGGTCCGGCCGGCAGCAGCGTTTCGGGCGGTGCTGGCGGAATCCGGTTTTACCGCGTTTGTGAGTGAAGACCGACGCCGCGAGGTGCGCCGGGCAGCACGCGATAATTATCGCCATCTGTTGCTCAACCGAGGCGAACAAAGCAGCGCGCCGCATGATCCGGCAGCCCAGGCGATCGGCCTGATGGCAACCGGTGGGATTGGACTAACTCTGATTACGGCTGAGAAAAGCTTGTAGTCTTGCGATATAGATTGAGAAAGGCGGCGGGAGCAATCGCTCCGCCGCCTTTGCGCTTTGCCCATTGCGCTGGTATAATCACTTCAGCCCGAGGAGTTGGGTTCTACGCGGCGCACACTTGCCAACCCCGCCAGGACCGGAAGGTAGCAACGGTACGTGAGTCACTGCGGGTGACGTAGAGCAGCCTAACTGCTCGGGTTTTTTGCTGCCCAAAAACAATCCTCCGCCGACCGAACCTGACAATCACCACCAGCCGGCGGCGTATTTGCGGCTTTGCGTCTGCAACATTGCCCCCAGACCATGCGTCATACCCACACGAAACGTTCCAAACAATCTGCCAGGTCATAAGGAGCTTACGTATAGTTACGCAACGATTGACGCGGTCAAGCAGCGATAAAGTGATCGCCGGTGTGTGTGGTGGTATCGGGCACTATTTTGGGATCGATGCGGTCTTGGTGCGGCTTGTCATGGTCGCGCTGCTTTTCGCCGGTGGTGTAGGCGTTTTGCTGTATCCGATTCTGTGGCTGGTCATGCCGCAGGATGGCTTAGCCCAGGCTACACTGCGCGAAGGGCTGCAGGAGATGCAGCGGCAAGCGCAAGCATTGGGACAAGAAGCTTCTCAGCACGTTCAATCAGCCTTCGCCACGCCGCGGTTTGACCCTCAGACTGGCCAGCCCCTGACTGGAGCGGAGCCGCAGGGCCGCAACCGAGCCTTAGGCCTGGTGTTGTTGGGCATCGGTGGCTTGATGCTCGCGAGCTACTTCGGCGGTGGCCAGATCGTGATGGCTTTGATGGTGTTGGCAGGTGGAGCATATCTGCTGCGCCGTCCCCACGTGAGCTAGCTTGGGCCGCTTAAGCTGCGCGCCGCCTGCTGTTCGGTCGCCAAGACCGAACAGCAGGCGGCGCGGTTGTTTGGGGAACGAGCCTATTGCTCCAAGCGATACGGCACGCTGACCACAACCCGGTTCTTACGGAACAGCAGCGCCGTCTTCAATAAAAAGGCGGTCTGATTATGCAGCAGGGCGTGCCACCACTTGGCCGGCACAAACTCGGGCAGGACGACCGTGATCACGTCGCTGTCCCAGCGCCGATCAACCTCGTCCAGATAGCGAATCAGCGGACGGACCAGCGAGCGGTAGGGCGAGTCCAATACCACCAGCGGAGTGTCGCCGCCCCACTTGGCCCACTTGGCGCGGACTTTCGCGGTCTGTTCCTCGTCCATCGAGATATGCACCGCGGTCACATTGCCAGGCGCCATGGCTTCGGCATATTTGAGGGCATTGATCACGCCACGATGCAACGTCGAAACCGGCACGATCACCGTGTTACGGAGCGCTGGCGGCGGTTCCAAGCCTTCCAATGAAAGCTGCTTTGCCGTGGCAACATAATGTTTGTGAATGCCAAGGAATATAAGGACGATGGTTGGGATCAAAAAGACGACCATCCACGCGCCTTCCGCAAACTTGGCAATAATGATTACCCAGAGGACAATAAATGTCGTTACCGCCCCCAGGCCGTTAAGGAAGGCTGAGCGCTGCCAGCCGGGCGTGCGCAGGCGGAACCAGCGCCGCACCATGCCGGCCTGCGACAGCGTGAAGCCCAAAAACACACCGACCGCGTACAGCGGGATCAGGTTCGTCACGCGAGCGCTGAAGATGATGACCAGCACGGCGGACGCAGCCGACAGCAGCACGATCCCGTTGGAAAAGACAAGGCGATCGCCGAGCGACGTGAATTGCCGCGGCAGGAAGCGGTCGCGGGCAATGAACGAGGCCAGCCGTGGAAAGTCGGCAAAGGCCGTGTTCGCGGCCAGAAACAGAATACCCGCCGTCGCAAACTGCAGCACCGTATGGAGTAGGCCCTCGCCAAAAACGCCGCGGCCGATCTGCGACAATATGGATTCCTCATTGCTGGGAATAGCACCATAGCCCGAAAGCCAGGTAATGCCCAGAAACATGGTCAGCAGAAACGCCGCCATCCATACCAGTGTCACGCGTGCGTTATGCGCCTCGGGCTTCTTGAAGGCCGGTACGCCGTCCGCAATGGCCTCAATGCCGGTTAGGGCGGCGCAACCGGAAGCAAACGACGACATCAGCAAAATGAGCCCAACATCCTCATAATGGCTTTCGGGGCCAAACTCGAGCTCACCCGGCCCGGCGACCGGTCCCGGTGGAGGCGTAATTGTGATCTCGTCTCCGCTCGCCCAGCGCAGCGCCGCGTAGGCAATCATCGTCAAAACGATGGCCAAAAAGAGATAGGTCGGCGCGGCAAACAACGTGCCCGACTCCCTCAGACCACGCAGGTTGGCCAGCGCGATCAAAAAGATCGCGGCCACGGCGATGGGCACGCTGTAGGGCGCCAAGGGCCGGATCAGCGAAGTCAGCGCAAATACGCCGGCCGAGATCGACACGGCCACAGTCAGCACGTAGTCGGTCAGCAAGGCAGCACCGGCGACCAGGCCCGGCAAGCGGCCCAAATTTTCCGAGCAGACAATATACGAGCCGCCGCCTTTGGGATAGGCCGCGATCGTTTGGCGGTACGAAAAGACCACAATCACCAGCAGCAGCGCGATCAAGCCGGCGAGCGGACCTGCATACTGAAATGCCGCCGCGCCCAGCAGCGCCGGACCAGCCAACGCCAGATGGCGCAGAATTTCCTCCGTTGCATATGCCGACGATGACATGGCATCGGACGAGAAAACGGCCAGCGCCGTGCGCTTGTTTAAGCGCTCATGCACTGCGCGCGCCGTTTCAATCGGCGATCCGATCACAACGCGCTTAAGTTCGTCAATCATATAAGCTCAACCTCGATTTCCGTTCGAACACTGCTCCGAATCATACGTACAACCGCACAGATTGTTTCAAAGGTACTGCCATAGCAACGCCGCTAGCATGAGTCGGGCAATAGGCACACAAAAAAAGCCGCCGCAGCGACGGGTCGTCGCAACCGACGGCCTTGGGCCTAAAGAATCATAGCACGGCGGCGGTATCTGTCAATGGCAAGTATATGGCTTCACAGTCACCTATGGCCGTGGTACAATGCGCCTACACGAAAGGAAAACGACGTGCCCCAAGTGGCCGCGCTCAAGCTTGCTTTTCCTGTGAGCCACACACCCTGTGTGGCCCTGCTTGGCGTGTTTTCCTCATTCACGGCACCATGCTGGGTTGCCCGCTGGCACGCCGCCCGCGACCGTATGGCAGCTCCCGCTGCCTCCTGCTAATTCACTCATTGTTGAACAACATCGGCTCGCGCAGGCACACATTGGCTGCCTGATTACGATCCCCTTCTGTTGTTTTTGGTGTACTTCGTTTACTATACACAGCGATGAGGAGCGATTCCTGATGAATAAAAAGATACTTGTTGCGGTTGCCTGGCCGTATGCGAACGGGCCGCGGCACGTGGGGCATGTCGCCGGCTTTGGCGTGCCCAGCGATATTTTTGCGCGCTACCACCGCTTGGCCGGCAATGATGTGTTGATGGTCTCAGGCACCGACGATCATGGCACGCCCAGCATGGTGCAGGCCGATAAAGAAGGTGTGACGCCCAAGCAGCTGGTGGATCGGTACAACGCGGTGATTGGCGAAGATTTGCGCAATCTAGGCTTATCGTATGACCTGTTTACCCGCACGCTGACGCAAAATCATTATCGTGTGACGCAAGATTTGTTTACGCAAATGCTGAAGACGGGCGCGATCTATAAGGATACGATGACGGGAACCTTTTCGTCGGCGACCGGCAAAGCGCTGCCTGACCGCTATGTTGAGGGCACGTGCCCGATCTGCGGCTACGGCGAGGCTCGCGGCGACCAATGCGACAACTGCGGCAATCAGCTCGATCCGGCGGATCTGATTAATCCGCGCTCCAAGATCGACGGCTCGCCACCCGAGTTTCGCCCGACCGAGCATTTCTTTCTTGATCTGCCCAAGTTCAAGGAGCGACTGGCCGAATGGATCGGCAGCCAGACGCACTGGCGGCCAAATGTGCGCGCCTTTTCGCTCAATCTGCTCAAGGAAGTGCCGCCGCGGGCGATCACGCGCGACCTCGACTGGGGCGTGCCGATTCCGCTGCCGGGCTACGACGACAAACGTATCTACGTCTGGTTCGACGCCGTGATCGGCTACCTGTCGGCCAGCATCGAATGGGCGCACAACCGGGGCACTCCGGACGCATGGCAGGAGTGGTGGCTTGATCCCGAAGCGCGGGGCTACTACTTCATGGGCAAGGACAACATCGTCTTTCACTCGGAAATCTGGCCCGCGATGCTGATGGGCTACGATACCGGCCCGCTTACCGACGGCAAAGGCACGCTCAACTTGCCCTACGACGTGGTGTCGTCGGAGTTTTTGACGATGGAGGGCAAAAAGTTTTCGTCGTCCCGTGGCGTCGTCATCTACGTAGGCGATGTGCTGTCGCGCTACGATGCCGATGCGCTGCGCTACTACCTGACGATCGGCGGTCCCGAAACGCAGGATACCGATTTCACCTGGGCCGAGTTTGTGCGGCGCAACAACGACGAGCTGGTTGCAACCTGGGGTAACTTGGTCAACCGCGTGATCAAGAACGCCTACAATAACTTTGATGTTGTGCCGGAGCCCGGCGAGCTGACCGAGGCCGATCAGCAGATTTTGCGGACGGTTGAAGGCGGCTTTGGAACGGTTGGGCAGCTCCTGGAAGGGGCACGCTTCCGCGCGGCGCTCCAAGAAGCGATGAATCTGGCCGCGCAGGCCAACGGCTATATCTCGGAGCAGGAGCCGTGGAAGGTGATTAAGCTGGACCGGCAGCGGGCTGGCACCATTCTTTACGTCGGCTTGCGCGTGGTGGATAATCTGAAGACCCTGCTTTGTCCGTTCCTGCCCTTCTCGGCTCAGCGGCTGCATGAGATGCTGGGCTACGAGGGCACGATCGCGGGGCCATTGACGCTCAAGCAGGTTGAGGAAGCTGGCGCATCGCATCAAATTTTGACCTGCGAGCCCGAAACCTGGGTGGGACGGTGGCAGCCGAGCGAGCTGCCGATTGGCCAGGAGATCAAAGAGCCGGCGCCGCTGTTCCGCAAGCTCGATCCCAAGATCGTGGACGAAGAGCTGGCGCGGTTGGAAGCTAAGTAGGATCGATGAGCCAGCCATCAGCGGCAGCAGCAGGCGCAACGGGAAACGTTGTGGTAGCTGCATCCCTGGTGGCTGCTCGATTATAAGGAAGCGCTATGCGGATTGTTCTGGATGCGATTGGCGGCGATCATGCACCCCAAGCTCCCGTTGCGGGAGCGGTGCAGGCAGCGCGTGAATTTGGCGTCGAGGTTGTGTTGGTCGGGCCGGCGGAGGCGATCCAGCGCGAGCTAGCCCAACACAACACGGCCGGGCTGAAGCTGCCCGTCGTCGATGCGCCCGAGCTGATCGAGATGGACGAGCACGCGGTGCAGGCGGTTCGGCGCAAAAAACAATCGTCGGTGGCCGTCGGACTGCGGATGGTGCGGGCTGGCGAGGCCGACGCCTTTGTGTCGGCGGGTCACAGCGGCGCGACAATGGCGGGCGCGGTCTTTATCCTGGGCCGCATCGCCGGTATCGAGCGGCCGGCGCTGGTAACAGTGTTTCCCGCGCTGAAGGGCACGATCATCGTGGCGGACGTTGGCGCGAACACCGACAGCAAGCCCGAATACCTGGTGCAGTGGGCCCGCATGGCCAGCCTGTACGCGCAGCTGGTGCTTGGCGTTGAGCGGCCGCGCATCGCGCTGCTGGCCAATGGCGAGGAAGACAGCAAGGGTGATAAGCTGGTGCAAGACGCTCATGCCCTGTTGAAATCTACCGAGCTGCATTTTGTCGGCAATGCCGAGCCCAAAGACGCGCTGGTGGGCGATGTTGCGGATGTGATCATTGCGGATGGCTTCGTCGGCAATCTGTTCCTGAAAGGCGCGGAAGCAGTCGCGAAATTCGCGGTCAAGAAAGTCCAGCGCGAGCTTGGCGGCTCCTCGGTTGCGCTGCGGGCCGCGGCCGGGCTGGTGCCAACCGCGCTGCTGGTGGCCACCAGCAAGGATAAGCTGCGGGTGCTGCTGGCGAGCCTGCTTGGCGGGACGGCGGTGCTGGGTGCGGTGCTGGTGCCAGCCGTGCTGCGCTTGGCCAAAACGCTGGACTACCGGGCGTATGGCGGAGTACCGCTGCTGGGCGTTAACGGCATAACGATTATCGCGCATGGCAAATCGGATGCGGCGGCGATAGCCAGTGCTATTCGGCGGGCGCAGGAATCAGTGGCGCGCGGACTCGTGGCGGCGATAGCCGAACGGGAGCAGGTCCAGGCGTAGCCCAATCGGTTCGGATACCTTCGGCGTTGACAATTACTTATCGAGCGCGTTGCCGCCAAGTGTGTCTGGCCGGACCGTGACATCGCCCGCCGTGACAACGTGCCGTTCGCCCGCTTGGTCACGAATCACCAGGCCGCCCGCGGCCGTCACATCTTCGGCCCGTCCATGGAGCAGGCCCTGTGGTGTTTCGACCCGAACCAGTTGTCCAAGTGTGGAAAGCCGGTCGCGCCATGCCGCAAGCAAGGCCGATTGAGCGCCCGACCGAAGCGCCGCGTAGCGGGTGTCAAGCGTCGTCAGCAGCGCGTGGAGCAGCGGTCGGCGGGCTACAGGGTGTCCAAGTTGAGCGCTGAGGCTGGTGGCAGTGCTCGCCAGCTCGGGCATCACGGACGGATGCCAATTGACATTAATGCCACAGCCCAGCACGGCCCAAACCAGGCGGTCCGCGCTGATTTCCGTTTCAACCAAAATGCCGCCCAGCTTCCGCCCCGCAATCTGGAGGTCATTCGGCCACTTCAGATCGACGTGCAAGCCTGGGGTTTCAAGAGCTTCGGCGGCGGCGACGGCTGCCAGGATGGTAAGCAGAAAGCCATCGTGCGGCTGGAGCCAGGTCGGCCGGAGCAGCACCGAAACGAGTAAACTGCTGCCTGCTGGCGCGGTCCAGCTTCGGCCTCGGCGCCCCCGTCCAGCCACTTGTTCGTCGGCCACAAAGACCAATCCTTCTGCCGCGCCGGCGCGTGCCTCATCTTTGAGCAGATCGTTGGTAGAGCCGACTGTTGGAAAAAAGCGGATGGTCTGCCCAACCACCTTGGTCTGGAGCTCGGACGGCGCGAAGTGGGCCCAGCCCCCCTGATCTAACTCATCAACCATTGCGCTGAAGCCGACGGGCCACGTCGAGTGCTTGCAGTGCGGTCTGGACCGGATCTTCGCCTTCCTCGGCCGCAAACGAGCCGTCCGGCTGCTGCGCATCGGTCAGCATCAACCAGGCGCGATTGAGGAGCTCGGTGCGCCGGGTATAGTGGGCGTCGAGCAGCGACTGAAGCATCCAGGCCAGCATCGCAGGCGACCATTCCGGGGATAAATTCGCGCCCAATCCGGCGATCAAGCGCCGGGTAGCCCGCGTCTCCTGACCCAGGATGCGCTCAAAGGCCGGCACCGCTAACCACGAGCTATGGGCCCGAAAACCAGTTAACAGCCCGTCGCGCGCCTGCTGAGTTTGGAGCCAAGCCACGGCAATATCAACCGGCAACTCGTCGTCGCCGAGCACGGCGAGTGTATTGGCACACAGCGCGGTCGTGTAGATATCGGCGGGTGTCGAGTCGGGGTCCATCCATGGCGGCGGATCGAACTGCAGAACTTCGGGGTGCTCACGCCAGATCCCGCGTGGTGCTTGCCGAGCCGTGATAAAGGCAAGCGCTCGCTCGGCTTCTGGGCTTTCGATCTGCTGGAGGTCGCGCAGCCAGGTGAGCGCAAGCGCAGTTGGCGAGAGTGCGCTTGGTCTGCCGACGACAAGCCCAACCGGAAAGCCTCCATCGGGATTTTGCAGCGCTTGGATTGCCTCCGGTAGGGTCGGTGGCACGACCCCATCAAGCAGCGCAACCAGACGGGCGCGATCAAGTGCGGTACCAGTTGTTTCAACAAACGTACGCGCGCGCTGGATGTTGATCGTCATACCTGCCCTCTGCTCATTCGGCGTCAGCTTGTGCCGCCGCACATAACCCCGCAATGTTACACCAACATGCTACTACACACGCTCCGCATGGCTCGTGCCGCCAGTTGGTAGTGCCGCCAATGAGGAGGTTGTGGCGCCGAGTAGAGCGAACGTGCCTATGCGCGCCACTGTGCACTGAGCTTGAGCTTTGGGTTAGCGTGTGTGAGGGCTAGTGGTTATGGGTAGCAGAAGATGTTGTTGAGTGCTGATGATCTGCGGCCTGGGAGTGACCCTGTGACGACGCAAGCTGGCCGGCGACTGACACAAGACATACTGCGGCGAGGACGCCCAGCGCAGCGAGTGACAGCGGATGGCGGACCTTGTGAACAACTGGATGGCGCGGTACGTCTCCATGCGTGATTCGCTGGCGTAGGCCCTGGAACGTCAAGGAGCAAACGACGAGGAGCTCAGCACTTTTGCATAGCAGCTCAACGTATCCGGGTTGATCGACGTGGGTATGCCCAAACGACAAGCCGAGCGTGCGCGAGATGGTGTAGATCGTCAGCGAGGCAACTGTAACGAGCAGCGCGGCCGGTTCCAAGTCTTGCATTCGCTTTGTTAAAAAGAGCAAGCCAAAAGATAATTGCACAATGGCGACGCCGAGAAAACCAAGGCCAAGCATTGACGAGGCAAGGGCATGTTCAGGTGTGAGCACAAGGTGGACCAGTCCCGCGACCAAGAGTCCAACAGCACTTAGGGAATGCGCCGTGGATGGAGGCGTTATGTAGTTAATATTGCGCATGATCTTCCCCCGCATTCCGGTGTCACGAAGTTACTGGCTTAGCAATGGTAACGAGCCGAAATTCTTTGGTCAGGGTGCCGGTGACAATCACGTTGTCGCCGATACATGACACAAAGGTCAGCTGCTCTTCGGCTGTTGGCAGCAGATAGGCGACATTTTCGGGCCGAACGCGGATTTGCTCTGTTACCTGATAATGCTGCGGTCCACCATTGCTGAAAACAGTTATTTCTGCGCCTGGACGCAGCTCGTGCAGTCGCTCAAACGGCGCTGGTGTCGCAGGAGTGTCCTTCCAGCGCAGCACATGCCCCCAAAAGATCACATTTGAGCCCCGGCCCGGCTGTGCGCTCCCGGTAAACCAACCAACATCGTGGCGTGGCACCTCGGGAATCCGCTGCTGATCGAGGCCTACGGCGACCGGCTTAACATCGAGATTAATCTGGGGGATGACGAGGCGTTCCGGTGGCGCTGATGCTGTGTGAGCGCTGGCGGCATCACTTGGTGCCGCGCTGCTCACTTCCGTGACATTGACTCGCCCTTGCATCGAGTTGTGACGGCTGCAAAAGTACAGATACTCGCCGGGCTTGGTGAAGGTAAAGGAAAACATTTGACCCTTTGGGAACAAACCGGAGTCGAAGGTGTCGCCGGGAGCTTCGGGCGTGCCATGTGTGACGCTGTGCTCAATGTCGTCCTGGTTGGCCCACACAACCGTGGTGCCGACGGCTACCTCCAGCGGCTCGGGATTGTATTGAAAAAGTTTGATCTCGGCTTGAACCTCGGCTCCGACTGGCATCTCGGTCGTTGTTGCGGTTGCTTCCGGCATCTGCATGTGATCATGCGCCTGCGTCGATGCCTCCGCTGTCGGCATAGGCGTATGGGTTGGAGCAACTGTGGCCGTGGGTGCGATTGTCGCGGTCGGCTCGGCTGTTGCGGCCGTTGTGGCAGCAGGGCTGGCCGATGCCGCGGCTATTGCCGGAGACAGCTCCGACGCAGCGGCCTGTTCGCCGGTCGCGGGCGTCGAGCCACACGCCGTGAGAACCGCGCCGATCAGGAGCAACGAGGTAAACAACACGATGCGCATCAGAAACGTTTTCATCGATTAACCTTTATGCTGGCTTGGGAACGGCCGAGCACCGAATATGTCTGAATTTTGGATATAGTTTGGGGCGGGAAGGTACTCCCCGCCCCAGCCACAACAATGGTTCGAATAGCTCCAGAGTTGAACCCTAGACGGTGGGTCGGCGGCGGACCACCAAGAAGCCTGTAGCCATCAGCACCACGGCCAGCCCAAGCACCAGCACATTCAGGCTCAGGGTTGTCTCAATGCCGGTATTCGGCATCAGGCCAGGCATGTTAGCTGCATTGGCGCCGAAGCGGTCGGGGAACTGCTGGCTGATAGCGTCGGTGAGCGGGTTCGCAATCATCGGCATGTGGCCGAACGCCGTGCGCAGGTTGGCATAAGCCTTGGTCTGGTCGCCGGCAGCCTGGGCATCAACCACGTCCTTGAGGGTCAGCACATGGGTCTTGAGCAGGTCAGCGACGGCCGCTTTGGGCAGGTTGGGGTTGGCGCCATTCAAGAACGCGCCGAAGTCCTGGGTGTAGTTGACCAAGTCGGCCACGGCCTTGTCCTGCTTGGCCTGGTCCTTGGCGGCCGCGCCCTGCGTGTAGTCGACAAAGAAGCCGATGTGCGAGCGCCACAGGGGCAGGAAGGCCTTCTCGGCATCCGCGCCATAGACCGTACCAATCGCCTTGGAGATATCGACCGAGTTCGCGTCAAGCGCTGCCGCGGCCGCCTTGAACTCTGCATCGCGTCCACCCAGCGCGGCGTTGGTTGCGCTCGCGGCCAGGAAGGTGTGCTCCTGCAGCTGCCAGTTGAGCGTTGTGCGCAGGACGGCAACCGGCGTATCGGTTGAACCGGTGAACTTATCCGGGAACTGCTTGCTGATGGCTCCGGCCAACGCATTGCCGATCATGTCCATGTGAGTATAGGCGCCGCGCAGGTTGGCATAAGCCTTGGTCTGGTCGCCGGCAGCCTGGGCATCAACCACGTCCTTGAGGGTCAGCACATGGGTCTTGAGCAGGTCAGCGACGGCCGCTTTGGGCAGGTTGGGGTTGGCGCCATTCAAGAACGCGCCGAAGTCCTGGGTGTAGTTGACCAAGTCGGCCACGGCCTTGTCCTGCTTGGCCTGGTCCTTGGCGGCCGCGCCCTGCGTGTAGTCGACAAAGAAGCCGATGTGCGAGCGCCACAGGGGCAGGAAGGCCTTCTCGGCATCCGCGCCATAGACCGTACCAATCGCCTTGGAGATATCGACCGAGTTCGCGTCAAGCGCTGCCGCGGCCGCCTTGAACTCTGCATCGCGTCCACCCAGCGCGGCGTTGGTTGCGCTGGCCGCCAAGGCTGTATGCTCGGTCAGCAGCCCATCAAGCATCACCCGAAGATCACCGGCACTGGTAGCGGCGGGAGCAGCATGGGCGGGCAGAGCGGCGCTCAGTGCGAAGAGTACAAGCGCGAGGCACCAAAGTAACGAACGTGTGATCCGCATGGTATGTCTCCTAATGTTACACGACGAATTGGTCAAAAAAACAGTTCGGCTGTGAATAAGCGTGTCGTACGTTTCCAGCTGCGGGACAATGCCCATTGTTTGCTCGGCTCGACTCACCTCCATTGACTGGATAGCGCCATTGCCCCTGGCTACGCCCAACCCATCCCAAATTTCGGCAACAACAATCCAGGCACCATCGTCGATGGCACTCCACAAGCGTTGTTGGTCGCTTTCACCAGAGGCGCCGGTCTGACGCACTACGCTGGTTGACTAGAATTGGAGCTGGAACACTGCTAGCTGAACGACTACTCGGGTTGCAGTCACGGCTACGTCGGCAGGTTCCACAAGAGCTGTTTGTCGGTTGTGCGTGATATTCGTTGAGGAGGGTCAGACTGGATGCACTATTTTAAGAAACAGTTTTTTGAGGTTAAAAGGAAAGTCTGGCGGAAGCAGATATCCGTAAGCAGGATACGTAGCCTTGAGGTCAAGGGACTACAAAGGTGGGGACACGGAACCTTGGCACGAGGTACATGCTCAGCGTGTCCGCTCAACCTGGATTGAAAGCTGCCGTCCATCGTGGACCAGCTGAAGTTGGCCGTGGATGGCCTCGTGGTACAGCGCGGTTGTGCCAATCTGCCGATCAGCCCAGCTCAAGTTCTGCATGGCGCCACCTTCGCTGAACAACAGCGCTTGGGGCTGGAGCCGTTGCAGCAGTGTGGTCTTGGTAGCGCGCTGCCAGGGATAGATGACGAGCTGCGCGGGCGGTAAAGGTTCCACTTCCAGTGCCGCTTCGCCATCGGCGTCAAGACTTTGCAAGAAATAGACTGTAGTCGGGCCGCAGCCCAGGGCAAGGCTAGCGTGACCGGTATGCGCTTCCAGTACACGTAGCTCGCATTGTCCGAGGGCAAGTCGATCATGGGCCGTGATGGTATGCATGGGAGTGTGTTGCTGCTCCAGCAGCTGCCACCAGGCGTCGAAGCTGCTGTTGCGATGCTCGGTGGGCGGAACCAACGCCAAGCCGATCCGGTAGCGCTTCAATGCTGCAAGCTGTCCCGGCAGCGTCGCGGCATCGACACGCGTCAGTATCACGACGTCGATGCTCCGTTGCCCAAACGGCAGTGTATTGCCAAGCCAGGTGGCGAGAGCGGCTCCATCGCTGCTGCCGTCGATCAGCACCATGCGGCCGTCCGGAACCATGACCAGCGCGCCATCGCCCGGTAGTGCGGGAACGACGACGCGCAGTTGGTGCGGAGGCTGGCTGAGCGCCTGCTGCGCACCCAAAACAACGCCGAGCAATACCAAGATGCCCAGGCTGAAACGGAAAGGCAGGGGACGGAGCATGGTTGTTGCTTATAGGTTGCGCTTTGATAAATGATGGACTGTTTTTGGGTTTTACGTCTTGCCGCCACCCAGCGCAATCGCCTCGATTTCGACCCGCACGTCACGTGGCAGTCGGGCAACCTGAACCGTTGAGCGCGCCGGTGGCTCGTCCGTAAAATACTCGCCGTACACGCCGTTAACGGCAGCAAAGTCGTTCATATCCGCGAGAAAAATGGTGGTTTTGACGACACGATCCAAGCTGGTCCCTGCCGCCGTCAATACAGCGGACAGGTTGTCGAGCACCCGCCGCGTCTGGTCTGCGATGGAACCTTCCACAACCTGGCCCGTGGCGGGATCGAGTGGAATTTGACCCGAGCAAAACACAAGATCACCGGTGCTGATCGCTTGGGAGTAGGGACCAATCGCGCCGGGAGCAGAATCAGTGCGCACTACGCTGCGTTCAGTTGACATACGTCGCCCTTTCCTTAAAGCTCTTCGATTGCATTGGGCAGGTGCCGAATCCGGGTGGGCCGGCCGAGTGCCAGCTGCACTGCAACAACATCGATCCGCCAGGCTGCTTCCCCAGTTCGATGCTGGTCTAGATAGATCTGAGCTAGCGCAATCAAGCGGCGTTGTTTGGCGGGAGTAACCGACTCTTCGGCTAAACCGCTGACTGCGGACCGCCGGGTACGTACTTCCACAAACACCAGGGTTGTGCCGTCCCGCATAATCAGATCAATCTCGCCGGATGAGCAGCGCCAGTTTTTGGCGATCATACCATATCCTTGCCGCTCCAGATATGCGGCTGCCAGGAGCTCGCCCTGTTGACCGGTCGTTCGCCGTTGTTGCGTCATCCGTTGCCTGCCCCGTCCCGAAGCCATTGCATGTTTCATGCTTGCCGCCGCTGTAGTTTAGCGGACCTTGACGCTCCTGAAGCTGCACCAAGAGTACCGATTTGCAGCTGGCGAGGAGCTACCTGTAGCCTTACCGGGCCGGGTAGTTGCGGAAGTGTATGGGGACAAAGGTATGCGGGACACAATTGCGTTCTAGGCTTGCTGCTGGCCTTGTGAAAGCGCCTCGGGCACAGCCAGCCAGAAAAAGCGGGCGTAGAAGCGCCGTAGCTCACGCAGCACCGGACGGCCCAGCATCAATATCAGTGCAGCGGTTGATCCCCCACGCAGGGCGTCCCAGGGCAGTGATTGCGACAACACATAAAAGGTCCAATAACGCTGCAACGTTTGTTCCAAGGTCAGGCCAGGTTGCCACGATAGGCCGGAGTTTCCTGTTTGAAACGGCCAGAAATACATATTCATCAGCGCGCCAAAGAGCATGCCGGCAACGTAGCCATACACGGTGAGCGCTCCAAGCTCGCGTTTGCTGTCCGGCGGCAGCCGCAGTAGCCGAAGAAGACCTCCACCCATACCAAGCCAACCCATTGCCAACATTTGAAACGGCAGCCACGGCCCGATGCCCACCGTGATCAAGGCTGAGACGAACAGGCTCAGCGCGCCATGCAAAAAGCCGAAGCGAGCACCGTACGCATAGCCGAGCAAAATCGGGAGAAAGAAAAATGTAGGACTATCGCCGATGCCGCTGGGAAAGCGCAGAACTGCATTGATCGCCGTCAATATGCCTAATGCCGCAACGATTTTTGCGTTCATGCGGCGGCTGCTGAGATCGGCAACAATCAGCAGCAGCAGCAAGGGCATAACAAGGCCAAAAATGAGCGGGGCATCTGTTGCTCGGACATTGTTGGTATCATCCGGTTGGATCACACTCAGAAAAAACGGATACACAAACGCACCCAGCCCAATAATTGAGATTATCAGGAGGATAAGATAGCCGATCAGCTGCTCGCGCGCATTGCGGAGGGCAGAAAATGTCATGCGTGTATTGTACTGCGGGACTTACCGGCAGAAAAGGTGTGGCGTTGGATTCACGTTCACGCCGTTGTACCAGCTTTCGTAATGCAAGTGCGGACCGGAAGTGTTGCCAGTTTTGCCGATTGTGCCGATTGGTGTTCCAGCCTGCACGTATTGCCCAGGCTCCACCAATACGGTTGCCAGATGAGCATACGCGGTTCGCCACCCACTGTCGCTGCTGATGGAGACGAAGTTCCCGCCCGGCCAACTATCAAGCGCTACCTGTACGTATCCCGCGTGCGCTGCTACCACGGTTGCGCCTTCGGTCGGTCCTCCGGCAACGGCGAGATCCAGCCCACCCCATAAGTCGGCCGGAGCGTGTGTACCAACGCCATAGCCTTGGGTCAAAACAACACGGCCGCGAGCGGGCAGAACTGGGCAGCGCTGCGGCACGGTGTCATCGGACAGATTGAACGCCGAAAGGCCCTGCTGCCGCCCTGCTTGGCGTGTCCGGGGCTGCGCTTGGACAAGCCGTGGCACCGCTGTTGGCCGTCTAAGCCGGAATGCTCGCAGCGGACGGGATGTTGCAGTAGGTTCTGACAGCGGCGTAGTGGTAGGCATGGCCGTAGG
>JADDQF010000140.1:18418-24734 GCA_016781505.1 bacterium
CACTGTTGGAGTTAGGAGATTAAGCGGACGCGACAGCTTGTTGAAGCTATGGAGGCCCGATTGAGCGCCTGTGCTCAGCGCCGCTAACACCGGCTGACCAGCCGGACCTGTACTGGCTGGCTGCCCCAGACGCAAGCTCCAGGCAAGCGCAGCAACGGCGGCGATTGCGGCCAAGGCTTGAGCTTGTGACTGCGTCAGCGCTGGTTGGGCAACATGACGGGCGACAAAACCACCTTCCAACGTTTGCTCGGCAACGCCAAAGAAGGCCGCTAGGCTTTGATGCTCGGTTGGTGAAAGTGGCTGGCCGTGATATTCAAATTCGGCTAGCCGCCGGACGGGAACGGCAGTGTGCGTAGCAAGTTCCGAAAACGACAGCGCATACGTGCGCCGCAGGGCATGCAGTGTTGTCATGCTGGATGATCCGGTAAGCTGAGGATTACATTGGGTTGAAACGGAGGAGGAGCAAGAAGGATACGTCCTACCAAGATTATAGGATCATGATCGCGTGGGCAACACAAGACGGAAACGTTGCCCACGCGTAGTTGGGCTAAGGCCTGACCGGAACCCACTTCATGGCGTCGAACCAGATTGAGGTTTCATCCCCGGTACCAAGATTACGAAGTTGAATATAGCCATCACTACCGGCGGCAAAGGTAAAACGTCCAAGCGAAATCCATGTGCCCGCAGCTTCGGCTTGATTGCGGTCAACAAAACTGTCACCGTGCGCATGGTGCACAATGTAGCGGGCGAAGGTGGTTTGGGTGCTGCGCGCGGCACAGGCCGGCACAAAGGCATATACATCGTAGGTGCCACCTTGCAGCGTCGGCCGCCACAGGGCCTGATGCGATACGCTATCCTCACGACCGACCGTTCGTATCGAGCGGGCTAGCCCGCCGTATGCGCAGGTATCAACTGCTAACGACCAGTTTGAGCCTTCCTGCGCAAACGCTGTGTCCCCATCATTGACTTCAATGATCGGTTCCGTTGGTGGCGGTGGTGGCGGTGGTGGCGGTGGCGCTGGTGGCGGTGGCGCTGGTGGTGCTGGTGCTGGCGCGGCGGGTGTGGCAGGAAGCTGTGCAGGCGTTCCATCAACCATTTGCGCGTCTGGCACAATCGCCCTGGGACGTTCGGAGGGCTTAGAGTTGAGCGGCTTGGCGGCAGCACCTGGATCGTCGCCGAGCCACAAGAACGTGACGTTCACCGTAGCTTGTGCACCATCCAAACCCAACGCCCAATATGCGCCATCTGCAATATCAATCGCACTCGGGAAGCGCACTTTGCCACGCTCGGCAATTCCCTTATTATGCTTTTCATAAAACGCAGCATGATCCTGTGGCCAGCCGACCGGAAGATCCTTGTAGCGTTCGCGGTCCTTGTTCCAATAATCGTCATGGTGATTCCAAGGACCTCGATCCCAAACAGGTACAACAACGCTGCGTCCATTAGCGCTCAGTCGAACCATGTACTCGTCGCCACCGCGGCTTGACAGTGCTCGATCCGAGGGCAAAGCAACAAAGAAATCATTGGGCTTGATAATATGGCCATTGGCTGTGCGGCCCCCAACCATGCCTTGGCGAGTCGCGCGGAGGCGATAGGTTGGTGCTACGGTGCCGGTGGCTTTTGCTCTTGTTGTTACTCCGCCGCCCTGCGGGACGAGTGAAACACCGCGAACAGTGGGCGAAAGGGAGCCGTTGCCAAGCAGGATGACGCGGTATTGTACGGCACGCATGGGATCGTTGAAGTGTGCGGTCTTGCTCTGGGCAACGTCGGTCTGCCACTCGCTCCAGCGGTTATGGACGCTCAAGCCACGCACGTCGACGCGGGCAACACTGCCGGCTGGCGTTGTGCGCTCGTAGTGAATGCCGACCTGATTGAAGGGTGTGGAAAAGGTGAGCGGTGGCGCGTCGTATATGCCAAAGCGTCGGAACGAGCCATAGGTTTGGGGCGCCGCTGGCGCGCGCTTAGCCAAACGAATCGTGTTGTCGGCGATGTTGATCGCGTGACCGATCTCGTGAGCCGGCGGCTCGGCTGTCTTGGCATGTGCCGGCATCACCATCGGCGGGACTAACCATAAAGCGGCTAGCAACAGCGCTAGGTAGCGACTGTGGGGGGCCCGCAAATGCATACAAACCTCCTCACTCATGGCAGGACTAAAGGTGCGTCCTGGCACCTCCGGCGGTACTATAGCATCATATCAGCAAATTGTCAGCTTCACGACATAGACGAGCAGGTTTGCCCGGCTCCAGAGCTCAAGCAAGGCCGTGCAACAACCGATGCGTCATGTTGCAGTGTTAGGGGCATCTGGTTCGGCGTTTCCCGGCACGGTTGCCGTCGTGGCGGGGGAGTCGCTCGCGGGAAACGACTCGGCACTGATCTCATCTTGATCGACGCGCCCGGCAGCATGGTCGGCGGTCTGATCATGCTCAGTGCGGTACACAACTTTGAGGCCGGAGTCGTCCTTGTTTTGTTGATACACCTGCTCATCGGGTGATGGCGTTGGGGCTGTGTCGCTCATGGCAATTCGACCTCCATTAGCTCGCTGCAAGATACGTTGCAATGCTGTGCCGTGGCGCAAGATATATGCCGTAGGGTAGGGCACATGGCATATATTGTGCTACGCCTCCAGCAGAATGTGTCATGAGGAGGATACACAATGTCGCAACCATCATATGGCGATACCCAGCTTGACCGCAGCGAGATGTTTGCGCTGGGCGCCGCGGCAGGTGCGGTGCTTACCGCCGCCGTGACCGAATATCTGGAGCGCCGGCGGCCCAAGACGGCTTGGGAAAAAGCCCAGGCGCGCGGTGCTGAAGCATTAGATACGCTTTCGGACACAGCCCGGCTGAGCCGGAAACAAGCGCAAAAGTATGTTGGTGCTGCTTCCGAGTATGTCCAGGATGTGTTTGATACAAAACCGAGCAAATGGAAACAGACCAAAAAGAGTGTTCGCAAAAGAACAAAACGTGCCCAAAAACAAGCGATCGGTCTCAAGGATGCAGCGGCAGCGGCAGTAGGCGCGGTTGCCGTCGGTGGTGTGGTCGATAAAGTGCGTGACTACGCGAGCAGCGCGAGTGAGCGTGTGATTGGCGATCCATACGCTGTATCTGGGTCGCTTCGTGAAACGTTGAAAGAAAGTTTGGGCAACGTCCGCAATGCGACGGCGAATAGCCAGCTGACGGGGCGGGCAGTTGAAGCCGGCAGCTCGGCCTTGGAAACGCTCAAAAGCGTTGCTGCTAGCGCTACCGACTCGGTTGTGGACTACGCTGCAACTGCGCGCGAAACGCTGCGCGACGTTGAGCTAGGTAACCGGACCAAGAGCTACAGCGGCTTGCTGGCCGAGACCGTCAAGGACTACACGGAAACGGCACGCGAAACGTTGAAGGATGCCAAGCTCGGCGACAGGGCCAAAGACTATACCGGCGTAGTTGCCGAGACCGTTAAGGATTACACGGCGACAGCACGGGAAACGTTGAAAGATGCCAAGCTTGCCGGCAGGGCCAAAGATTATACCGGAGCCGTAGCTGAGACCGTCAAGGATTACGCCTCAACGGCACGCGAAACGCTCAAGGATGCCGAGATTGGCGATAAAGTGAAAGATTATGCAACGGTCGCGGGCGCTGCGGTTGCCGCGTACTCGCTGGAAGCATCCAAGGCGGCTCGGCAAGGCGCGACCAAACTCACCGACAGCGCGGTTCATGTTGCCGATGCAACCAGCGAGCAGGCTGTCCAGGTACGCAAAGGTGTGCGGAAAAGCGTCAAGCGGACGCGACGGCGCGCGCGCTGGGGCCTGCGGTCATTCCTGATTGGCCTGGTCATCGGGTTGTTGGCGGCGCCGCAGAGTGGTGAGAACACGCGTGAAGCGCTGACATCATTCGTGGAAAAGATCCTCGATGTGTTCATGCCCGACAATCAACGACAAGTTGGCTTATAAGCCGAGCAACGTATCGCGCAACACAAACGACCGACCCCAAGGGTCGGTCGTTTGCGTCCCGTTTGAAGGCTTGCTTAGCGGCGGGAGCGAGTGCGGCGCTGCGCAACCGGACGGCCTAACAATCCTCCAAGAAATGCCAGCAGCAGGGCACCGATAGTCGCGCCGATAACGGAAACGCGCACTTGATTGCCCTGGATCGGCAGCAGTACCAAATTATCCATGCCGAATAACAGGCTTTGCGCCAGCCAGCCCGCAACACCGCCTAAACAGGCTAACACATAGGTGATCAAGCAGCCCGCTAGATTGTAGCCCGCCAAGGCCCGGCCGATGATCGCCGCGATCACCGCAATTACCAGAATGACGCCCAGTGTTTCGATATTCATGCTCTTCACATTGCGCTATTGCGCAGATTATAGCATCCTCTGTTGCGCAGATCGACGCTCGATTGCCTGCTCCACCCGATGCCTCCCTAGATAGGTTTTGCCCAAAACCAATGCTCCGTCAGGGCTGGCTCCTTCGCGGTCGGTCTGCACAAGATTGGTTTAGCAGCAGGCTGATCTGGCAGCTTTCGCAGCCTAAAGTTGGGATACAATGTGGAAAACCCTGTTGATATGTTGATAAACATGCTATCTTGGGTTTGTGGAGCGCTGCCAGCTCCACCACATCGTGCATTGATGCAGCAAAGACAACGACATGAGTCAGCTACTTCAAGACATTGCCGAACAGCCTGCCGTGCTGCGGGCTGCGCTGGAAGAATACACACGCCGAACCTCGACGCTGTCGTCGATTGCGCGCGAATGGGCATTGCGGTCGATGCGCTCGCATGTGGTTATGACTGGGATGGGCAGCTCGTATAGTGCCAGCTATCCGGCCGCAACGTATCTTAACAATCGTGGAGTGCCCACATTTTTGGTAGACGCATCCGAGCTGTTGCATTATCAGCTCAATCTCGCGCTCAAAGCCGGATTGCTGGTGGTGGTGTCGCAGTCGGGCGAGAGCGCCGAAATCCGGCGGCTGATCAGCGTGCTGCCGCCAGACGTGCCGGTGGTAGGGATTACCAACAATCGCGATAGCCGGCTGGCGCGACGAGCACAGTGGATTTTGGAGCTCAACGCGGGCGATGAGCGCACGGTAGCCAGCAAAACTCACACGGCAACTCAGCTCACGCTGCTGTTGTTTGCCGCCTACCTGGCAGGCGATAACCGTGGTCAAATCATCGCCGATGGGCTGCGGGCGATTGATGCGCTCGAACGTTTCTTGGCGCGTTGGGAAGCGCCAATCGATCATGCAGTTGAACAGCTGAGCGAGGCCAGCAGCCTGACGATCATTGCACGCGGATACGGCATTGGCGCAGCTTTAGCGGGGGCTCTAACTATCGAGGAGATAGCCCGGCTGCAAGCGCGCGCGGTTGGCGGCGGTCTGTTCCGGCACACCAGTCTTGAAACTGTCCGGCAAGATTTTCATGCGTGTATGCTGATCGGGCCAGATGGCACACGCAACCTGATGTTGGATATGGCATCCGAGCTAGCTGGTTACGGCGGCAACATCGTGCTGGTCGGCAACGATCTGCCCAAAGAGGGCGCCCATGTCGCGATTGAGCTGTCCAGTACCAGCGCTCAGTTCGCTCCTATGCTCCAAATTGTGCCGCTGCAGCTCTTAGCCTATGCGCTAGCACAACGCCGTGGCCTTGAGCCGGGCCGGCTTGACCGATTGAGGAAAGTAATCGAGACCGAGTAAGCTTTGGTTGAGCACTACCTCAGGCTGCTGCCCTGGTCGATCCGCGCAGGCCATACGCGCGCAGTGTTTCCGGCCAGAACAACCAGACCAGTCCGAGCAGCGGCTGGAACAGTGGGAAAAAGCCGTAGTCGATGCCGAAATGGTGCCAAACGGTGCGGCCGATCAGATCCGGATACAACAGGCTGAGCGTACCGACGACCAGCGTCATCAAGGTTTCAACGCCCAGCACGATCACTGAAAGGTACCAGGTCCAACGGCGGCGATACAGAAAGCCAACCGCTGCCACCAGGTAACAGGCGGCGGCAACCGCGCTGAGCGACGGCGCAAGGTAGTTGACCACGTTGTCCTTGAAAAAGAGCTGGAAAATTGCGCGTACCCCGGTAGAAAGGGCGAGCACCGGATAAGAAACACCCAGGATATAGCCAATTGCGCTCAGCAGATCATGCTTGAGGTTAACCTGTTCGGAGGAACGGGGTGTGGTAGCTGGCACGGTTTGTTTATCAACGCTGCCCATATTTGCCTCAATACCGCAATCAAAATCCAAAATTGTTCTTTGTATAGTGTAGCAAGAATCATACTGGGCGACTAAAAAATAAAACACCAGGAGGAGGCGCCTCCTGGTGTTTTGACCGTTATGCAACAATTGTT
>JADDQF010000140.1:24957-29475 GCA_016781505.1 bacterium
GGCGGCCAAGCATCGGACCAGTGTGCTTATGGCTATGGGTTGAGGTAGCTGTGAATGCCGTTGGCGATCGCACGCGCAATCACATGGCGTCGCTCCGAGTCCACTTCTTTCAGAAGCGGTGCTTCGTCTTGGTTCGTCAGGAACGCGCTCTCGGTTAGCGTCGACTCCATCGTCGCCGTCAACAATGCACCATTGGCAAACTGCCCGACGTAATCGCCCTCTTGCGTGGTCAAGTCTTTCAACTTCGTGAGCATATACCTTGAGAAGGCGAGGTCTTTGCTTTTCTTCCCCCAGAATGTGATGGTGTGGTTGACAGCCGGGTCAGTCGAGCCATTCAGATGAATCATCACGAAGAGCCGGGCACCGACCGTATTGGCGAACTCCCCGCGCTCGGAGTTGCCTAGGGTCTTGTCGTCGATACGTGTCAGGCAGACAGCATAGCCATGCCCAACCAGAGTGTCGCGAACCAGTTTCGCAATATTGAGTACGACGTCCTTCTCCAGCACCCTTGTGCCGTCCGGATAAGAGTAACCGGTGCCGCTATCATCGCCACCATGACCCGGATCGAGGGCGATGACGGTCTTTTCAGTCGGCCACTGGGTACAGTTTGTGGCAGGATCAATCGGCGCTCCTCTCCCCGGCTTGCCGGCCGCGAAAGCACTGGGAACGACGAGCAACGAGAAAATCGTCAACAGAAGTGTAGCAGATCGACGATGCAGGGGACGAACAGCGATCATCTCACTCTCCTTTTAGGGCCCTTGTATAGCCCGCAGGTTACGATGAAAACGGTGTTGGAATTCGGATGAGTCTTCCACGCAATCATGCATGGTGCGGATGCAGTTGAGGTGCTGAGAGGCATCCATTACACCAGGTTTTTGTCACTTAAGACGTGCATCGACGATCAATCACACACTACATCTACCGACGGTAGTAGCCACGGTACGCACGTTGCGGGCACAATTGCCGCAATAGGTGGGAACAGCACAGGCGTTGTCGGCGTGAATCCTGGCAGCCGGCTCAGCCTGCACATCGTCAAGGTCTTCGGGGACAGTGGGACGTGGGCCTACTCCTCTGACCTGGCAACTGCGTTGAATAAGTGTCGTGAAAACGGCTCGAACGTGGTCAGTATGAGCCTCGGTGGCGCGTCCCGCTCCCCGCCTTCACACACTACCCGCGGCGGAAGGGTCGAGACAAGCGGTGGGCCGGGCTATGCGTGCCACATCACGGGCGGCCGGGGGTCCAGTCTGGCCATTCCGCAGCAGGCACTAACACCTCGGGTTCATCAATATTGGCTCGACATCGCTCAACCCACAGTCACGGCTGGCAATCTTCGATATATTGCCGTTCATACGGAGGGCCGACGATGCGGGAAGCTGTGGTAATACCGGCAGTTGCATTTGGGTTCTAGCTGCAGCCGGTTGATCTTGCACCATCTGGCGCAACGTAACCTGGCGATATGGGGCGACGTTAACACAGATAGACACTCGCGCACACTTTTTCGATTGCAGTACAATACATACCTTCTAACTCCCTCATTTCCTGAAAGGACCGGCATGGCTTCCGCAAAGAAGACCACGACGTCGAATGGCAACGGCACTGCGCTTGGCTTTGAAGCAACCCTCTGGGCAACCGCCGACAAAATGCGCAACAACATGGATGCGGCCGAGTATAAGCATGTCGTGCTCGGTCTCATCTTCCTCAAATACATTTCGGACGCCTTTCAGGAGCGGCATGAGCATCTCGAACAGCTTGCCGCTGATCCGCAGAGTGACTATTACATCAAGGAAGCGAACGAGCGGTACGTCGTGACGGAAGACCGTGACGAGTACGTGGCGGAAAACATTTTTTGGGTACCGGCTGAAGCCCGTTGGTCATTCCTGCAGGCAAATGCCCGGCAGCCCAACATTGGCACGCTGATCGACGAGGCGATGGCGGCGATCGAGCGTGCCAACCCGAAGGTCAAGGGCGTCCTGCCGAAAGATTACGCGCGACCTGCGCTCGATAAACGGAGCCTCGGCGAACTGATCGACCTGATCGGGACGATTGGCCTCGGCGACCAAACCAGCCGTAGCCAGGATATTCTGGGCCGCGTGTACGAGTATTTTCTGAGCATGTTCGCCTCGGCTGAAGGCAAGCGGGGCGGCCAGTTTTACACGCCGCAGCCGGTAGTGAAGCTGCTGGTCGAGATGCTGGCGCCGTATAAGGGCCGCGTGTACGACCCCTGCTGTGGCTCGGGTGGCATGTTCGTCCAGAGCGAGAAATTCACCGAAAGCCATGGTGGCCGGGTCGGCGATATCAGCGTGTACGGGCAGGAGTCCAACCCGACCACCCCTGGCGGCTGTCCAAGATGAACCTCGCGATCCGCGGCATCGACAACAACCTCGGGCCGCACCACGCCGACACCTTCCACCAGGATCTGCACCCCGACCTCAAGGCCGATTTCATTCTCGCTAATCCCCCGTTCAACGTGAGCGATTGGGGCGGCGAGCGGCTGCGTGACGACGCGCGGTGGAAGTACGGCACGCCCCCTGTCGGCAACGCCAACTACGCCTGGATTCAACACATGGTGCATCACCTTGCGCCACGCGGCGTTGCCGGCTTTGTGCTGGCGAACGGCAGCATGTCGAGCAACAGCGGCGGCGAGGGCGAGATCAGGCGCAATCTGATCGGAGCGGATCTGGTCGATTGCATCGTGGCGCTGCCGGGCCAGCTCTTTTACAGCACCCAGATTCCGGTCTGCCTCTGGTTTCTCACGCGGGACAAGAGCGCGCAGCCAGACCGTGGCTACCGTGACCGGCGCGGCGAGACGCTGTTCATTGACGCGCGCAAGCTTGGTACGATGGAAAGCCGCGTGCTGCGGACGATGACCGGCGCCGACATTGCGCGGGTGGCGCATACCTACCATGCCTTCCGTGGTGACGACTCAACCGCCTACGCGGACGTTCCCGGATTCTGCAAGTGCGCAACGCTAGACGAGATTCGCAACCACGACTATGTATTGACACCTGGGCGGTATGTTGGCGCAGCGGACGTGGAGGACGATGCCGAGCCGTTTGAGGAGAAGATGACACGGCTGACGGCGATGTTGGAGCAGCAGTTCGCGGAGAGTACACGGTTGGAAACGACGATTCGAGAAGCTTTGAAGGGTTTGAGCCATGCGGAATGACAATCTTCCGACCACATGGAGGTTAACAACTCTCGGTGACATAGTTCGACAGGACGAATATGGTCTTGTTGATGGACCTTTCGGTTCTAACCTGCCTGCTTCTTTGTATGTTGAAACGGGCGTCCCTGTCATTAGAGGCTCCAATCTTTCGCTGGGGACGAACCGTTTCAAAGACGATGAATTTGTATTCGTATCTGCTGATACAGCACACCAGTTACGCCGAAGTTTATGTCGTGGTGGCGATATCATCTTTACGAAAAAGGGAACGCTGGGGCAAACTGGTTTTGTGCCATACTCGCACCGTTACGACTCTTTCCTGCTATCATCGAATCAGATGAAGCTGTCAGTAGATCGAACGATAGCTGATCCATTGTTTGTCTATTATTACGTTTCGTCTCCAGCAAGCCAAGCAAAAATCATTCGCGACTCGGAAGCAACGGGAGTTCCAAAAACTAACGTGGCCTATTTGCGAACATTCCCGATCAACCTTCCACCCCTCCCAGAGCAACGCGCCATCGCCGCCGTGCTCGGCGCCCTCGACGACAAGATCGAGTTGAACCGCCGCATAAACCAAACACTAGAGCAGATGGCGCAGGCGCTTTTCAACTCATGGTTCGTGGACTTCGATCCGGTCCATGCCAACCGTAGCGGCGAGCGGCTGGCAGGGCTAGCGCCGGAGGTGCAGGCGTTGTTTCCTAGCGAGTTTGAGGAAAGCGAACTTGGGCTGGTGCCGAGGGGTTGGCGGGTTGGGCAAATCGGCAACCATGTCCGGATCGTAGGCGGTAGCACGCCGAGCACAAAGGAACCGGCATATTGGGCAGGAGGTGCGATCCATTGGGCGACGCCAAAGGATCTGTCCACCCTTACCGATCCTATACTGCTCAATACGGAACGCAAAATAACGGCGGCCGGGCTTTCAATGATTAGCTCCGGTCTGCTGCCCGCCGGAACGGTCCTATTGTCTTCTCGTGCCCCGATTGGATACTTGGCGATAGCTCAAATGCCGGTCGCTGTCAACCAAGGCTTCATTGCCATGGTATGCGACCTTGACCTTCCTAACTACTATGTCTTGCACTGGGCGCAATTCAATATGGATGTCATTATTGCCAGGGCAAACGGCACGACGTTCCTGGAAGTCAGCAAGGCCAACTTTCGCCCGCTGCCCATCCTGCTGCCTGACCAAAGATCCCTCGCAACTTTCAAACAGCAGGTTGGCCTGCTGTACGACCGCGTGGTGTCCAATCTAAATGAGATGTGTATCCTAGCTACTATTCGCGAAGTGCTACTGCCAAAGCTGTTGTCGGGCGAGGTGCGCGTACGCGATGCCGAGCATATCGTAGAGGAGCTGATGT
>JADDQF010000006.1 GCA_016781505.1 bacterium
CGGAGGCGATCCGGGCGCGTGAGCTGGTTGGCCCGAAGTATGGCGAATGGCAGCCGGGCCAACCACATACCGGCTGGACCTGGACGGCCCTGCCGGTGGCGGTTGACCTCCATGTCGATGGCTGACAGCTACACCGCAGTGCGCCGTGGTAGGCCGGCTGCAAAACAACAGGTAGTGAATATTGGCCGGCTGCCGGTGGTGGTTAAGTAATGGATCGTTCCCGGTTGAACTTTGACGATATTGTGCGCGGACGCCGTTCGGTCCGCCAGTACGCCCCTGATCCTGTGCCTGCGGAACTGGTGGTTGAGGTGCTGGAAGCAGCTCGTTGGGCACCTTCACCGCATGGGCGTATGCCATGGCGCTTTGCGGTGCTGACACAGCCTACGCCCAAGGCAATGTTGGCCGACGCGATGGCGGCTGAGTGGCTCCGCAACCTCGAAATGGATGACCAGCCGCCCGACGTTGTGGCGACGCGACTGCGAAAGTCCAGGCAGCGAGTGATGGCCGCGCCCGTGCTTGTTTTGCCCTGTTTGTACCTTGCCGATCTCGATCACTATCCCGACCTGCAGCGGCAGCAGGCTGAGACGACCATGGCCATTCAAAGCGTGGGTGCCGCGATCCAGAACATGCTGTTGAAAGCGTACCAGCTCGGTCTGGATGGCGGCTGGATGTGCGCGCCGCTCTTCTGCCCGGCTGTTGTGGTGGGCGCGTTAGAGCTTGACCATGCCCTCATCCCCCAGGCGTTAATCACCCTTGGCTACGCCGCCGCCGATCCCAAACGCCGGGAACGCTTGCCCCTCGATCAGCTTGTTGTGCGCTGGGACTGAGTACGTTGGTCTGGTAGACGAGCGCATGATCAATGTTCTAATCAACGTGCGGTCGAAGATGCGTGGACCACCTGTATTACAGGAGCACACTAACCAGGCTTTGGTCATGCAGCTGCTCGAACTGCAACAACTTGCCTCACGAAGTTAAGATCATCTTTGATATCGATCAACACTGCTGGTCTGAACTTTGCTGGTTTTACATAAGCGAAGCCGCACTCGTACCGGCTTGCCTGGTTCGTCCAGTTATTCAGCATTTGCATGACAATGATGCTGTATCGTGATTGGAAGATATGAAAAGGTTGCCTTATACTACCCTAGCAGACACGGGTGTTGATTTACGAGGGAGTTTCCATCCATGAGCGAAGATCGCACAAACGATACACCCCAAGCGCCTGAAACACAGCCGGCCGATGTCCGCAAACAGCTGCACCAGGAGAATATCACCAAGGTGGGTCAGCCACGGGATGCGGCGGACGCGGGTGAAACGCCGAGCAGCCATTTTGGCGCGGTGGAGGATGACTACACTGGCGAGAGCGACCAGCTAGTGGTCACACCGCCGATGGAGGGGCCGTATAACCTGGTTGACGACAGGTCAGCGGTGGATCAGAGCGAGGATGTGGATCCGCACGACGAGATTAACTCAGCCAGTTAACGGCTGAACGTCATGTATCACAAGGCCACTGTGACGCCAATACTTATTGCGAAGGAGCTTTTATGAGCACTGCTGCTGTTGAGCCAGCGCTCGATACTGGCCGGCTCGACCCCGACCGCGATCCTGTCAACGATTTCTCAATCGTAGCGGCGACGGTGAACGGGTCGGGCAGCCAGACGGCGAATAATACGCTGGTTCGTGCCCTCTTCAAGATGGGCATTCCGGTTAATGCCAAAAACTTGTTTCCATCAAACATCGCGGGCCTGCCGACGTGGTACAGCATTCGCGTCAGCAAAGACGGCTACATTGCCCGGCGTGAAGGTATCGAGATTGCAGTCGCCTTTAACCCGCAAACGGCGGCCGCCGACTTAGCTGGACTGCCTCCAGGCGGCGTGTGTATCTTCCCCGACGATGCCAAGTTCGAGCGTAATCGGGATGATGTTACCTACTATCCGATGCCGCTCAAAACCCTGATTGCCAACCTCGGCGTGGACCCCAAGCTGCGCGATCGGGTGGCGAACATGGTGTACGTCGGCGCGCTGGCGGAGTTGCTTGGGATTGAACGCGAGGCCATTCGCGAGGCACTGAGCTACAACTTGAGCGGCAAGCAAAAAGCGGTCGACCTTAACTTCAGCGTAGTTGTCGCCGCGGCGGACTATGTAAAGGAAAACCTGCCCAAGCAAGATCCGTATCGGGTCGAGCGCATGAACAAGACCGACGGCCTGATCATGATCGACGGCAACACGGCTGCCGGGATTGGCGCATTGGTCGGCGGCATGACGGTTATGGCCTGGTATCCGATCACCCCGGCCACCAGCTTAGCGGATGCGGTCAACGAGTACGCGACCAAACTCCGCCAGGACCCGCAGACCGACGGGCCAACCTATGCCATTGTGCAGGCGGAAGACGAGATCGCCGCGGTTGGTATGCTGCTTGGTGCCGGCTGGATGGGTGCCCGCGCGATGACCTCGACCTCCGGCCCCGGCATCTCGTTGATGACCGAGTTCGTGGGCTTCGGCTACTATGCCGAGCTTCCCGCGGTGATCTGGGATGTGATGCGCATGGGCCCGAGCACGGGTATGCCCACGCGCGTTTCGCAAGGCGATGTGCTCAAAGCCTACTACCTGGGCCACGGCGATGTGCGCAACATCTGCTTGCTGCCGGGCAACGTCAAAGAGTGCTTTGAGTTCGGGCAGACAGCGTTCGACCTGGCCGAGCGCTTCCAGCAGCCGGTCTTTGTGCTGAGCGACCTTGACCTGGGCATGAACGCCTGGATGTCCGAGCCGTTTGAGTATCCAACCGCACCGCTTGATCGTGGCAAGGTCTTGAACGCCGAGCAGCTCAAGACCGTGGAAGGGTGGGGGCGCTACAAGGATCTCGACGGCGACGGCATTCCGTATCGCACGCTGCCTGGCAACCCACATCCGGCATCAGCCTTCTTTACCCGCGGCTCGGGTCACAACGAAAACGCCGGCTACACGGAGCGTCCCGACGACTGGCTCAAGAACATGGCGCGCTTGACCCGCAAGCATAACACGGCCCGTGGTGCCGTGCCGAAGCCGGTGATTGACCGGCGGGACGGCGCCAAGGTTGGTATTATCGCCTTCGGTACCGCAGACCCAGCGGTGGTTGAGGCCCGCGACCGGCTACGCGACAAAGTCGGCCTTGAAACAAGCTATCTGCGGCTGCGAGCTTTGCCGCTAGGCGACGAAGCTGCGCAGTTCATTGCCGAGCATGACCGTGTGTATGTCGTTGAGCTCAACACGGATGGTCAGCTGCATCAGCTGCTTCAGCTGCACACGCCGGAGCATGCAACGAAGCTGCTGTCGATTGCTCACAGTGACGGCCTGCCACTGACGGCACGCTATGTTACCGAGCGCATTTATGGAATGGAGCAAAAATAATGGCTGCTGCTGCAAAGCCGGGCGGCGCTCCCGCCCCGAAAATGACCACGAATAAAGTTGGTTTGACTAAACCCGATTACCGCGGTTTGCCCTCGACACTGTGTCCCGGCTGCGGTCACGACTCGATCGCCAGCCAGATCATCCAGTCGGCCTTTGAAATGTCGCTCCGGCCACACCAGGTGATCAAGCTGAGCGGTATCGGCTGCTCGTCCAAGTCGCCGGCCTATTTCTTGAGCCGCTCGCATGGTATCAACGTGGTTCACGGACGCATGCCGTCCGTTGCCACGGGCGCCATGCTGGCGAATCGTACGTTGAAGGCTATCGGTGTTTCAGGCGACGGCGATACCGGCTCGATTGGGATTGGACAGTATAAGCATCTGGTGCGCCGCAACGTGCCGATGGTGTACATCATCGAGAACAACGGCGTGTACGGCCTGACGAAGGGCCAATTTTCCGCCACCGCTGATCAGGGCCAAAAGCTCAAGTATGCCGGCACCAACGAGCTGATGCCGATCGACCTGTGTCTGGAGGCGATTGTGGCCGAGTGCGGCTTTGTGGCGCGCTCGTTCGCGGGCGATGCCAAGCAGGTGCGTGAGCTGCTCAAGGCCGCGATGAGCTATAACGGGACGGCGGTGCTGGATATTATCAGCCCGTGCGTGACCTTCAACAACCATCCGGAGTCGACCAAGAGCTACACGTATGGCAAAGAGCACGAGGAGATGTTGCAGGACATCAGCTTTGTGCAGGCCTACGAGGAGATCGAGATCGAGCAAGAGCCGGGTACGGTCCAGGAGGTCAAGCTCCATGACGGGCCGCGCATCCTGCTCAAGAAGCTCGACCGTGCCCACGACCCGACCGATAAGTACGCCGCGCTGCGGCTGCTGGAAGAGGCGCGTGACAAGCAAGAGTTTATCACGGGTCTGATCTACATCAACGAGTCACGACCAACGCTGGTCGATCTTGAGGGCATTCCGGAAACGCCACTCGCGGCGCTGCCTGAGGAGTTGCTGCGGTCAAGCCCCGAGCGGCTAGCCGCGGTGATGGCCGAGTTCGAGTAGGATACCTGAAACTTAAGCAAACCACCGGAGGGACGTGATCGTCACGTCCCTCCGGTCATGTTTACCGAATAATTACGCCTCGCGGGCGGCATTCATAGCTGACTGGGCCGCCTCAATCGTGCGGTCGATGATCGCTTCAACATGGAGCACCGACAGAAAGCCCGCCTCGAACTGTGATGGCGCGAGATACACCCCCTGCTCCAACATTGCGTGGAAGAAGCGGGCATAGCGGGCGGTATCGCAGAGCGGCTTGGCCTCGGCATAGCTCGTCACTGGCTCGGGCGCGAAGAAAAAGCCGATCATCGAGCCCACCACCGCTGTCTGGATTGGAATGTCGTGCTGCGCTGCCGCTGCGCGCATGCCCTCCATCAGCCGCGTACCGCACCGCTCCAGCTCCACGTACATCTCCGGCGTGAGCTGCTTAAGCGTGGCAATGCCCGCCGCCATGGCCAGGGGATTGCCGGACAGCGTGCCGGCCTGGTACATCGCTCCCAGGGGCGCAACATGCTGCATAATCTCGCGCCGGCCACCGTAGGCCGCGCAGGGTAGCCCACCGCCAACCACTTTCCCGAGACAGGTCAGGTCGGGCAAGATGCCGAAGCGCTCTTGGGCGCCGCCGCGGGCTACCCGAAAGCCGGTCATCACCTCGTCAAAGATCAGCAGAGCGCCATGTCGCTGCGTCAAATCGCGCAGCAGCTGTAAAAAGCCAGGCTGGGGCTGTACCAGACCCATGTTCCCCGCGACGGGCTCGATAATCACCGCGGCAATCTCGGCGCCTAGTTCGGCAAACGCCTGCTCCACCGCAGAGCTGTCGTTGTACTGCACGGTGATGGTGTCGGCGGTCTGGCCGGTCGTGACCCCGGCGCTAGCGGGCAAGCCCAGCGTTGCAACGCCGGAGCCCGCGTCGGAGAGCAAAAAGTCGGCGTGGCCATGGTAGCCACCCGCAAACTTCAAAATTTTGGACCGGCCAGTGGCCGCTCGGGCCAGTCGCAGCGCGCTCATGGTCGCCTCGGTGCCCGAGTTGACAAAGCGCACCATCTCGACGCTCGGCACCAGGTCACAGACCAGCTGCGCCAGCTCGGTCTCCAGCTCGGTCGGCGCGCCATAGCTCGTGCCCTTGGCGGCCTGCTGCTGGATCGCGGCGACAACCTCGGGCTGCGCATGGCCCAGGATCATCGGACCCCACGACAGCACGTAGTCGATATAGCGGTTGCCGTCGATATCGAAGATATACGGCCCCTCGGCACGGTCGATAAAACGTGGCGTGCCTCCGACCGACTTGAAGGCGCGCACCGGGCTATTCACGCCGCCGGGAATAAGCTGCTGGGCGGCGGCAAATGCTTGTTGTGAACGCTGCATACAGCATGTACCTCTCTTCTCGTTACACTAAGCCGTAGCCTCATTCAGGCAGTGACTTTGTGCAAAAAAAGCCCTCATGCTGCCACGGGTCGACAGCATGAGGGCATCCGTGCTAGCCTAGCTTGCCGTCGCCGCCTCGGCCTGGGGCGCGTCCTCGGCGTTCCAATCCACGAAGTAGCGCACGCGGTCCTTCTTGAACTCCTTGGTGGAGAACAGAATCACGTACTCGTTCACGCCCAGCGACTTTAGCTCCTCCGCGATCTGCCGCCCAATCTCCTCGGCGTTTTCCCGTGAGCGCGCGTGGACCATCGAGAAGAAGTTGTACTGCCAGTCGGGATAGACCGGACGGCGGTAGCAGTGCGAGACCGTGGAGTACGCCGCTGCGATACGTCCCGCTTCGTCCACCTTGTCCTCGGGCACCTTCCAGGTGATCATGCCGTTGTCGGTAAAGCCGGCCTTCTGGTGCCGCAGAATGGCCGCGATACGCCGCAGGTAGTTCATCTCCTGCATATCAGCGAACCACGCAAACAGCTCGTCTTCGGTGATGCCGGCGCTCTCGGCCAGCGCCTTGAAAGGCTGCTCCACCAGCGGCAGGTCGTCCTGGGTGGCGCGGATCAGGTGTTTGTCACGCTCGGTCAACGGCCGCACCTCCGCCGCTTTGACATACTTCTGCGTGTCCTTGGCCAGCTTGGTCTCGTCTTCCTCCAGGTTGAGCTTGACAGCGATCTTGTACATTTTGAGGGTGGGCAACATCCGCACTTTGTCCACACCCGCCCGCTCGGTTAGACGCTGCACCTCGGCATCCAGATCATGGTCGGGCGGCACCGCGATCGTGAACCACATGTTGAAGTCATGGTCGCGCCGATAGTTGTGCGACACACCCGGGTGACTGTTGATCACCGCGGCCGCCTCTTCCAGCCGTTCGGGCGCGACACGGGCCGCTACCAGACTGGATTTGTAGCCAAGCTTGCGGGTATCAAAGATCGGGCTGATCTGTCGCACCACGCCGATCTCGCGCAGGTGGGCCAGTCGGCGCATTACATCAGCCTCGGTGGAGCCAACCTCCTCCGCCAGCGCCTGCCACGGCCGCGACACCACGGGAAACTTGAACTGCATCGTGTTGACCAGCTTTTTGTCGATCGCATCCAGCTGATCGTCGACGCGCTGGGGCAGCTCGCGCTCCTGCGTCAGCGGAGTTTTCTGCGGGCCGATCAGCACTGCGTCGCCCTCGACTTTGACGTTATACGCCGCAACAGGACCGCGGGCCGGCTTGCACAACGCCGCGCCGGTCTTCAGATCGAACTGCGCATCGTGCCAGGGACAGGCCACTTGAGCACCCGTCTCACTCGTACTAACCGCGCCATCGACCAGTGGGCCGCGCGCATGGGAGCAGCGATTGCTGAGGGCGTAAAAGGTACCGTCCACGTTGTACAGCGCGATCTGCTCGCCATCCACGACCACGAGCTTGGCGCTGCCTGGCGCTACCTCGGAAACGTTGGCCACCTCGGTCCAGCCATTCACCGCCTTGCGCTCGGGCGTTTGTACCACCGCCACGGGCGCGCTGACCTCCTCGGCCACCGGCTCGGCTTCGACGTTCTCCCCGCCATCCAGCGAGTTGAGCATGCCGCGGATCGTGGTGGCAATGCCGGGGATCAGCGGCGTGTCGCGCAGGGTGTAGTTGCTGGCCTCGGTTTCGCGCAGCTCCTGTACCAGATCAAGGAAACGCGAGGGCGCATCCGTCTCAAACGCCACCACGAATTCCTGGTCGTCCAGGCCGTAGGAATAGGTCGTGTTGAGCTTGACGTCGGGATACTTGCGGCCAACCCGGATATGCTCGTCCATCATGCGCTGGCGATCTGCGGGCGGCAGGGCGTACCAGGCGCGCGTCTTCACAAAGGGATACACGAACAGATACTTGCTCTCGCCGGGTACGATGATATCGCGGCGCTTGGCCTCTTCCTCGGTCGCGTACTTATCGACATACATCGACCGCTTGGTCATGGCCAGAAACGAGTGCGGCAGCGCGAGGTACGGCCCCATGGGCGTGGCCATGAGCTGGGTATGCAGCTCTTGAAAATCTTCCAGCCGCTCGCTTACCAGCCACAAGCCGATGTCCACATCGCCGCGCAGCCCGACCACGGTGTACGGCCGGAGCACGATCCGCGCAGCCCATTGGGTGGCGACAGCTTCAAACGCCAGCTTGCCGCGCGCCCGCTCCGCAGCCGGTAAGGCCCGCCACGCCGGATCTATCTTGAAAAATGACCACCTGACGAACTGACGTCGTGCGGTTGTCTCCATGAGTAAACTCCTCGAAAGGCTACAGGTCACAGGCTACAGGTTTCAGGAGACGAAAGCTTGCTCCGGCGCTGAAGCCTGTTGCCTGACGCCTACTTGATACTACGCAACCGCGCTTGTCTCGGACTGCTCAAGATAAAATCCGTTGTCGTACAGGTCTTTGATGCGGGCCAGCTCGTCGGCGGCCAGATCGGGCTTGTCGGATGCAGCGGCAAACTCTTCCAGCTGCTCGACGTTGTAAATGTTGGGCAAGGCAACGCAGCACATCGGCGTTTGCCACACATACTTAAGCGCGGCTTGGCCAATGGTAAGATCACGGTCGTCGGTCAGGAAGGACAGCCTTTCCAGCTTCTTAAGCCCGCCTTCCAGCCATTCCTTGGAGCGGTGCTGGCGATGGTCGTTTTTGGCGAACGTGGTCTCGGCGGTGTATCTGCCCTCCAACATGCCCGACGAGTGCGGCACGCGAACGAGGAGCGCCACGCCTTCCGCCTGAGCCACGCGCGACAGCTCGCGGCCGGGGTCTTGTTCCAGCATGTTGTAGATCATTTGAAGCCCGTCAATGGGGCGGGTACGCATCGCCTTAACGCCCTCGTCCACCCAGCCGATCTTGGGCCCCAGCGCAACGCCGTACGCGCGCAGCTTGCCTTCTTCCTTCAACCGCTCCAACGTCTCAAAGAGCGCGTCGTTGTCGACGGCGTCCATCTTGGTGTTGTGGGCCTGCCAAAAATCGATCCGATCCGTCTTGAGCCGGCGCAGGCTTTGTTCCACGCTGAAACGGATGAATTCGGGCCGCCAGTCCTGCGGGCGTTCCTGCTGGCCCCGGCGCTCCTTGTGCTCGTACCAGTTGTAGCCGCCTTTGGTGGCAATCACCAGCTCGTCGCGCACGTCGCCCAGCGCCTCGGCCACGATCTCTTCGCCAAAGCCATCGCCATAGGTGTCGGCTGTATCGAAAAACGTCACGCCGAGGTCGTAGGCGCGGCGCAGCAAATCCAACCCGATCTGCTTGTCGGTGATGCCCCACCAGGTCGTGCCCACGGTCCACACCCCAAAGCCGAGCTGCGAGACCTGCATGTCGGTGGTGCCGAACTGTACATAACGCATCTGTGTCATCCTTCCCTCGATCCACCCCTGGATCGCCCAAGTACTGTAAGCCAATGCTGAGTTGCCGCTTGGTGGTCAATCTTAAGTGGTGCTTTTATAGCGACGCTAGTCGTTCACTATCGACGACGGCTCGAATTGTTGCAACTTGGCTCGCATACTCACTGTCGCTCAAGACCGGCCGCATGCCTGCCAAGCTGACCGGCAGCGCCAGGTCGATCCACGACTTGCAGCCGCCATACTCGGAGCGGTACTCGATCACCTGCTCCTGGGCCAGCTTATAGCCCCGCAGCAGCATAACGTAGAGCGGAAAGCGTGGCTTCCAGCCAAAGCGCTCGGCGGCGAATTGCTCATTCCACACATGGAACGGCAGCAAGCCTTCGACGGTCTCACGCTCGCTCACCTGAAAAATGTCGGTGATGCGCGCAAATGCCCCGATCCGCACGGTTTCCGGGTGCCAGCCCGACGGCACCGGCTCCACCCGGTCGGCGTACTGCGGCTTGAGCAGATGGCGCTGCTGGTGCTCATAGGTCGGATACAGCAGCACCTCGTCATGCGCAACCTTGAAGTGCTTGCCTTCTTCCCGAATGCCGCCTTTGCGCAGCAGCATAATGGTCTCGCCGCGCTCCAATGCGTCGGTCGCGACGGCCCATTCTTTGAGTGCATGTATTTCAGTTTGCAGCGTCATACTCTGATCTGTCCTCTTGCTTAAACTTGTTCCTGGCGCACTATGCTTTGAGCCAGCGGGCCGCATCCTTGGCAAAATAGGTCACGATCATATCGGCACCCGCGCGCTTGATCGCCGTTAAGCTTTCCAGCGCAACGGTTCGCTCGTCGATCCAGCCGTTCTGCGCCGCCGCCTTGACCATGGCGTACTCGCCCGACACGTGATACGCCGCGGTAGGTCGATCAAAGCGGGCATGCACCTGCGCCAATACGTCCAGATACGGCAATGCCGGCTTGACCATCAAAATATCCGCGCCTTCCGCAACGTCCAGCGCGACCTCCAGCAGCGCTTCGCGGCCATTGCCGGGATCCATCTGGTACTGCTTGCGGTCGCCGAATGCGGGCGGCGAGTCGGCGGCTTCGCGGAACGGGCCGTAAAAGCCGGATGCGAACTTGGCGGCATAGGCCATGATCGCCGTGTTGTGGGCGCCATCCGCGTCCAAAGCCTGCCGAATGGTTGCGACCATGCCGTCCATCATGCCGCTGGGCGCCACAATGTCCGCGCCAGCCTCGGCGTGCGACCGCACCACCCGCTGCAAAACTTCCAATGTCGCGTCATTCACCACGTAGCCGCGCTCATCCAGGATGCCGCAGTGGCCATGGTCGGTGTATTCGCACATACACACGTCCGTGATCACCACCAGCTCTGGCACGGCGTCTTTGAGCGTCCGGATCGCCTGCTGCACGATGCCGTCCTCGGCAAAATTTTCGCTGCCGATGGCGTCTTTCGCGGCGGGCAGGCCAAACAAGATCACCGCCGGTATGCCCAGGCTGGCGATCTCCTCCGCCTGCCGCGGCAGCATGTCGACCGACCATTGGTGCTGCCCCGGCATCGAGCCGATCGGGCGCTGCTGGCCCTGGCCATGGACCACAAACAACGGATAGATAAAATCGTCCGGCGTCAGCACTGTTTCGCGCACCATCCGCCTGAGCGTTGGCGTGGCGCGCAGCCGTCGTGGACGCAGGGATGCATGATGTGTATATCCAGCCATAGGTTCTGCCTTATCGCTTGTGCGTGCTTTTCGTCGGTATCTGTATGGTATCGACATCGCGGCTGCGCGCGCACTGCTCGCAAAACTGCGCGACCGCAACCGCTTCCTTAATGTTGCTGCCGTCAAACGATTCATGCGAGTATTGCACGGACCAATACGGCTCGTTCTCACTGATCGGCGTGCCGCAGCCCGTGCAGTAATCGTACACCGTCATCGCGTGCTCCTGCCTGTATCGCGCGACGTTGCTGTGTTGGGAGTGCAGGCCGCCTCAAGCATGTGACGTAGCGCTTCCAAACATTTCAACCAGTGCCCCTACCAAACCGTCGATGGTGTACTTTGGGGCCTCGATCGCGACATGTAAACCGTAGTCGCGGGCGGTCTGCGCCGTTATCGGGCCAATCGCCGCGACGACGACAGGCTCCAGCAGCGCGCGCGCCGCGTCGTTAGACACGCCCGATTGCTGAAGCCGCTCAAAAAAGTTTCGGACCGTGGAAGACGACGTAAAGGTAACCACCTCGATCTGTCCGTCGCGCAGCATCTGGACCACGTCCGTCTCGGCGTCGCTCAGCACGGTTCGATAGGCCACAACGCTGTCGACGCTGGCGCCCTTGGCTTCCAGGCCATCGACCAGGGCCTCGCGGGCAATATCGGCCCGCGGCAGCAGAATGCGCTGTCCGGCGACATCGCCGATTTGGGCGATCACCGCCTCCGCCACAAACTCGTCCGGCACAAAAGTCGGCTGGATGTCCGCGCGTCGGAGCTCGGCCGCAGTAGCCGGACCGATCGCCCCAACTTTGCGGCTTGCCAAACGCGCGCTGTCGAGATTAAACTCGCGCATCCGCTCCAGGGCAAACCGCACGCCGTTGACGCTGGTAAAGATGACCCAGTCATAAAACTCAATCGTCGTCAGGGCATGGTCGAGCGGTGCCCAGTCGCGCGGCGGTGCAAAGGCAATCACCGGATATTCAATCGGCTCGGCGCCGGCTGTTCGCAGTTGCTCGCTGAGCGCGCTCGCCTGTTCGCGTGCGCGCGTCACCACCACGCGCTTGCCGGCTAGCGGCTGAGGTTGGGCTGGCCCGACCTGCCATACGAGGTCGCCCAACCGTTCCCGGAGGCGCACCACCTCACCCACCACTGTGATCGCCGGTGGCTTGAGCCCCCTTTGCGCCACATCGTCCGCGATGGTTTGGAGGCTGCCCGTGACAACTTCCTGCTCGGGCTTGGTGCCCCAGCGAATCACCGCAACCGGCGTTTCGGCGGGACGGCCGTTGGCCATCAGCTGCCGCGCGATCTCCGGCAAATTCCCAACGCCCATATAGAAGACCAGCGTGTCAACCGCGGTGGCCAACGTGGACCAGTTGAGCGCCGTTTCGGGCTTGGTCGGATCTTCGTGCCCGGTGATAAAGGCTACGGATGAGGCTACCTCACGATGCGTCACTGGAATGCCGGCATATGCCGGAGCGGCGACACCGGAAGAAATACCGGGAACAACTTCCCACGCAATGCCGGCCTGCTGCAAAACCTCGGCTTCTTCGCCGCCGCGCCCAAAAATATATGGATCACCACCTTTGAGGCGCACAACCCGCTTGCCCCGGCCATGCTCGAGCAGCAGCGCATTGATTTCGTCCTGCGTCAACGTGTGGCGCTTCGCCTGCTTGCCGACATAGATGCGCTCGGCATCGGCTCGGCAGTAATCCAGCAGAACCGGATTCGCCAGATAATCGTAGATGACGACATCGGCCTGCTGCAGCCGCTGCATGCCCTTAACTGTTATCAGGTCGGGATCGCCCGGTCCGGCGCCCACCAATGAGACAAACCCGCGGCTCATCCACTCAATCCTTCATCCAACGGTAGCATCAGCACTTCCTGCGGACGGAAGCCCAGCGCGGCATAGAGCGGACGACCACCTGGGCTGGTCCGTAGCTCCAGTCGCTGCAGCTTTTGTTCGCGGCCATACGCGATCACCGCTTCCATCAAGGCCCGGCCATAGCCTTGACGCCGCTGTTCCGGCACCACATACACGCCCGTTACGTAGCCCCGGTTTCGCTCGCCCCATGGGCGCGGCGGATGCCGGTGGAACAGCAGCGAAGCCATGCCCATTGGCCGCCGCTCGACTTCGGCCAGCCAGCTACAGGCCTGCTCGCGTTCCAGCATCTCGTACCAGTACACAAAGGTCCGCTCCACAAACGACTGATCACGCGGAGCGTCCGGCCGCATCTCTTCGGCCATCGCCTGACGTAACCGCGCCAGCGTGTACGCGTCATCCGTGGTTGCCCGCCGAATCATGCCGGCCCCTGAGCTGGGCTGGCTACCGCATCCACGGCCGGAATAACCCGGCTCAGTCGTTGGAGGATGGCGGCGCCGCCCTCGGCTAACAGCTGCTCGGCCAACGCTGTTCCAAGTGTCTCGCCGTCGTGTACGGGGCCCGACCGTTCACCCCGCACCACCTGCGCGCCGTCCGGCAGTCCAATCAGCCCACGCAGCCTGATTGCATGGTCTGATAGGGTGGCATGTGCCGCTATCGGCACCTGGCAGCCGCCTTCCAGCCGCCGCAAAAAGGCGCGTTCGGTGCGTACCGCCAGCTCGGTCGGCCGGTCGTTGAGCGCCGCCAGCAGATTGCGAACGGCGTGGTCGTCGGCGCGGCACTCAACGGCGAGCGCTCCCTGCGCCACCATCGGTACCAGCGTATCAACGTCGAAGACCTGGGTGACAGCGCTGCTAAGCTCCAAGCGCTCCAGCCCCGCCGCGGCCAGAATGATCGCGTCGTAGTCGTCGGTCTGTGCTTTACGTAGCCGCGTATCCACGTTGCCGCGCAGGTCGATAATCTGCAGATCGGGACGTAGCCGCCGCACCTGGCAGGCTCGGCGCAGGCTGGAGGTGCCGACGCGTCCACCCATCGGCAGCTCATGCAGCTGCACGCCATGGCGCGAAATCAACACATCGCGCGGATCGGCCCGGCACGGAAAAGCGCCCAGGATCAGCTCTGCCGGTAATGACGACGGCAGATCTTTGCAGGAGTGGACCGCCAGATCGGCGGTGTGGTCCAGCAGCGCTTGCTCGATCTCCTTCACGAACAGGCCTTTGTCGCCAATCTTGGAAAGCGCCCGATCCAGCACCAGATCGCCTTTGGTTTGGGTGATCTGGAGCTCGACCTCAAGGCCAGGATGCGCCGACCGCAGCATCTGCGCGACCATCTCGGACTGGGCAAGCGCAAGCTTGCTGCCGCGCGTCGCAAGTACCAGCTTACGCATTGCCGTGCTCCAGTCCAAACAGCTCCTGCAGGGCGGACGCATACGTCAGGCCATTGCCGCTGGCGGTGTGGGCTTTCAGCCGGACCGTCGGCTGGTGCAGCAGCTTGTTGACGATGCCCTGGCTGAGCGCCTGGATAATCGCTTGGTCGCGCTCGCTGAGTGGACCCATCCGCCGCAGCGCCTTTTCAACTTCGGCTTGGCGGATTCGCTCGGCGTGCGCTCGTAGCTCATTCAACGTCGGTACCGCCGCGCGGGCGCCCAACCAGCGTATAAACTCGTCGACCTCGGCGGCAATAATCGCCTCCACGGCGCTGATCTCACCGCGTCGTCGCTCGATATTGGCCGCCACAACGGTCTGCAGGTCGTCGACGTTATACAAATGCACCCCTGGTACCGCGGCCACATCCACGTCGATATCGCGGGGCACCGCCAGGTCGATCAAGATCAACGGGCGTCCGTCGCGCGCCGCGAGGGCGGTTTGGACGTGCTGTTGATGGATCACGGTATGCGGCGCCGAGGTCGACGACAGCACCACATCGGCGTCGTTGAGCGCACCCTGCAGCTGATCAAACGGCAGCGCGCGGCCGCCCCACTGCTCCGCGAGCTTTTGCGCGTGCTCCACTGTACGGTTAACCAAGGTGATGATGCGAGCACCGTTGTCGAGCAAATTCTTGGCGGCGAGCTCGCTCACTTTGCCGCTGCCGACCAGCAGCACATGCGCCGTTTCCAACCGGCCAAACAGCGCTCGGGCAAGCTCGACGCCGGCCTGGCTAACTGATGCGGCATGACGACTGATCGCGGTCTCGGTACGGGCACGCTTGCCGACCTCCAGCGCATGGCGGAACAAGGTATTCAAGATCGGACCGAGCGCCTGGTGTTGGCTCGCACTGGCTGCCGCATCCCGCATTTGCCGCAGAATCTGGGTCTCGCCCATCACCAACGATTCGATACCACTGGCCGTAGCAAAGACATGTCGAACGGCGGCTCCATCGACATGCGTGTAGAGCGCCGCATCATGGCTACGGGCCGGTTGGTTGTGAAAAGCATGCAAAAACTTGCTCACACCCGCGATGCGATCCAGGGTGTCGGCGATACCATATATTTCGACACGATTACACGTCGACAAAATGGCCGCTTCGCTCAGCTCCACCTCTTGGAGCAGCGCTGCGTAGGCTGCTGCAAGCTGTGATGGCCGAAAGGCGAGCTGTTCGCGTACCTCAACCGGCGACGTATGATAATCGAGACCAAGAACAAAGATATGCATGGATCAACTTCTTGCGGCCAAACGCAAGCGTAGTGCGTTAAGGTTGTTTGAGTTCGGCAATCAGCGTCTCAATGAGGCGCTCAAGCCCGGCTAGATCGTTGTTGCGTACCATCTCCAAAACGTCATCGGTAGCCAATGCTCGCCACAACTGAGCGCGTGCCGCTGGCACCAAGGATTGCCCCACCTCGGCCCGGAGCCGACCCAGCCGCTCAGCCAGGATGCCGTATTCCGGTCCAAACGTTTGCTCAAGCTTGCGTCGTATATGCGCCGCCAAAGCAGGACTTTCGCCACCGGTAGTTGCCGCCAACAGCACGCTGCCCCGTGTCACAGTGGCCAGTGTGTGAAAGGAGCTGCCGTCAGGATCGTCGGCGATGTTGCACAGGATGTCCCGTTGGCGCGCTTCCGCCGCCACCGCCGCATTGACCTCCCGCCGGTCGGTGGCGGCAATTGCCAAAAACGCTCCTGCCAGATCGTCGGGCGCGTACGGCCGGGCCCAATGCTCGATCTGCCCGGCTGCGCGCCATTCCGTCAAAAGTGGATGGAGGGCTGGACTGACCACGCAAACGTGCGCCCCGCTTTGGAGCAGAGCGCGCACCTTGCGTAGGGCAACCTCGCCGCCGCCAACCACCACACAACGTACGCCCGCGAGCTGGGTTAGCGCAATCGGATATGGCTTGGGCTGCGCCTGCTGCATGTCACCGTGTTCCATCAGCCATGGGTTGGGGCTGCTCATGCGCAGCCATCATCATCCGCAGCACATCGTTAAGCAGGTCGTTGATCCGGCGCACAATCGCGAGCGTGGCATCGCGGTCCAGCCCGGTTGTTTCCGGCAAGCTAAACACCGTTTCCAGCAACGAGTCGCGAAAAAAGATAAACGCCATCACTGCATCCGGCAGCGAGTGACCCGCCCGCGCCATCATCCGCCCATACTCCGCGCCGATCTGCCGCGCCTCAGCCAGCTGCGCCGCTGTCGGAGCGGGCTTGGTCACAAGCTCGCTTGCCAGCCGCGTCAGCTGCCGCCCGGCTTCGCGTTGCCTCTGCCGTTCGTCCTCGCCGATGCCGGTCGCCCAGCTTTGCTGCATCGCCGCCGGTAACTCTTGCCGCGTGCGCTGCAGTACCTCACTCATCACAAAGGACGACAGCCCGACGCCCCGCAGCGGGATCACCTGCAGCATGCGCTCGATATCGGTACGCGAAAACCGGCGATGACCGCCCGGCGTCCGAAAAATGCGCACCTTGCCCTCATCGCTCCATTGCCGCAGCGTTGCAGGATGCACATTGAGCCGCTTGCTGGCGTCGCTCAACGTTAGCCATTCGTGTTCTTCGGGTGTCGCCGGCATTCAAACCTACAGAAATCTATAGTGATCTTGGTATTCCTACAGCTTAGTGGAGTATAGCACGAATGAGAATTACCCTCAATACGGCTTCGACCCTAGGGTTGGAAAGCGTAAAAATCCCGTCTAGTCCATCGCAAACAGCAAGAATTGCCCCAGCACAGGAGCCTTGCTGGTAGTTTGTGCTGCAGCCACACGCTCTGCTCGTGATCGTTAGCCGATGCAACGCTGGGGCAGCAGCTACGGTATAATATGTGCTGCCAGCCGAGGAGGTGCCTGATATGCTGTATGGACACGTATCAGACCCTGCTGCACAGCGTTGTGCGCACGACTCGTCTCCACCCGTGGGCCGACGATCTCGACCGAACGCTGCCACCGGTGCTCAAATGATTCGCAACACCAATGTGCGTGGTGCATATCGGAGGCCACGTACAAGCGCTGTCCAGTCTGCTCCATGCGTTGAGCAGCAGAGTGATCGACCCCGTCTGCAACGTACACTGTTGCGGTTGGGGGGCACCATGCACATGTAGGGGAAGTTTCTATGGCCCAAATTTTGGTTACCGAAAAGATCGGCGTTGAAGGTTTAGATGCCCTCAAACAAGCCTTTGAGGTCGATGTCCGCCTTGATCTCACCCCCGAAGCACTGAAAGAAATTTTGCCGCAGTACGAAGCACTGGTTGTTCGCTCCCAGACCAAAGTTACTGCCGATGTCCTAGCCTACGGACCAAAGCTGCGGGTGGTTGGGCGTGCCGGCACCGGCGTCGACAATATTGATATGGATGCAGCCACCCGCGCCGGGATTTTGGTGGTCAATGCGCCTGCGTCCAACAGCATTGCCGTGGCCGAATTAGCGATTGGTTTGGTGCTGAGCATGGCGCGGCAGATACCGCAGGCGCACAGCTCGATGCAGGCCGGGCGCTGGGAGCGCGGCAAATTTATGGGCTGGGAGGCGCGCGGCAAAACGCTGGGCCTGCTCGGCTTTGGCCGAATCGGCTCGGAGGTGGCGCGTCGGGCGCGGGCCATGGAGATGCGGGTGCTGGCGTACGATCCGTTTATCTCCCAGGAACGCGCCCAGCAGCTTGGCGTTCATGCAGTCACGCTCGAAACGCTGCTGCGTGAGTCGGATGCAATCTCAATCCATACGCCGCTGATCGAGTCGACGCGCAATCTGCTGAATGCGGATCGTCTGGCCCAGGTCAAGCGCGGCGCTTACATCGTCAACTGCGCCCGCGGCGGGATTATCGACGAGCCCGCGTTGCACGAGGCGCTGGAGCAGGGGCATATCGCGGGCGCGGCGCTCGACGTGTGGGCCAAAGAGCCGCCCACCGACAACCCGTTGGTCACTCATCCGCGCGTGATTGCACTGCCGCATCTCGGCGCTTCAACCGAGGAAGCCCAGGCGTTAACGGCGGCCGATGTTGCCGAGGGCGTGATCGACGCGCTCAAAAATCGTACGCCACGCTACGCCGTGAATGCGCCGTTTGTTGCGCCCGAAACCTGGCAAATCGTCGCGCCTTATGTTGCGCTGGGACGTATTCTGGCGCGCGTAGCTACTCAACTGGTCCAGTCTCCCGCAACAGCCTATGAGATTGTGTACAGCGGCGAGCTAACCGAAACCACTACCGATCCGATCCGTCTCGCGACGTTGGCTGGCCTGCTTGAAGGTGCCAGCGAGCAGCGGGTCACGCCAGTGAACGCGGGGTTGCTGGCCCGCGACCGGGGCCTCTCGCTCAGCGAGCGTAAGCAGCCCGACGCCGAGCGCTATGCTGCGCTTTTGGAGCTGCGCGTTACAACCAGCGACGGCACGTTACATACCTTTGGCGGGACTGCGGTTCAGGACGAGCCCCATATTGTGCAGGTTGACGGCTATTGGCTCGACGTTGTGCCGTCCCAATCCATGCTGGTGACGTTCCATCAAGATCGGCCGGGACTGATCGGCCATGTCGGCATGATCCTGGGAGCGGCCGACATCAATATTTCGTCGATGCATGTGGGCCGGCTCAGCCCGCGCGGACAGGCCATGATGGTGCTGACGGTGGATGAGCCTGTGCCAAGCGAGCTGTTGTCCAAGGTTGAGTCTGAGGCCGGTATCACGCGGGCTTTCAGCGTTCAATTGTGATCGATCCCACCAAACAGATGCCGGTGCTGCGCCTCATCCCTAGCTCGCGGTAGCCTTCGGGGCGCTGCGAGCTAGGACTTTTCCCCGATACGCGCTTCCCCCGCCGTCATGCATGCGACAACTGCTTTTTTATGCTGGCCACTCCAGCCTCACCCCATCAAAATCTTATTAAAAATCGTCCTGAGAAGTGTTGCGTTGCGGATCGAAAGAGCGTATAATGCGCTGCATCTCCAGACGATCCGATCCGTGTTCCGCGAATATCTTACGGTCCTCATGTGGCAGAGTTCGAGATCCAGGCTCAAAGCTGCCGCCGCTTTTTACCTCATCACGGTGCACATTCGGCTGATTGAAGAGTACATCTTTGTATGGCTTTGGAAACCAAACAATCAGCACTGCACACCACACCACGCCCGACGCTTGATCACCACCGTCAATTGCGGCTTAGGGCGCCGCGTTGGCCGCGGCGCAGTATTCGCGCCCGGCTGCAGCTGTCGCATCTGTTTACGTCCCTGGTGCCGCTGATTACCATGGGCTTTGCCCTCCTGTACACCAGTGCTCAGGCCGAGCGGCGGGTCTTTGAACAAACGCAAACATCGGTGGCCGCCTCGATAGGCCGCGATCTGACCAAAACGTTGGAACAAGCTCAGCGCGGCCTGCTCAATTTTGGCCGGATCACGCCCATCACCGGTCCGGACAAAGACGCAATCAAGAGCGCGACGCGCGAATATCTAAACCGACAGTATCCGGACATGATCGAGCTGGTGATCTTGAATCTGCAAGGCGACGAGATCGTGCGGGTCACGCAAGAGCGCATCTATTTCGATAATCAGCTGATCAATCGCGTCGAAGAACCGTTTTTTGCGGCAGGGCGCCAGGGGCTGTTTCATCATAGTGTGACCGGAGCGTATGATGGGCGGCGGGTGTTCCAGATTGCCGTGCCTGCCAGGAACGGGGTCGGGCAAGTGCAGGGCGTGATCGTAGCCCACTTTTCCACCCAAAACATGGTGCAAAATCTGGCTGCGGTGCCCCTCGAAACAGCACGCAACGCATTCATTATGGATGAGCGTGGCAATGTGTTGTTGGGCAACGCACCGGAAGCATTGATCGGAACGCAAAACTTACGCGCCTGGGCGCGCTCGGATGCCGCCGTTGCAACGCTGCTTGGGAGCGACGGCGCGCAGGTCACGGCCGGACGCGCCTTTATTCCACGGCACAAGTGGTCGGTGGTGGTGGAACAGCCGACTGACCGCGCGTTTTATGCCTCGCGGCGTAGCACATGGCTGTTGGCGCTGGTGTTGGTGGGCACGGGCGTGTTTGTGGGCGTGTGGGCCGTGCTGCTGGCGCGGGAGCTGACGCGGCCGATTCTGCAGCTGCGGGACGGCGTGCAAGTGCTCGGATCTGGCCAGCTGGGTGGCACGATTGCTGTCGCGCGAGAAGATGAGCTGGGCCAGCTGGCCACGGAATTCAACGGCATGTCCAAGCGACTGGCTGAGTCGCAGCAGGCCATTGAACAGCGCAACGCCCGCCTGAGCGAAGGCCTGAACCTGGCCCGCATTATTCAGCATGACCTGCTGCCGCACGGCCCACCGCCGATTCCGGCAGTTACCGCCCAGGCAGCATCAGAGTCGGCTGCCGAAATCGGTGGCGATTTTTATACCTACGTCCCGCTGCCGGATGGTCGGCTCCGTCTGGTGATCGGCGATGCCTCCGGCAAAGGTGTTGCTGCCGCTCTGGTTATGGCGCTGACCAGCAGCCTGGTCGAAATTCATGCCCGGCAAGAGCCGAGCCCCGCCGACCTGTTGATGCGGCTTAACGCCGAGCTGTATCCCCGTTTCAGCACCAGCCATATGTGTGTTGCGCTGCTGGTCGCCGAATTCGAGCCACAAACCCAGCAAATCTGTGTTGCCAACGCCGGGATGATCTCGCCCTTGATTGCCGGTGCAGGTGAATGCTTCTACATGGCGAGCTATGGCCCGCCTCTGGGCGTTGTCGCCGATGTCACCTACGCTGAGTCGACAATTGTGCTCAAGCCAGAACAGGCGGTGGTCTTTATCAGTGATGGCATCGTTGAGGCGCGCAGCCCGAGCAACGAGATGTGGGGCTTTGATCACCTGGAAAGCACCGTCTGTCACGCCGCGAGCGGTGGCCCTGCCCAGATTGTGTCGATGGTGCTTGAAGCGCTGAAGCAGCATGTGCAAGACATGGCGCCCACCGACGATATGACAATTATTGCCACCACACTCCATACCCACTCAAAGGATAACAACCCGTATGTGTTGGTTCCGACGGCTGATGGTGTGCAGCCTGATCGCCTGCCTGCTGTTAACAAGCTGCCTTAGTCTTCAGCCTCCTAGCCCGATCTGGCCGGCGGGTGTTCCGCCTCGTAATGCCGCAATCGCGAGCGCTCCGATCACGCTCGAAGTATGGCTCGCCGCGGATTACATCAACACGCCGCCAATCCAAGCGCTGATCCACGATTTCCAGGCGGCATATCCCAATATCACGATCAAAACCAAAGACGACATCCTGTGGGAAAACATGCGCAAGGAGGTTGAGTTCGCTATCACTCAGGGCGAGCCGCCGGATGTGGCACATAATCACGCTTTTGCAATGGGCGCGCAAGGTTTGGCGGAGCAGGTTGACGATCTGTGGCATGTTTGGAATGCAGAGCAGGATTTTATGCCGGGCGCCATGGAGGATGTGCTGTGGAAAGAACACTACTATGGCGTGCCGCTCGACATCAATGCGCTGTTCACCATCTATAACAAGCGCCTATTTCGCGAAGCCGACCTGCCTCCGCTCAGCGCCACGTGGACCTTTGACGATCTTTCGGTGATCGCTCCGCGCCTCACCAAACCGGACGGATCGCAGTACGCGCTTGCGCTGTCCGCCAGTGGTTGGACCATCACCGGTCTGATCAACGCGGCAGGCGGTGACTTGCTCACCGAACGAAATGGACGAGTGACTGCTACCCTTGACGATCCACACGTACGTTCAATCCTGCAGCTCTATCATACGATGAGCCTTAAGGATCAACATGCGACGCTGCCACCACCGATCGAGCGCCAAACCGACCATCCTGTTGCATTGTTCCAAAACGGCAAAGTGGCGATGTTTTTTTCAGGACCATGGGATTTGGCACGGCTGCGGCAGGAAGCGCCCAACATGATGGATGATGTCGGCACAGCGCCGTTGCCCCGTGGCAGAAGCCCAATGGCGGGTGGTTCGGTGCAGGGTGGCGGCAGTTTGTTTATTCCGCGTGGAGCGCGTAACCGTGAAGCCGCATTTGAATTTATGAAGTGGGCTGTATCCGATCCGTATGCTAAGCGTATGGCTGTGGAGCTAGGCCGCTACCCTGTGCGCACGGAGCTGTACGAAGACCCTGCCTTGCAAAGTGATCCCTTGTTGCGACCATTCTACGATCAACTGAAGCGGGCACGGCCGTACAAGCTCGAAGCCTATGTCCAGGCAAACGATACCTGGAAAAACGTAGTGAAGTCGACCTTCGACCCATCTATGGACCTCAACCAGGTACTTGACCAGGCGCAGGTGGAACTGCAACAAGAGATTGACGAAGTGGAGCAAGCGGTTTCGGGCTCCGGAAAACCCTGAGAAATCTTATGATTTTCTTAGTTGGTGTTTAGCCCACACTTAGCCTGTGACTCTACCATGTACCTGTGCATCCGTGTGACGGCGTACTTGCAGCAGATCAGCGCTTGGGGGAGAGCTGACTGCTGCTGGTGCGTCGTCATGTTTTTGGGCCAGGAGTGAATGGATGAGCGCAAAGTTAATGCGCGCCCGGGTGGAGGGTTTGTGATTAACTCGTGCCCGTTTTCAAAGCCAGACCACACTCTTCGTAGGAAGCGATGCGTTGAAAACCTAGCCGTTCATAAGCTCGGATGGCGCTGTGGTTATCAACCTTAACATTAAGGCCAACGTAGCTTACGCTGCGTAACAATGCTTGACACAGGCGAGCGCACACGGCGGTACCAAGGCCCTGGCCGCGCAGCTCGGGCAGCGTTGTGACGTTGCCGATGGCGGCAGCATTGTACTCCTGGGAATACACATGGACCCCGGCAATGCTGACGAGCTTGTTGTCGCGGCGCGCTCCATAATAGAAGCCGGTGGCAAGCATGCGCGGGTCGAACCAGTTGCCGGGATAACTTGCCTGATATAGCTCGCGAATCTGAGGCAGGTCGGCTGCGGTCAGCTGCTCAATGCCAGCCGGCTCAAACGCCCGCAGCCGGGACAGGTCCAGCAGCGCCATCTTGTAGTGCGGGCCGAATGATTGGATTGTGTAGTCGGAGTGAAAGACCTCGGCGAGCTGTCCGCTCACATGCGCGTGTAGCTGCCGGGGCAGAAGCGGGAGCAAAGATCCAAGCAGTTCACGCATGGAATCTGGGGTTTCATCGGCCAGAGCGAGCAGCGTTGGCGGCAACGAGGCGGTGTACACCAGCACAACCTGCCGCAGCTGCTGCGCTGCGTCGGTCAAGCCATACCAGGTTGTGTACGGCCAGAAAAAATCGTCAAGATCGCCGAGTGTGTACAGGTGCAGATACGGACTACGGCGTAAAAATGCTGCGATCGCCGCTTTGTCGTGCAAACAGACCGTGGGCATGAATAAACTCTCCGGGAATGACCGCTGGCGGCATTATAACCGCATGGCTCGCTACACGGTTGCCAGGGAACGCTCCGACGTGCTGCAATGCTTCTGCATAGTGTGCTCTGTTGTTCCCGCACAGATCGTGTTACGATCTGCTTGGCGAGGTGAAAGCCAAGCGTAACAATCCAAGACAGAACCAAAGATACGAGGCAAAAACCATGGCCACAGTGCTGATCGCAGATGATGACCGCAAAATTATCGATATGCTGCGCCGTACGCTGGCTTATGAGGGCTATCATGTTGTCACGGCGGCGGATGGACACGAGGCATTGACGCAAGCCCACGCGCATCGGCCGGACGTGGTGGTGCTCGATTGGATGATGCCAGGCCTGAATGGCCTCGAGGTGGCGCGCCGGCTGCGGGAAGCGGATGCCATGCCGATCCTGATGCTGACCGCCCGTGATGCCGTCGAAGATCGGGTGGAAGGCCTGGACAGCGGCGCCGACGATTATTTGGTCAAGCCATTTGCGCCGGCTGAGCTGTTGGCGCGACTGCGCGCGCTGCTCCGCCGCTCCGACGCAAACAACAACGAGCGTCCGTTGTCGTATGCCGATCTGTATCTCGATCCGGTGACACGCGAAACGCGGCGGGGTGATCGAGCCTTTAACCTCAGCCCCAAGGAGTTTGACCTCCTGTCGTATTTGCTGCGCTATCCACGCCAGGTGCTGCCTCGCGACCGCATTCTGCAAGACGTGTGGGGCTACGACTTTGGCGGTGATGGCAACGTGTTGGAAGTGTATATCGGCTATGTGCGGGCCAAAACGGAAGCCGGTGGAGAGCCACGGTTGATTCAAACGGTTCGGGGTGTCGGCTATGTGCTGCGCGAAGGAAGCTGAGGGGTAGTTGTATGTCCATTCGACTACGTCTCACGCTGCTGTACACGGCGATCTTGGCGCTGACCTTGATCGCCTTCAGCGTGATCCTGTACCTCACCTTAGCCCAAACGACCCTTGGTGTGGTCAAGGATACGCTGGCCGACGAGGCCAAGCGGCTGTTGAGCGAACGGTCAGTCGATTTTGTCAGGCGCGGGCTGGTTATTACGGTTCCTTCCAGTAATCGGGCCATCCAAAATACCTTTGTGCAGACGCGGCGCCTGGACGGCAATATCGAGTTTCGCAGCCCAAACTCGGTTGAGGCCGATATCGAATTACCGCTGCAAGCGCAAGTGCGTACCCGGGTGCTTGAAGCTGGCTATGCCTACGATTTCGCGACGATCCGCAACACCCGATTTCTGGTGTACAGCAAACCGATCACCTACAGCGAGCGCGTTGTGGGTGTGCTGCAGGTAGCGCGCTCGCTGGAAGATCAGGATCGGGCGCTGGACGTGGTTCGGCGCACGCTGCTGGCGGGCAGCAGCATTGCTGCTATTCTTGCCTTTGGGATTGGCTGGGTCCTGGCCGGCACGGCCCTGCGCCCGATCAACCGCATAACCCAGACCGCGCATGCCATTGGCGCCGAGCGGGATTTTGGCCGCCGCGTGTCGCACGCCGGGCCGCAGGATGAGGTTGGTCGGTTGGCAACCACAATTAATACGATGCTGGCGGCACTACAAGGCGCGTATCGGCAAGAGGCTCAGGCGCTGCAAGCTCAGCGTCGGTTTGTGGCCGATGCTTCGCACGAGCTGCGCACGCCGCTAACCACGATTCGCGGCAACATTGCCCTGCTGCAGCGTGACCCGCCCATCAGCAGCGCGGATCGCACGGCGGTGTTGGCCGATATGGTGGACGAGAGCGAGCGCATGAGCCGCCTGGTTCACGATCTGCTTTCGCTGGCGCGCGCGGATGCCGGGCGGCAGCTCCGGCGCGAGACGGTGCCGATCAAGCCATTAATCGAGGATGTGTGCCGCAAAGCCAAGACGCTCGGTCCGGATCGCACGATCATCTGTGCTGAAGTGCACAACGTCGCCATACTGGGTGATCCTGATGCGTTGAAGCAGGTATTGTTGATATTGCTGGACAATGCACTCAAGTTCACGCCTGCGCCAGGGGAGATTACGCTGTCAACAACTGCGCGCAATGGGCGAGTACGCATCAGCGTGCGGGACACGGGCATCGGCATCGCGTCCGATACCCTGCAGCATATCTTCGAGCGCTTCTACCGCGGTGACAGCTCACGTACCGGCGGGGGCGCTGGTCTGGGCCTGGCGATCGCCAAAGCCTTGGTCGATGCGCTCGACGGCACGGTGAGCGTCGCAAGCCAGCTGGGTATGGGCAGTGAGTTTATGGTTGAGCTGCCGCAAGCGCCGCTGGTGGGAGCGGATACGGCAGAAGCCGACGCCATCGCTGTCAACATGTAGCTGTGAACACCGGCTATCCCTGCGTGCGATCGCCACGTGCGGCGGCCGGATTCCCGCTCGTAGGCTTTCCTCAGCGTCCCTTTACCGTCGCCTCAGCACGTCCTTAGCGCTCGCTAAGCCTCGACATCTATCCTTCACAGCATCAGCTAAACCTGTGGAGGATCGCAATGTATCCATATCGGCTCGACACCACGTCTCAACCTACGTCACCAACGCCCCCAACGGTACCTGTTGCAACACCGACAAAACCCAAACGCCGCATTGGCACGGTTGCGCTGCTGAGCCTGGCGCTAACGACCGGCGCTGTCGGCGGCGCTGCGCTTGGCACCGTAGCGGCAGCGCGCTGGCTGGCGCCGCAGTCCGTCACGAGCCCGGCGCCAACGACCCAGCCAATCAGCACAACGGCTTCCTCGGCTAACGGTAGGCCCCAACTGGTCAGCGCCGCAGCGCCGGCTGCCACCAATGTGGCGGGCACGGTCTTCGCCAAAGTTAATGCTGGCGTCGTGGAGATTCAAGCGCTGGGCCAGACCCAGCTCGGAACCCAAACCTTCGGCAGTGGCTCCGGCTTTGTTGTGGATACAAGTGGCCTGATCTTGACGAATAACCATGTGGTGGAAGGCGCACGGGCCGTAAGCGTGCGCTTCAGCTCTGGCGAGCAGCGTGAGGCGACGGTGTTGGGCACCGACCGCGGCAACGATCTGGCGCTGCTCAAAGTCGATCTGCCGGAAGGGGTGCCGGCCATCGCCCTCGGCGATTCGGAGCAAGTGCAAGTGGGCGAAACAGCTATCGCCATTGGCAGCCCATTTGGCTTAGAGCAAAGCGTCACGCAAGGGATCATCAGCGCTGTGCATCGTGATTGGAGCTCTGGCAATGGACGGCTTCAGCGCAATCTGCTGCAAACCGACGCGCCGATTAATCCCGGCAACTCGGGCGGCCCGTTGTTGAATGAGCGGGGCGAGGTCATCGGCATCAATACCATGATCGAAAGTCCCGTTCGTGGTTCGGTTGGCGTTGGCTTTGCTGTCCCGATCAACACGGCCCAGCGCCTGCTGCCACAGCTGGAAGCTGGCACACAGCTTGAGCCGGTCTGGCTAGGTATCAGCGGCCAAGAGCTGGATGCCACAATTGCCAAGGATCAAGGCCTCAGCGTGGAGCAAGGGGTGTTGATTACGGACATTGTTCCGGGCAGCCCCGCCGACGAGGCTGGACTGCGCGGCGGGCAGGGCAGCAATGAGAACGTGCCCCGCGGCGGGGATGTGATCACTGCCGTGGATGGCAATCGCGTAACAACCATCGGCGAGCTGACGGAGCAGCTGTCTGAGCACAAGCCCGGTGACAGCGTGTCGCTCACGATTGTGCGTGACGGCCGCGAGCAAACGGTCGCTGCGACCCTGCAAGCCTGGCCCGAACAGCAGCCCTAGTCCCTTGGTTAGCGCGGCCTCCACGCCGCACCGTTGTGTGCGGAGCACAATGTCATCTTCTCCGAACCAAACGCTTGTGCCGGTTGAGGCCGGACACTCATCCGCCGTCGCCGAGCACGTGTTGTTTGAGCTAAAACGATTAATCGTGCTATTTTTATGCCGCAGAGTCCTGAACGTTGGAAGCGATCTACGCCGAGCTCGGCTCACAGGTCGCGTGGATCGAGGAGCGGACCGACGTCACGGCGCTGGTCAGCACGCTTGGCACCATGCTTATGATCGCGGGAGGGCCGCTGAGCCTGCGGTGGTTACAACGGCTGCCGTAAGCGCCCACGGGACGTTTCCAGCAATTACAGATAAGGCAGCGGGACTCCATCAGTCCCGCTGCCGGTCTGTTCCACAGGTTGTGCTCGCAAAAACTACGCGCTGCGCTCGTTCGCCGACATCGCCTGTTGCAGCAGCTGCGGCATGCTCTGCTCGATCGTTTGCGCCGTCTGCTCTTCCTGCTGTAAATTCTGCTCCAGCAGCTTCAAGACCTGCTGGTTGTCCATCTGCTGCGCGCCGGTCACAAGGCCGCGGTAGCAGGCCATCTCGAAATGCTCAACTTTGGCCTGCGCACTTGCGATCACGGGATCAAGCAGCTGCGGATTTTTGGCAACTTCCTTCATGAGCTTTTGCGCGTCACCGATCAGGCCGGAGGCGGCGCCCGACTTCATGCGCTTCGGCTCCTGTTCCAGCGCGCTAAACACCTGCTCCAGGTTGCGAATCTGGCCCTCGCTTTGCTCAATGTGCTTTTCGAGAGTTGACTTAAGGTTATTGTCGGAAGCCTGTTGCACCATCTGGCGTTGCGCTTCCAAAAACTGGTGCTCCGCGTCGAACAGCGTGCTCAGCTCGAAGGCGAATTTTTCGTCAAGAGATTTGATCGCCATGCGTGTCCCTCCCATGAACGCCCGGCAACAGTAGCTCCACTGCTACTTCCACCAGGCCTGGTAACGGCGAGCATCAGCAAATCATGTGCCAAAAACAACCTCGCGCGCCTGCGAAGCTACCTGTTCACGCTCATGCCGAGCTTGACGCGTGTGGTTTTAGCACTTTTGTTTTGCTGGATGCTTGGCCTTCGGGTATGATGCGTGTGCAGAATCCAGGGCAGGAGGCAAGGATGGACCAAACCGAACAGTGGGCGGAGCGGCTGGTTGAAGTGGAGGAGCGGCTCGGCGAGGTGTACGCCATTCTGGTTGAGCTCAAGGGCGAGCTGAAAGACGCCGGCAGAAAAAAGGATGCGGGCGCACTGGACGAAGCAGCCCAACGCCTGGGTCGTTATGGGCAAATGTTTGGTGAGCTGCGAGCAGCGTGGAGCATGGCAGAAGATTAAGCGGCAGGCTGAGCGGGCAAATCGTGGTATGCTATTTGCGTGTGAATGCTCCAGAACAGGCGCGAGTGAAGGAGTACAATCATGCCTACAGCGGAAAAGACCATTATTGTCAGCGCTTCGGTCTCTGACGCGTACCAATTCTGGACCCAGTTTGACCGCTTCCCCGAGTTCATGAGCAACATTAAGTCGGTGGAAAAAACGGGCGATCGCGTATCGCACTGGGTTGCTAAAGGTCCGCTCGGCACCAGCGTGGAATGGGACGCCGAGACAACCTTGATGGAAGAAAACAAGCGCATTGCATGGAACAGCCGCGACCACGGCGACATCACGACCTCAGGTCAGGTAACATTTCTCCCGCTGGATAACAACCAGACGCAGGTCCATGTGCTGATCAAGTACGATCCGCCGGCCGGTGTTGTGGGTGATATTGTCGCCAAAATCTTCAGCGATCCGCAGCGCGAGCTGGAGGAAGACCTGGAGCGCTTCAAGACGATCATCAACCAGCAGCGGACATACGAAGGCCGGGTGCCGGAGACCGATATTCGTCCGGCCGGCTCCCAATAGTTGGCGAGCGGTACTTAACAGCCAGGTCGTCCCACGGGCGGCCTGGCTGTTTTTTGTGCGGGAACAGGTGGTGCGGCGGGTACCGTGGAGGCCAAGCACGAACCAGTAATAAAGCCCTGGATTGTGCTCCAGGGCTTTTGGCTTAGCGTGTTATTGGCA
>JADDQF010000007.1 GCA_016781505.1 bacterium
CAAACACCAACGCCCGCCCAATTGCTTCCACGCTGCGCGCGGAGCTGCATGCCACGCTCGTCCAGCAATGCCCCGCTTGATCTACTGAGAGAGGGTTAGTTTTTGGGGTGTAGGTTGTACCTATTGTTGGGGCGATTGTGCCTTCTGCCCCAGGGAACATTGGTGTTGAATACCAGCACCAACTCAAACAGCAAGCACAATCAGGCAGATAGATATGAGCCACCAGCATAACGAACGAGCAGTGACAGCAACAGCCATCAACGACGCGCGGGCACAATGGGAGCTGCGGGCGTACCGGCGGATCGAGTATGTGCCGGGTACGGAGTACAGCCGGCAGGAGATCGTACGGCGCAACGAATATATCACGGCCGCCTATGCTGAGATGTACCTGCGCCGGCCAAACGTTTTTACCTGGGCCGGCATGGCCGCGCTAACGTCCGCCGCTGTCGGCCGCGGCATGTACTTAATGCAGCTGCTGCGTGCATCGCGCCTGGGCTTTCTGCTTGGGCTGTTTCCCAGCGAAGTCGCGACGGTTGAGCAGATGCTGGGCGTTGGCAATCTGGCCGTTTTCACCGATATTTACTGGCAGCACATGGCCTACGATGCGGGCGGGCTTGCGGAGTTGCAGCGTATCTACGAAGCTGGCCGACTGAACCAGCAAGCCTGGGAAGCTTGGCAGCAGATCGACCAAGGCAAGCGCACCAACGACCAGGCATTAATTTGGGCTGGCAATGCCGGGCTGCTCTATTTCGAGCAAAAGGAAGTGCTGCAGCCGGCGGTGTACGATCAGCACCTCCCGATCTGGCAAGTGGTATCCGCCTGGATCAACTCGCCGATCCTGGGACATTACGAAAGCATCACGAGCTTTCTGCAGGGCGCTAACCTTGGCGATTTCCAAACGCGCTGGCAGTGGATCGAGCAGAGCATGTTGCCGCGGTGGAAGCGCCTCGCTCAGCTGCGGGCAGAGCGCGTCGAGCGCGAGCTGCACACGCTGCTGATTGGTGGCGCGCCGTTCAGCATTCCCGGCATTCCGGTGGCCAAGCTGCTTGGCCAGGGTATGTACAAGCCGCTGCGGACAAGTACGTTGGGCAGATAGCCCGCAACATGGTCGTAGCGAAAGGTCCGTCGTCGGTCGGCTTGCGAGTTAGACCTCGGTCGGATGTGCGGCGCGTTTTGGCGGAGCATACTAGAGCCAGTGAAAGGAACGCAGGATGCCTACGCTGGAACAAGCGATCGAGATCAACGCCGAGCCACATGCCCTGTTTCGCTTAACCCAGGACTACGAGCATCGCCTTGACTGGGATCCCTTTTTAAAGGAGGCGCGCTTAGTCGGGGAGGCCAAGGAGGCGGGAATTGGCGTACGGGCATACTGTGTTGCGCATACCGGCCTGGGCATGGAAGCCGAATATGTCACCTTTAATCCCCCGTACGTGACCGCGGTCAAGATGACCAAGGGGCCGCGCATCCTGGCCAAGTTTGCCGGCTCATGGCGTTTTCAAGAGATCGCGCCCGGCCGAACACGCGTTATTTTTCGCTACAACCTTGCCGCCGCGCCACGCTGGCTCGGCTTTGCGCTCGACCCCCTCCTGCGCGTGATCTTTACCATCGACGTCAAGCAACGCCTCAAGGGGCTCAAGCGCGTGGTGGAAACAACCGATATTCTAGCCCGACTGGAGTCCGCCAAGGCACAGCCAGAAGCAGTCGCCGCCTAGGACTGCCCGCCGCCAACTCAGACCCGAACGTCGTCGCAAGCTGCCCGCATACTCTATCCTGAGTACGCGGGCAGTTTTGCGTCTGGTTCGGTCTAGTGCGCTGGCATAACACCCCGGTTAGCTCGATTGACGCTGCTTTACCTGGCCCTGCAAATACCTTAAGATACAAGCAATTTCCAGGCGTTGTGCAAGCCTACAGGAGCAGTCATGCCACAGCTCGATCAATGGGGCGCTGATTATATCCAACTCGGTTTTCGCATTCACCAACATATAGATGGCTACGTCGATGCCTATACCGGGCCACCGGCACTGCGTGATGCCGTGCTGGGAACACAGCCGTGGCCGGGCGCGGCCTTAGTCGCCGAAGCTGAGCGGCTAGCCAACACGCTTGAGGAGAGCGGCTATGGAGTGCTCCGTCGAACGTATTTGCACAAGCAGGTCGGGGCAATGCTCACAACCTGCCGCCAGCTTGCCGGCGAAACGTTCGCCTACCGCGAAGAGATTCGCCGCTGTTTCGACATCGATCCGCAGCCGATTCCGGAAGCCGAGTTTGAGGCAGCTATCGAAGAGCTCCAAACCCTGCTGCCGGGCAATGGTCCCGTGCGCGAGCGCATGATTGCGTGGCGCAAGCAGTATGAGATCGCTCCTGCAACCGCACGTGGACTGCTCGAAATGATTACGGATGAGCTGCGCCAGCGCACGCGGGCGTTGTACCCGCTGCCTCCGGGTGAGGCCGTCGAGTTTCGTCTGGTCAGCGACCAGCCCTGGACCGGCTATAACTGGTATTACGGCAACTACACATCAGGCGTTGACCTCAACACGGATCTGCCCATTCATGCGCATACATTGACGGCGTTAGTCGCCCATGAAGCCTATCCGGGCCATCACACGGAGCATTGTTTGAAGGAAGCCGGCTTGTTCGAGACAGCCGGCTGGGCCGAGCATAGCATTTTTCTGATCAGCACTCCGGAAGCCGTGATCGCGGAAGGGATCGCGAACACGGGCCGGCACGTCATCTTTGCGCCCGGCGAATTGGAAACGTGGCAGGCAGCACATGTGTATCCCGCCGCCGGCATCGAAGGCGATCCCCAGCGAGAGCGTCGTATCGCGGCTGCCACAAGCGCGCTGGCAGGTGTAGCCGGCAACGCGGCGCTGCTGCTGCAGGAAGCGGGACGGTCCCCGGAGGATGTTCTGCGCTATTTGATGCGCTATGGCTTGCATTCGGAACAGCAGGCGCAGCACCGTTTGCGCTTTATCGAGTCGCCTTTGTGGCGGGCTTATATCTTCACCTACTTCTACGGCGAGCGCTTGATGCAAACATGGATTCGGCAGGGCAACCCCGCCGAACGTTTCGGCACTTTGCTGCGCGAACAAACCTATCCGTCGCTGATCGGTCGTTGGATCCACGATGAACAGTCCACTCCAGGTCTCCAGTAGCTGCAATAACACAGCAACAAAGCCAGGGTGGCAACTGGGAGGCTGAACGAACAGAACGAAGCGCCCGTTTTCTAAAGGAACGGGCGCTTCGTTCGCTAACAAATATGGGGCAATTTAGCGGTGGCGCAGGGCTTTGAGAATAAAAAGGAGGTTGGCCGGGCGCTCGGCCATGCGGCGCATCAGGTAGGGATACCAGGCCTCGCCAAACGGGACGTACACGCGCAGATGATGGCCCTCGGCGATCAGTTGCTGCTGTAAGTCACGGCGAACGCCATACAACATCTGGAACTCGTAGCGCTCCCGGCCAATTCGTTCGTCACGCACAAATTGCTTGACCCAGTCGATAATCGCGCTGTCGTGGGTGGCTAAGCCGGGATAGTTGCCATAGCAGAGTAAACGCCGCGCCAGCTCCCGATAGTTCCGATCTACGTCAGCTTTATCGGGATAGGCCAGCGTCGACGGCTCTTTGTAGGCGCCTTTACACAGGCGCACTCGCGCGCCCAGCTCATTCATCCGCTCCACATCGTTCGCGCTGCGGTACAGGTACGACTGCAGCACCACCCCGACATTCCGGAAGCCTTCGCCAACAAACATCTGCTCAAAAATGTCCAGCGTTGTCTGTGTGTAGGCCGAGCCTTCCATGTCGAGCCGCACAAACAGATCGTGGGGCTGGGCGGCCTGCAAAATAGCTCGCAGGTTCGCCCAACAGGTGTCGTGGTCGATGTCGAGGCCCAGCGCCGTCAACTTGAGCGACACATTGCAATCCAGACTCCGCTGCGTGATCTCGTTGATCAGGCCAAGGTAGGTATCGCGCACCGCCGCGGCTTCGGCGGCCGACGTGACGTTCTCGCCCAGGTAATCCAGTGTAACATGCGCGCCTTTGGCATTGAGCTGCGCCGTCGTCTCAAGCGCCTGCATGGCGGTTTCGCCGGCCACAAAACGCCGCGCAACCGGACGAGCAAGCCGGCTGCGCATCACTTGCCGACGCAGCGTGCCATTGTTGGCCGCCCACAAAATACTGTTCCGCATCAACATACATCAACCCCATTGTTGATTACAGCTAGCGACGTGCATAGCAAGGCGTATTGTACTTCGGCTTCGGGTTCGCAGATGCTGTGCCACGACCACCCAACCGTTTACCGGCAAGGAAAAGCAGGGGAACGCGTGTTCCCCTGCAATCTCGATACCCAAGCAAGCCTAGTAGGTCGGCAGCGACGGATCGATATCCCGCGCCCAGCGGAGAATACCGCCCTCCAGATTCTTGACGTTGCGGAAGCCGGCATCTTTGAGCAGCTGCGTCGCCTTGGCTGAGCGCGCGCCGCTCTTGCAGTGCACCACAATCTCGGCGTTGCGATCATACTCGTGCAGATGCGCCGGCAGCGTCGCTAACGGAATCAGGCGCGCACGGTCGAGATGCACAATCTCCCACTCATGCGGCTCGCGCACGTCGATCACCTGCGGCGGCGCGTCGCTTTTGAGAGCCGTCGCTAGCTCCTGCGGCGTCGTCCGGTTTTCCGCCCCCAGCGTCGCCTGCTCGGGCATAATACCGCAGAACGCCTGGTAATCGATCAGCTCCGTCACCGTGGGATTGTCGCCACACACCGGACAGTCGGGATTTTTACGCAGTTTCAGCTCGCGGAAGCGCATATCCAGGGCATCAAACAGCATGAGGCGGCCAACCAAGGTCGAGCCAATGCCCATAATGAGCTTGATCGCTTCCGTTGCCTGGATTGTTCCGATGATGCCAGGCAGCACGCCCAGCACGCCGCCCTCGGCACAGCTTGGTACCAGGCCCGGTGGTGGCGGCTCGGGATACAAGCAGCGGTAGCAGGGCCCTTCCTTGACCCCAAAGACCGACGCCTGGCCTTCAAAGCGAAAGATCGAGCCGTACACATTGGGCTTGCCGAGCATCACGGACGCGTCGTTGACGAGATAGCGCGTCGGGAAGTTATCGGTGCCGTCGATCACCACATCATAGTCGCGCAGAATATCCAGCGCATTATCCGACGACAGGCCGGTGTGATAGCCGGTGACCTCGACAAATGGATTGAGGTCACGGAGCCGCTGCCTAGCTGATTCGAGCTTTGGCAGACCCAAGGTGCTGGTGCCATGGATAATTTGGCGCTGGAGGTTGGACTCGTCGACCACGTCAAAGTCGACAATACCAAGATGACCAACGCCGGCTGCGGCAAGGTAGAGCGCCAGCGGGGAGCCAAGGCCACCCGCGCCCACCATCAGCACGCTCGCCTGCTTCAACGCCAGCTGACCCTCCATGCCGACTTCCGGCATGATCAGATGGCGACTATAGCGACGAATTTCGTCGTTCGACAAGGTTGTTGTATCGATCATACTGTTCCCTAGGAACCAAACGGCTGCAGCGAAAGCTCAAATTTCGGATGAGCCATCGCCATTCACGCTGCGTAGTTCTACAATCCACCCGCAATCGCCGGAATAATGCTCAAATCGTCGCGGTCGGAGATGGATGTTTGAAGCCCATCAAGGTACCGCACGTCGTCGTCGTTCCGGTAGATGTTGACAAACGAGCGCAGCTGACCAGCCGCATCAAAGATCTGCTGACCAAATTCCGGATGTTGCGCCGTCAATTGTTGGAGCGCCTCGCCGACCGTCGCGCCTTCAACCGTCACCGTGCTTTGACCCGCCGTGTATTGGCGCAGCGCCGTCGGAATAATTACCTTTACCGCCATTACAACTCCTCAATCGTAAGTTCTTCGGGCAGCCAGGTTTGGCCGTCCGCGGAGAGCAACGCACTGGCAACGTCGGCGGCAGTGCCCTCCATAATCGATAGCACCACAAATGAAAAATACGGTCCGCCGCCCACACCCGCCGCGCCCACGCGATCGCGCTCCGACGGCCACGCACGGTCGTCCGGATGGGTATGGTAGCATCCTACTATGTCCAGCTCCCGACGTAACGCCGCCCGCTGCACTTGCAGATAGGCCTGCGCCGAAATATAGAAGCGGTCACGCAGTGAGTGGGTGCTTTCATCAGCCGTCAGCTGCACATTGGCAGTCCACTCGTTCGCCACCGGCACAGCCTCGACGGCAATCCGGCGGTCGGCCTCAAAGCGGCCAACCAGCAGCCCACAGCACTCATCGGGATAGCTCGCTTGGCCTTGAGCCTGCATCGCTGCCAGCGTTGCGCGCGAAATGGTCAGCACGATGGTTTGATCCTCGTCTACAGCAGCTGCCTAGATGCCATCGCCCGCCACACACTCCTGGCCGGGCGCGTCCCAAAAGTGATCGCTGAGATACTTGGCGGCATTGTCAGCTAAAATCGTCACGACGACGCCCGAGGTCAACTGCCGGGCTACCTTCAGCGCGGCTGCAACGTTCGCCGCCGAGGAGATCCCAACCAGCAACCCCTCGATTCGACCGAGGCAGCGAGCCATGTCGTACGCTTCTTCAGTGCTCACCTCGACGATGCCGTCATGGGCCTGCGGATCATAAATCCCCGGCACCATCGTGGTCGTCGCCATGTGCTTAACGCCTTCGATCGCATGAGCTGCACCATCCGGCTGCACGCCCAGCAGTTTAATCGCCGGATTGAGCTCACGCAAGCGCCGCGCTGTGCCCATAAAGGTGCCGCTGGTGCCCAGCGCTGTCACAAAATGCGAAACGTGGCCGCCGGTCTGCTCCCAAATCTCGGGACCCGTGGTCTCGTAGTGGGCTTGCACGTTGGCCGGATTGTTGTACTGATCAGGATAAAAGTAGCGCTCGGGATGCTCCGCGACAACTGCACGGATCGTCCGAATGGCCAGATCCATGCCCTCGGCAGCGTCGGTGAGCAATACCTCAGCGCCGAGCGCGCGCAGGATGCGTTTGCGCTCAGGACTCGCATTCCGCGGCAGCGCCACAGTCACGCCATAGCCCAGCGCCGCGCCGAGTGTCGCATACGCGATGCCGGTGTTGCCACTGGTAGCGTCCGCGATACGCATCCCTGGTCGTAGCGCACCCGAGCGTTCGCCTTCGCGCAGCATCCAAAGCACCGCCCGATCCTTGACGGACCCGCCGGGGTTGTGCCACTCCGCCTTGGCGTACACCTCAACGCCGCGCGGCACGCCGGCGCTGATGCGCTCCAAACGAATCAAGGGCGTATTACCCACCATCTGAATGATTGAGCTGGGCCGGCCTGCGCTAACAGTCGCTGGTCGCTCACCTGTCACGATCATATTGTCGTTCCTTCTCACTCACTTACGAAATATTAGCATATTTCGCGGATCGCTGCTTGGAGCTAGGCCAGGTGTAGGAATTGTTTCTGCTTGGACAATCGAACGCAGCAGCGTGTAGAATAGGGCACCCAGTCAGGGCACTGCATATGTGCGGAGCCGGTTTCCGCGCAACAAAGGCAACGTATGACCTTGACACTCGATCATCTTGTTGTTCTGGCAGACGACCTCCAACAGGCGGTTGATCAATACATCGCGCGTGGATTCGTGGTAACCCCAGGCGGCACCCACGCCGATGGGCTGACGCATAATGCCCTGATTGTGTTTGGGGATAGCACCTACCTTGAGCTGATTGCATTTCTGGATGCCGCCGACACGCGGGACAATGTGTGGGGCTGGCGGCAGTACGGGGGCAAGGGCGGCGGACTGATCGATTATTGCCTAGTCACGGATGATTTAGAGCAAGCCGTTGCCGGATTTAAGCAACGCGGCCTCCCGGTGGGCAATCCCACGGCCGGTGGCCGCAAACGGCCGGATGGGATGGAGCTACGCTGGCGCAGCGCGCGCTTCTGGCAAGCAGGCCGCGAGCTGCCCTTTTTGATCGAGGACATCACGCCGCGCGAGCTACGAGTGCCGCCGAGCATACCGCATCCTAATGGCGTGACCGGCATGCACGAGCTGCTGATTGCGGTAGCTGATCTGCCCCGCTTGTCACG
>JADDQF010000014.1 GCA_016781505.1 bacterium
TGATTCAGCTTCTGGGCAACACACTGCTCCTGGTTGGCGTCTTGCTGGTCCTGTGGGGGCTAGACTGGCGCTTAGGGTTGGCGATGACCGTTTTTACCGCGACTGCCTTGCTCTGCCTCACCAAGGTACAGGCCTGGGTGATGCCGTACTGGAAACGTGCTCGCCAGGCGAACGCCGAGCTGTTCGGGTTTTTGGAAGAGCGGCTGGCCGGTACGGAAGATATTCGTGCAAGTGGGGCCCAGGAATACACCCTGCGACGACTGAACGAGCGGCTGTATGACCATTACCGCGCTGAACGAGCCGCCAACCTGCGCGCCCGTACCACATGGGCCACAGCCCACGGCTTTTACGCACTGGGAACCGCCGTTGTTTTTGGCCTTGGCGCGTACCTTTTCGAGGCCGGCAACATGACCGTGGGCACAATTTTTGTTGTCACCTATTACCTTGGGCTGCTGGTTCATCCGCTCCTTGAAATTGCCCGCCAAGCCGAAGACATGCAAAAAGCCGGGGCGGGTATTGCGCGCATTCAGGAGTTGTTCAACATACGCACGGCGCTCCAGGAACGCCCCACAACAACGCTGCCCGCAGGCCCACTTGATGTCGCCTTCGCCAACGTTGCGTTTGCCTATGATAATGATGAGCTCGTTTTGCAGGACATTTCCTTCGAGCTCCCTCCCGGCCGCGTCCTGGGCGTGCTAGGTCGTACCGGCAGCGGCAAAACCACACTAACCCGCCTGCTGTTTCGGCTGTACGATCCGCGCCAGGGAACTGTCCGCTTAGCTGGCGCTGACCTGCGCGATCTCGCCCTGCGTGACCTGCGCCGGCGGGTTGGCATCGTCACCCAGGAAGTGCAGATCTTTCATGCTTCGTTGCGCGCTAACCTCACCCTGTTCGACCCCAGCATTCCCGATGAGCAGATCGTCTTGGCTTTGGACGACGTTGGCCTTGGTTCATGGTATCGCTCGCTGCCGGAAGCGCTCGACACACTACTCGTGGGTGGTCATGGCGGTCTCTCGGCCGGCGAAGCACAGCTCTTGGCCTTCACCCGCATCTTTTTACGCAACCCCGGCCTGGTGATCCTCGACGAAGCCTCCTCACGGCTCGACCCTGCTACCGAGCAGCTGATCGAGCACGCCGTCGACAAGCTCCTACGCAACCGTACCGGCATCATTATCGCCCACCGACTTGACACGATCGAGCGAGCGGACGACATCTTGATTCTGGAAGCGGGGCATGTGCGCGAATACGGACCTCGCTCTAGATTGCTCCAAGATCCCGCCTCACGCTTCAACGCGCTGTTGCGAGCCGGCATGGAGGAGGCGCTCGCATGAAAACATGGCAATTCATGCTGCATCTTGTACGCTATCGGCCATGGCTGTACGTGCTGAACCTGCTGTCGATCTGCATGGTGCTGCTGCTCGAACAAGTGCCTGGCCTCGCCACCCGCGCCTACTACGATCTGCTCACAGGCAATGGCACGGGTTACAGCGTCGGTGTACTTATTGCTGCCGTACTGCTCGCCGCTTCTGGGCCCATTTTCTTCTTGTTTGGCTGCGGGCTCACCAACTTGCCTTTTATGTTCTCGCTGGCCGCGCTTATGCGCAAAAATCTATTTGCCCATATCCTCAACGCGCCGGGTGCTCGCGCCGTACCAACCTCGCCAGGTGAGGCCGTCAGCCGCTTCCGCGACGACGTCAACGAGCTGCCTGGCACGATGATGTGGCTCAACGATATGATCGCCTTTGGCATCTTTGCCCTGATCAGCATCGTTATCATGCTGCGCATCGACATGTTTATCACGCTGGCGGTCTTTTTGCCGCTGACCATCGTGGTAGCTGCTGGCAACCTGGTTGGAGCGCGTGTCGAAGCCAACCGCCGCGCTAGCCGCGAGTCGACTGGCGGCATCACCGGATACCTGGCAGAGATTTTTGGCGCGGTCCAGGCCGTGCAGGTAGCCGGCGCCGAACAAGAGGTGACCGATTATTTCCGCAGCTTGAATGAAACACGTCGTATCAGCAGCGTTAAAGATCGGCTATTCACCGAGCTGCTCCGTGCCATCTTTGCCAATGCCATCAACTTCGGCACCGGGCTTATTCTGATCTTGGCAGCCGCTAAGATCCGGGCCGGCACCTTTACGGTAGGCGATCTGTCGCTCTTTATCTTTTACCTCGCATTTATAGCCGACTTCACTGGCCTTGCCGGCGCCTTGATGGCGCACTACAAGCAGATGGGCGTCTCCTTTTCCCGGCTCCTCGCGCTGCAGCCGAATACGCCGGAGCGCAGCTTGGTCGAGCACGGGCCGATCTACCTGGACGGACGTTTGCCTCCCAGCTTACCGCGACCCAAAACAGCCGAGCATCGTTTGGAGGTTGTTGAAGCGCGTGGGCTGAGCTATCGTTATCCGGAGTCCGGGCGGGGCGTGCACGGAGTCGACCTGCGCTTGGAACGCGGCTCCTTTACCGTGGTGACGGGGCGGATAGGCGCGGGCCAGACCACACTGTTGCGAGCCTTGCTTGGCCTCGTGCCGGCCGACGGTGGCAGCATGTATTGGAATGGAAGGCGAGTGGAGGCTCCGGCGAGCTTTATGATCCCGCCGCGCTGCGCCTACACCCCCCAGGTCCCGCGCCTGTTCAGCGAAACGCTGCGGGATAACATTTTGCTTGGCGTTGCCGCGCGGCAAGACGAGCTAGACGCAGCCCTGCATACCGCGGTGCTCCACCCCGATCTTGCCGAGATGGCCACCGGCCTTGAAACCCTGGTTGGTCCGCGCGGTGTTAGGCTTTCGGGCGGGCAAATACAGCGTACGGCAGCAGCGCGGATGCTTGTGCGCGATCCGGAGCTGTTGGTTTGCGACGATCTGTCGAGCGCGCTGGATGTGGAAACCGAGCGGCAACTGTGGGAGCGGGTCGTGAGCTGGGGGAATGGAGCACACCATCAAGCAGCCGCAGCCGATCATCAAACGACAACCACCTTCCCGGATCCGCCTGCACACCTGCGGACATGCCTGGTCGTTTCGCATCGTCGGGCAGTGCTGCGTCGTGCGGATCGCATCATCGTGCTCAAAGATGGCCATGTCGAGGCCGAGGGCAAGCTAGACGACCTGTTAGCGACCAGCACAGAAATGCAACGGCTTTGGCACAGCGCGCAACAGCAGGAGCAGCGCGAGCCTGTAGGAGATGCGGCCGCGTCATAGCGCGTCAGGGTGTGGTACTGAAACAGTGACGTGCCGGCAATGAGCCAGCACGTCTTTGTCACAAAGCAAGCGGCTCGGCTACGTTACGAGAATTTCGGCATCACTTCCTGCGCAAAGCGCGCCACCTGGTCCTGCTCGTAGGCAACACGTGGCATGTAGACCAGCACATAGTTCACGCCGGCATCAATCAGGGGCTCTAAGCGGGCCGTAATTTCTTCCTGAGTGCCCACCCAGAACGATTTTGAGTATTCCTGGTAGCTCGCCGTGCCGCGAGCCGCGGCCGTCGCTTGTTCAGGATCGGTATGGCCATCCAGGAGATGCACATTGATCGAGGTCGAGCGAATAATGTCATCATAATTGCGCCCAACATCAGCACAATGTTGGCGCAGCACGTCAAACTTATGCCGGATCGTGTCAACATCGCCGCCAACGTTGCACGCATCCCCGTATTGGGCTACCAGCTTAAGCGTCACCTTTTCGCCGCCGCCGCCGATCCAAAATGAAGGATGGGGCTTTTGCACCCCCTTGGGCTCGTTGATCGGCTCGTTGATCGTATAATACTTGCCCTCAAACTTGGGCCGCTCCTCGGTCCACATCGAGTGAATGATGTGGCAGGCTTCGCGAAATGCGCGCATGCGATCCGGTGTGTCCGGGAAGCTGTTATAGTAGGCTCGCCACTCATGCTCATACCAGCCCGCGCCTAAGCCAAAAAATAGCCGCCCATGGCTCATCACGTCCACAGTCGAGGCCATTTTTGCAAGCAGTGCCGGGTGGCGATAGCCATTGCACGAAACCATCTGCCCGACCTTGACGCGCTTGGTATCGCGCACCAACCCTGCGGTAATCGTCCACGCTTCAAAGCATGTTTCAATTTCGGGTGTTGGAACAGTGTGAAAATGGTCGTACACCCACACCGAGTCGTAGCCGTTGGTCTCCGCAGCCCGCGCCACGCTCGTCATCGCCTCGTACTGCTGGATCGGGTCGTCGATCTCGACCAAGTCCATCCGCCAGCCTTGCGGCACAAACAGTCCAAACGTGGTCGGCATGTTCCCCTCCTTCGCTTTCTTTGCCAACTGAAAGCTCGCTCCGAATGATAAACGTACGTCGGCTGGTATTGAACGAGCAAGAAGGCGACCAGCGCAAGCACGCTGAACCGTAGTATGATACAAACCATATAAGCCATGATGTGCGTGCGACGGGAGGATATCCATGACGTGGATCAGTCCACAGCCAGATCCAATACCGCAGCCGGGACCGGAACCTCAGCCTATACCCGTGCCATTGCCCGACCCGAACCCGATGCCGAATCCGGGACCAGAGCCGATGCCGGACCCAACCCTGCCACCACCACCACTCGTGATCCCCGACGAAGATGTTGGCCCGCCATAAACCGGCCGGCCAGCGAACTTGTTGGTTGTAAGTGAACCCTTTAACGGTTGGTTGCAGCACGCGGCTTATGGCTCTTCATCCGCTGCCAGATCGTCCTGCACACCGCTTGGGGCGTGTGGCGCCTGCTTGGCTATGACACATCGTACTCAGCATGTGTCCGAGTGTGCCTCGCGGAGCCTCCGCCCCATCGCTGACGCTACGATGTTTTTTTGGATCTGAACTATGACCCCAAGCGGCAATCAGCAAAGCGTGACCATGTCCGACCGCCGGATGATCGAGGTGCGCAACTTCAAATGGCCGCGTCGCCCAACCGGGGTGGTCATGGCACAACTCCTGGGTCGAGATCATTGGGGTTGTTGGCTAGGCGTTAGGGGTGGAGCGCCCTGGTGGACGGCGGATCGCTCGCGCTCGGGAGTGTTTGAGCATTCACTCGTCAAGCTGGTACCGAGCAACACCTTTTGGACTGCTTGCTTCCAACCCGTTGATCCCGTGATTGACGTCGACATCGTGCTGCCCCCGTGCTGGAACGATAATGCGCTGGATGAGGTCGATCTCGAATTGGATATTTTGCGCGCAGCCGACGGCAAAGTGTGGGTGCGAGACCAGCACGAGTTTGATCACGTGCGGGCTGCTTGGCACATGCCCGACATGATCGCTGCGCAAGCCGAAGCAACGTGCGAGCATGTTCGCACGCTGGTGGAGCAAGGCGCTGAGCCCTTCGGCACAGTTGGCCAGGCCTGGCTTGCACGTTTCCTTGCTGAAGCTTGCTCGGTGTAGCCAGCGCCGACAACACACGACAAGCTGCGCAAGAGGCCGCCAAGCGCTTGTTCGAGTTGCCATCCGCACTGTAATCCTGCGTGATCCCGCCGGTATGTTGTCTATAAAAAACGATTATCGGCAAACGATAAAAGCGCACAGTCAGCGGCAACCGGAGGTAGCGCCGGTTACTACCACGATATCGCCAATTATATCTCCACTTAGAAAACCCCTCCCGCCCCAATTTTGCTGCATCCAATAAGCAAATTTCAACGAATATCTAGCACAAGCGTGAGAAGCCAGAGTGAATGGGCATGGCCTAGGCGCTCAAGGATGCTTGGGGGTCGATCAGCATTGACCAAGGAAGCATGGTACGACCCCTGCAGATCCTTGCTTGTGACACCAACGTAACAAGGTTGCAACAAGCGTGGTGATGGTGCACAAAGTGGGAGAAACGGCGAACGTGGACGTTGTCGACGAGGATTTGATCGAGCGTCTGGCACGCGGTGAGTTGGCTGCACTCGACGCGCTTTACACGCGCTACTCACGACCGGTTTTTTCGCTGGCGTTACGAGTGCTCGGCAACAGCAATGATGCCGAGGAAGTGACCCAGGATGTTTTTGAACGCGTGTGGCGACACGCGCCCACCTTTGACGCGGAGCGTGGCCGCTTTGGGACGTGGCTGCTAAGTATGACCCATCATATTGCGATTGATACCGTCCGCAAGCGTCAACGCCGACCGCAAACGGTCAGCGGTGAGGCTGCGGAACATGCAACGCGGGTGCTGGCGGATACGCGCGAGGATGTGGCTGAGTCGACACTGCGCGGTATGCAGGCGGAGCAAGTCCGTCGAGCATTACGCTCACTGCCATCCTCACAGCAGGAGGCAATCGAGCTCGCCTACTTTGGTGGACTGAGCCATCTTGAAATAGCGGCGAAGCTAGGTGATCCGCTGGGCACGGTGAAAGCACGCATACGGCGAGGAATGGATCGTCTTCGCTCGGCATTAGAAGGTTTTGGGGTAGAAGGTGACATCGCATGATAGACGAGCACGTTGACGATCTGATTGATTTGTATGCGCTGGGAGCGCTGGAGTCCGACGAGCAGACTGCTGTTGATCAGCATCTTGACGAATGCGGCCGGTGCGGGCGCTTGTTGGCCGAAACGAAAGAACTTGTCCTGCTGTTAGCCTGGACACCGGATCAACACGATCCGCCGCCTGTGCTCCACGACCGGCTGATGCGCCGCGTTCAACAGCTCCAGCGACTGGACGGCGATGATCGCCAGCCCTGGTGGCACCGGCTGATCCCGGACTTGCGCCGGCGCACGCCACAGTTAACCTTTGGCTTAGCAGGCGTTATGGCGGCGTTGCTGCTATTTTTTGGGTCGCGAACTGTTTCGCTGCAGCAGGAAGTAGCATCGCTGCGGGCCCAACTATCTACGCAGCAGCTGGTGGTGGACGTGTTGCGCTCGCCCGACACACGGGTGGTGGCGCTGTCTAATCAGACAGGCGGGCCGGAAGGCGCCGCACAGCTGTTGCTCGATCCTGCCCGCGAACGAGCGCTGCTTGTCACCTCGGCGTTGCCCAGGCTGCCCGAAGACCAGACCTACCAGTTGTGGTTGATCGGCAACAACACGCCCGAGAGTATGGGGACATTTGAGGTCAATCAGCAAGGCGTTGCCAGCATCGTGGTTCAAGCGAACCGTCCGCTGAACCAGTTTCAAGCGGTTGGCGTCAGCATCGAGCCCACAGGAGGAAGTCCCCAACCGACCAATGTGATCTTGCTGGAACAGTTGTAACGCCTTGCCGATGTCCCGTGCCGGCTCCCATTCGACCATGTCCCGCTTCAACCGGCCGACACGCTTCGGATAAGCACAACCCCGACAACACACGCATCGCAAACGATCTCACCCGCCACCGAAGAAAGCATGGCATTGTGGTGTGTGCAGCCGAACACCAGTAGACGCTCCCATGGCATGTGGCTATGGGAGCGCAAGCGTTTGGGAGACCGCGTCCGGTGGCTCCGGGAGCTGTCGAGCTATGTGGCGGGCAAGAACTAAACTTTTGCCTACGGATGCGACTGGCGCATGAACCACAGCAGCAAGCGATCCCGCCAGAACAGGAGCCAGCGAACAGCGAAGTACACACGACGGTACAGCCAGCCGCGGCGAACCAAATCGTAATCTACCAGCACAATTCTGCGCTCCGGCGCGGCTGTAAGCATCAGATTGTGCGAGCGTAAAAGATTACGCTGCACCAAAAAGCTCCACAAACGCAACGGCAGCATCCACGGACGATTGAGCCGCGCTCGTTCTGCAGCGCTGGTGCTGGTTCGGCCATACAGATCGGGCATACAGCCGTGCGTTTGATAAAACTGTAACGAGCGCCGAATAATCGAGCGTAGTTGGCGTGCAATGTGCTTGCGCTCAACCGCCGATAAGGCTTGGTAATCGACCTGATCCAGAGCAACCGCATCTTCAACAAACTGCTGCACAACCAACACCTGGACGTTGCCCAGCGCATCACGGGCAATCACATACGCACTATGAATGGTATGGTCAGGGCCAAGACACGTTATGAACTGCTCTGCTGCCGCCTGCATAATCCGCGCGTGCATGAGTGCGTGACGCAGATCGCCACCCAGCTCTGGTTTTAGCTTGATGACGAAACGCCGGTCGTCGGAGC
>JADDQF010000031.1:0-22204 GCA_016781505.1 bacterium
AACTATACCATGCTCCATACGCAGTGTCAAACTGGGGATTGCGCCTTCAGATCAGCCTAGTTAGCAGCGCGGCGAGCCCAAAACCGCCTTGATTGCCCAAGATCACGCTTTAGGGTATGATAAACCACATTACGCACATCTATGCGGCGGAGTGTATTGGCTTTTAGGTGGAGGAGGTGGTATTCGGCTTACGCGCCATTCAACAACTTAATCATGGGCAGCCTCCCAAAATTGCAAAATCTTAAGAAAACGTACGTAAAGATTTACCTGTTTGTGATGAGGTTTTAAATGACATTGCCGTCAACGAATAATCAAAAACGGTGGCTAAGGATTGACCTGCATATACATACACCCGCATCGGAGGATTACGCCGAGCCCGGAGTTGCCTTTATCGATATTTTGCATGAGGCTGAGCGTCGGGACCTTGAAATTATTGCGTTCACTGACCATAACACGGTTGCCGGCTACGAGCGGATGCAGCGCGAGGTTGAATTTTTGGAGCAGCTGGCCAACACGGGTCGGGCAACACCGGCCGACCACGAGCAGCTGGACGAATATTATCGTTTGTTGCGCAAGATCACAGTTTTACCAGGCTTTGAATTTACATCACATTATGGCGCGCATGTGTTGGCGATTTTTCCACCGTCAACGCCGATCAGTTTGATTGAGGCCACGTTGCTCCAGCTGGGCGTGCCCGCCGATAAGCTCAAGGTGGGCTCAACCAGCGTGCCCGACACCAAGCATGTAACCGAAGCCTACGAGATTATGTCCAAGGCTGGTGCCTTGGTGATTGCGGCGCATGCCAATGGTCCGGCCGGGGTGATCACCGAAACACTGCGCATGGGCACCAGTGGGCAAGCCCGGATCGCGGCAACCCAGAGCGCCTTTTTAAACGCGCTTGAATTCGTCAATTTCTACACTGATCACGGCACCTTCACCAATCCCGCCTTTTACAACGGCAAAACAGACCATTACGAGCGGCCGATGTTTTGCCTGCAGGGCTCCGATGCGCATCGGGTTAGGCGCGCGCCAAGCGGCACCGATGTAGCTCATAAGCACGGCATTGGCGACCGATACTTCGAGGCACTGCTGCCGGATAGCAGTTTTGCCGCGCTTCGCGCCCTGCTGCAATCATCCGCCTTCGACCATATCCGTGTGCCCAAACGCGACCAGAAGCAGTGGGAGATCGACCAGCTCCGCTTCGGCCAGGCATCCGAACGCAAGGTGCTGCGCGGCGCAAACGATCAGATGGAGCTGCTGGTGCAGGATGTGGCGGCGCTCGGCAACATGGGTGGGGGTACATTAATCATCGGCGCGGTCGAGCAAGGCAATGGCGTGCAAGGTGTAGCCCGCCCGGAGCAGCTAACCGCACAGCTGCGCGCGGCGGTTGTCCAACAGATTGAGCCCGCTCCTGCGCTGTCCCTGGAGCTGCTGCGGTACGAAGGCCGCGATGTCATTCGGGTGGAAGTAACCGCGGCCCAGCTTCCGCCCTACGTCATGCGCAATGGGGGAGTGTATGTTCGCCGTGACACCGCAACGGTGCCGGCCACCCGTGGCGATATTGTCCAACTTGCACGTCGGGCCCTGGCTGAAGGCGGGACATCGCCGCTGGACAACGGCCAAGACCTCGAATTTCCGCGCTCGGGAGTTGAGATTGTGGATGCCCAGCGGCGGAACGGCGAGTGGTTATACGAAATTCGCGATCTGCGGACCACGCCCGGTGTTTCGCGGGACCGAGCGCAAGGCCTTTGGCAGTATGCCATCGCGCGCCATGAGGATCTGCGGGATGGTCGGATCGATCTGTATGCCCAAATCACCTGGGCCGGACGGCTGGGCCTGTTGCGCGCATACCAGCAGGGGGGGCGCGCAAAGTTCGATCTTGTGCATCGGGATGCAAACGGCGTTATCGACCATATCTTTTATGGCGTCAGCGATTGGGGCCTGGGCGAAGCATGGAATGTGCTGCTGGACAATGTGCGCCCAGGGGAAAGTGAATCCGTGCCGGCAGCGGTCCTGGCGGACGAGCAGGATGTGCGCTTCGTTGGCGCTCGAGATGAGCGTCCGCCCCAAGCGGAGCGAGCACTGTATCCCCGGCAACCACGGGTTGACGTTGAGCAGATCCTGACGCCACCCGTTCCCGCCGTCGATGCCACCGGCTTTGGTGAACGCCGCTGGCGCTGGCGGGGACGCGGCGGATTGTGGCGCATCGATCGCACGTCTCAGGGCGAGCCACGCTACCACCTGGCGATGAAGCACAACAACGGCGATGGCCAGCAGGAGTACCGCGATGTTACCCGCGACAAGCTATCCGATGTTTGGCTGCGTTTTATTCGTGTGTCCCGTCCGCGCACGGGCATTGAAGTCGTTAGTGATACGGTGGGCGACGACGGCGTACGGCGGATTGCCTTTCGCGACCTGCGGCATGGCGAGCTCAGCGCGCCGTGGCGAGCGGAGGAGCTCAAAGAAGGCTCGGTTCGCGAATATGCCGCCCGAATGCACGCGGCCGACACCCAGTTGAACGAAAACATGGTCCGCTGGTGGGGCAATTTGGGCTATATGCGACCCATGCGCTCGCAAGTGGATTTGGTGTATCGCGACGAGGATGGCATTGATCATATTTATTATGCGGCCCGACGTGAGGAGCTGCGGGACGAGTGGGCTCAGCTTCTGGCACAGTGGCCCGACGAGGCGCAGGTTCGAGCCGAGGACGGATTATCAGCTCCACGGACACCCGCGTTCCAACCGCAGGCACATCCACGCTCAATCCACGAGCGCGGCGAAGCGGTAGGGAATGGACGAAACAGTCCAGCTCCGTCGAACGCAGCGTCCGGAACGCTGCTCTGGCAGCAGGCTGAGTACGTTCGGCCTTGGTCGCGGTCGACAAGCCAAACTACACCGGAACAAGCTGCCAGCCATTCAACGCTGCTGTCATCACTTGAGCGTGAGGGTGTAGCTAGCCGTAGCGGGGATAGTGATGGGAGCTTCCATGAGCAAGCCGAAGAGCTATCACCGCATATTAAGGGCGATGCGTAGCTGGCGTGACGACCGTGAGTTGCGTTATCGCCAATGGGGACGACAGGATGTATGCGGCTGAGCGCAACGCATAACCGAGCGAGCTTATGGCTCAACATCTGGTTGAGGTAATCCGTGTCAGCGCTGCCCTCACCTGAGCAAAAACCCGCCTACGTCAACCGTATGTTTGCGGCAATTGCGCCGCGCTACGATTTGTTAAATCGGGTAATGACGTTCGGCCTGGATCAAGGTTGGCGGCGCTTCGGAGTCCGGTATGTGGCTGCAGCCAGGCACCAGGCACCCCTTCGAGCACTTGATGTAGCAACCGGAACCGGCGACTTTTTGCCGTTGCTCCATGCGGCTATGCCGGAGGCGCTCGTTGTTGGCGTCGATTTTTCTTTACCGATGATGCAGGCTGGTCTGAGCAAAGTTTTTGCGACCGCTGGTCAAGGCGCGTATGTGGGCGGAGATGCGCTCAAGCTGCCTTTTCCTGACAACAGCTTTGATGCGGTAACCACCGGATTTGGCATGCGCAACGTTGCCGATCTGTTGGGAGCGCTGCGGGAAATGCAGCGGGTAACCAAACCGGGCGGTCGGCTGGCTTGCCTTGAGGTTGCCCAGCCCCGCTCGGCACTCATCCGCTGGAGCCATCGGCTGTACTTCAACAAGGTTGTTCCATTGCTCGGCGCTGTGCTCGGGGGCAACAGCGAAGCATACACGTATTTGCCGCAGTCCGCGGCACAGTTTCCACCGCCTGACCATCTGCGCGATCTGCTCAAGGCCGCCGGCTGGCGACATATCCGATATCGCCTGCTGGGGCTAGGAGCGGTGGCCGTACATATGGCTGAAAAGTAGTTTTGGCAGCACCCCAACCAGCAGCAAGGTAGCGGCCACAATGTAAACCAAGAGAAGGGCGGAGCGGTATGTTCACGGTTGAACGCAAACGCAGCATTGACCAGCCAGCCGAGCGGATCAAGGCGATTGTGGCCGATCCGAACCAGCTGAGCCGCTTAATGCCGCGGGCTGAGCGGGTTGAGGTGTTGGCTAGGAGCGAAAATCGAGCGCGTGTGGCCGTGGTGGTGCGCTTAGGCAAACTCGGCTTGCAGCGGGTCGAGGGCGAGGCGCGGCTGCTGGACGACGGCGTACGCTTTGTGGCGGTTCAGCCGTTGCAGCTCGACGTACGCTGGACGATTTTGCCACGCGACCAGGGCACAGATGTTGTTGTGCGCCTGGCAGCTGAAGCGCCAGCCAAGCTGGCGGCCATGGCGCGCTTTATTCCCCAACGCATGATTGAGGAGCGGATCGGCGTTGAGCTTGAAAGCGCATTGACGGCACTGGCCGGAGCTGCAGCCCAGCCATAAGTACAGCAATGGCGAGCAAAACACAAGGGCGCGGGTACCCGCGCCCTTGCACCGTAACCAAAAGCTGCGTTAGCGGCGGCTGCTCGCGCTCACATACTCGGCGTTTTCGCGGGCTGCGAAGCCGAAGTACGCGGCGACGGCGGCTGACAGGGCGTGCAGCCAAACGTCGTGGCTGTAGATCGGAATCAAGCCAAACGTGGTGTTGGTGAACGGCAGCAGACCCAGGATCGTCAGCAGACCGTAAAAGATGGCCAAGCCCCGCGCAAAGCCGCGCGAGCCGTTGTAGCTGCGATAGGCTGCCAAGCCGGCCAAGCCAACCGCCAGATGCACAATGTTATGTAGCACGTTAACCGGGAACAAGCCCATCAACAGCCCTTGCTGCGCCGTAACTGCCAGTGGAGGACCAGCGTAGGGCGCGAGCAGAATACCCAGCAGCCCGACAACACCAACCAACGCGTACACAATGCCGGCGGCAAGTGCAAAATACCGCGTACCCATTTCCGTACTCCCTTGTGATAATTGACGATACCGGATCAGTATCTGGTTTCCGCGTTATGATAAGCAACTTACGTGCCAACTGTCGCTTTGGATGCGGGCTTTTTGGATCAACCTCGTGAGCTCGCTGATCGGAACCGCAATGTCGATCGATCCGCTGCGCTTAGCGCTTAGCTTTGGCCTTAGCTTCCTGATTGGCGGGCTAGGCTATTGGCGGCATTCCCTGACTCGCAGCGGTTGGTTCGGCGCCATCATCATTGGCACGACCACCGCGGGCTTAGGCGGTTGGCATTGGGGTGCCCTGATCGTTGTGTTTTTTGCAACATCCTCGCTGCTGTCCCATTGGCGCCGTGCAACCAAGCAGCAGCGTATAGGCGCAACCGCAGCCAAAGGTGAGCAGCGCGACCTGTTCCAAGCGCTGGCGAATGGGGGCGTAGCAGCGGTGTGTGCCGTGCTCTACGCGATCCAGCCATGGCCTGGCTTGTTTGCGGCTGCGCTTGGCGCCGTGGCAGCGGCTACAGCCGATACGTGGGCCACCGAGGTTGGGACTCTGAGCCCCCAAGCACCGCGGCTGGTGACTACTGGCCGACCGATACCAGCCGGCACTTCGGGCGGTATCTCCGCGCTCGGCCTGGCAGCCACATGCGCGGGAGCAGTGCTGATCGGGCTTGTTGGGTGGGTGGGGGTACGCCTTGGAGACTACGGTGCAGCGGTGTGGGTTATTCCAACCGCCCTTGGGGGAGGCGTCGCGGGCTCACTCGCCGATAGCCTGCTCGGCGCTACGGTGCAGCGCGTCAACTGGTGCGCGCACTGCGAACTCCAAACGGAACAGCCGGTTCATCGCTGCGGCACCGCAACCGTTTACCAAAGGGGGTGGCGGTGGCTCGACAACGATTGGGTCAATTTCATATCCTCCACGGCTGGAGCAGGGGTGAGCGCGATCATTTGGGCTATTTTCGGCGCACCATAAACCGCTACCGCCAGCTTTGACAGGGCTCCTTGGCTCGCGTACAATCGCAGCTACAAGCAGGAGCCATGCACTCGTTCGCCGTAATACGGGGAGCAGCTTGTGCCTCAAGTAGATACAACGCGTGATCTTTAACGTAAGGAAGCTGCATGTCCGTCTACCTCGTCGCCGTTCGTCCCGCTCAGCCGACCGATGATTATGATCTGATTACGGCCGCCCATGAGGTCCTGGGCCTGGCGCTGGAAACTGCGTACGAGGAGCGACGGTATCTGTTGGCAGGCGCGGTCGACGACCAGGTCAGCGCGCGTTTGGCCCGCGAACTGCTGGTCGATCCGGTGCTGGACACGGCTGCAACGTTTCCCATTGATGCGATGACGCCCACTGATGCCGCCGCAACGTGGGCGATTGATGTAGCCTACCGGCCGGGTGTGACCGACAACGAAGGCGAGAGTGTGCGAGTTGGCGCTGATCGGGCCGGTATTCGAGGCTTGGTTGCGGTACGAACGCTGCGCCGCGTGTATCTCCGCGGCCCTCTTCCGTACGATGCGGTTGAAGCGCTGGCGTATCAGCTGCTGGCGAATGATCTGGTTGAAGCCACGTTGATCTCGTTGCCCGACGATACAACGGCCAGTGCCTCCTTTTATGCCAAGCTGATCGAGCTCCCAGCACCTCAGCCTGCCCGTATCGCCGCCGTAGCCCTGCGTGATGCCGACGATGCAAGGCTGATGCAGATCAGTCGGGATGGCGTCCTGGCGCTGGATCTACAGGAGATGCGCGCAATTCGAGCGTATTTTCGTACTGCCGGCCGCGAGCCAACCGATGGCGAGCTAGAAACGCTGGCCCAAACCTGGTCCGAGCACTGCTCCCATAAAACGTTTAAAGCGCGCATCCATTACCGTTCGGCATCGCCACCTATAGCGGACGACGAGCCGAATATACCGCCAACCATCGACGGATTGCTGAAGACACTGCTGATCGAGCCGACCCGCGCCATCAATCCGCCTTGGCTGATGTCCGCCTTTGTGGACAATGCGGGCATCGTAGCGGTGGGCGACGACGCCGTCTCGTTCAAAGTGGAAACCCATAACCATCCTTCGGCGCTGGAGCCGTTCGGTGGCGCAAACACCGGCGTCGGCGGCGTTGTGCGGGATGTGCTGGGCGTTTCCGGCCAGCCGATTGCCAATCTCGACGTGCTTTGCTTTGGGCCGCAGGAGCTGCCCTACTCCGAACTCCCGACAGGAGTGCTCCATCCGCGGCGGATTGCCGAAGGCGTGGTCGCCGGAGTGCGGGACTACGGCAACAAACTGGGTATTCCCACTGTTGCCGGTGCCGTCTTGTATGACGAGGGTTATATCCGCAATCCGTTGGTGTTTTGCGGCACGGTCGGACTGTCGCGGCGGGATCAACATTTGACCGGCATTGTGCCAGGCGACCACGTGGTGGTTATCGGCGGCCGGACCGGACGCGACGGCATTCATGGCGCCACGTTTTCCAGCGAAGAGCTAACCCATCAAACGGCCGAACGGGTTGGTGCGGCGGTGCAAATCGGCGATCCGATCACCGAAAAGCGCGTTATCGACGTGGTGCTGCAAGCCCGAGACCAAAGGCTGTATCATGCGCTGACCGACTGCGGCGCGGGCGGCTTTTCGTCGGCGGTTGGCGAAATGGGTGAGCGGACGGGCGTTCACGTCGAGCTTGCGGACGTGCCGGTGAAGTATGCGGGACTTCAGCCGTGGGAAATCTGGGTAAGCGAGGCGCAGGAGCGCATGGTGCTCGCGGTGCCGCCCACAACGCTGGCTGCCTTTTTGGAGCTGTGTGCTGCCGAAGAGGTCATAGCGACCGTGATTGGCGCATTCACCGACGATCGGCAGCTGCGTGTTACCTATGCCGGACAAGTGCTGGTAGATTTGGAGATGGCCTTTTTGCACGATGGCCGTCCAGAACGCGAAATGGAAGCGGTGTGGCTGCCGCCGGCGCAACGGTTTGAGCCCGAGCCTGACCCCGACCCGCTTGCCTTACGCGCGGCCCTGCATGCGCTGCTCGCGCATCCCAATATCGCCTCCAAAGAACCGATCGTGCGCACCTACGACCACCTGGTGCAAGGGCGAACGGTGCAAGGCCCGTTAGGCGGAGCCGAAGGTGATGCGCCCACAAATGCGGCCGTTATCCAGGTTCGGCATACGGGCACTGCAGCACTGGCGACTGGCTGTGGCATTAACCCGCGCTACGGCCTGATCGACCCGTACTGGATGGCGCTGGCGTGTTGTGACGAGGCGCTCCGCAATATAGTGGCGGTCGGCGCTGACCCTTACAAAACGTCGCTGCTGGACAACTTTTGTTGGGGCGATCCCCGGGAACCGGATCGGCTGGCCGGCTTGGTACGGGCGGCGGTTGGCTGCCGGGATGTGGCCAAAACATGGAGTACGCCCTTTATCTCCGGCAAAGACTCCCTTAACAATGAGTACCGTGACGAACAGGGGCAGCGCGTGCCCATCCCGCCCACACTGCTGATTTCCGCCCTCGGAGTTGTGCCGAACGTAGGCCAGGTGGTGACCAATACACTGCAAGCAGAAGGTAATCTCCTGTACCTGGTTGGCCGCACCCGGAATGAGCTCGGCGGATCGCATTATCTTTTGCTGCAAGGCGAGCTTGGCGCGAACGTGCCCAAGGTTGATTTGATCCAGGCCCGCCGGACCTTTCGCGCGCTCCACAGCGTGATGCAAGCAGGACTGATCCAAGCGTGTCACGATCTGGCGGAGGGAGGGCTAGCCGTGGCGGCCGCGGAAATGGGATTTGGCAGCAACCTGGGCCTCGACCTTGACCTGGCCAGCGCGATCAAGGACGATGACAGCGCCAACGACGCGGTTATGCTTTTCAGCGAAACGCCATCGCGCTTTTTGGTTGAGGTCCGGCCACACGACAGCGCGGCTTTTGGAATGCGGATGGAAGGCGTGGAAGTGGCGCTGATCGGCTTTGTGACAGCCGAGCCAGTGCTGCGTGTCGATGGCGTGCATGGTAGCGAAGTGGTGCGCGAGCCGCTTGCCGCCTTGAAAGCAGCCTGGCAGACGCCGCTACGGGAAGCTTAACGTTCATGAGCGCTGAAGAACTGTATTTGTTGCCGGCTGAATTTACCCAGGCGGCCGCCCAACATTTAGCTGCGAACCCCGATGTCGAGGTGATCGGGGTCAGCGATCTCACGCTGCATTTACGGGTAGCTGGCCGGGAAGTCAGCAGCGATCTCCAAAGTTTTTATGCACTCTACCGCAGTGCGCCGGAACAGCTTCCCGAGGTTTGGCAAGCACTTGACGAAGTGTTAACGGAGCAGTATCCCGACCGAACGGAGGACGATCCGGGCGTGTTGCTGGGTCGGGTGCTGCCCATGTTGAAGCCGATGTCGTTGCTGAATGAGGTGCGGTCGCAGGATTTGCCGATGCTGGTGTACCGGCCCTTGGTCGGGGAGCTGATGGTCACCTATGTGATCGACGAAGGGCAGCGCGTCGCCTATCTCAACGAAGAACACCTGCAGCGCTGGCGCGTGTCGGAAACAACATTGTGGGCCCACTCGATCACGAATTTGCGCCGCAAACCTTGGCAGCCTGAGCCGGGCATGATCGGTAAAGGCACAGCTGCGCTGCTGATCTTTAGCGGTGGTGACGGCTATGATGCAACGCGGCTGTTGCTGCCGGAGTTATTTACCGCATTTGCTGCCCAAATTCCGGGGACCATGGTACTTGCCGTGCCCACCCGTGACTTTCTGATCGCCTTTTCGGATGCCGATGCGCGCATCTTTATGCAAGTGCGCACTCAAGTTGAGACAGATGCGCGCGCCCAGGAGCACCTGCTGTCGGGGCAGTTGTTCACCTATCGCAACGGCCGGCTTGCGTTGTACACTGACAACGAATAACGTCCGAGCTAGCCAGCTCGGCAACCATTGTTTGAGCGTGGACTGGGTCCATCGAGTGCTATCGTTCGTCCGCAGGAGCTGTTCATGTCGCTGCTTGCTTTCGTAACCGTGTTGATCTATCTCGGCGCGCTGGTGCTGTTGTGGCGCGAACGTTCACTCCGCTACCTGTTGCTGCTCTTCGCTGGACATCTGACCATGCTGTTGACGCCACTTTGGCAACGGGTGTATCAAATCACACCCAGCGATGGTGCAGGCTTTACACTGTTGGGCCGCTTTGATATTACTTGGGCGCTGCTGCTCGGCGGTGGAGCCTTGCTCGCATTGCCCCCCTTGATCTTCTACTATGGCCTGCGCCATCGCTGGTGGCCGCGCCATTACGCCGCCGTCTGGCTTGGCTACCTGCTGTTTGTAATCTATTTCTTGTTGATCGAAGGCCTGCTCGAACGCGGCAATTCCGGGCTATTCTCGGACACGTTGCTGGTGGAAGACACGATCTTGCCGGCCAAAGTGGTCCAGGCTGTGCTGCTGGCGGGAGTAAGCCTGGGCATGTTGTACACCTTGGTGAGCACCCGGCATTATGCGCTCGAGGTTGCGCTCGCGCCGCTGCTGTTATGTGGCGTCGTGGCAGCCCTGCTGTTCCTGGGCATCTTTGCCAGCCCGCTCTGGGTATCCGGTCTCCTCGGCCAATCCGGGATCCTGGTTACAGCGGGCGGCCTCGTCAGCCTGGGGCTGGTGCTATGGGGCGTGCATCTGCTTGCGGGCGGGCTCCATGCTGGCCGACGGCAGCAACTTTTATGGCGTTGACGATGCGCACAACAGCTTTACGTGCATGGTGTAGCGGCTTCACGTTCACAGGCACCACTGTGCGTATCATACCAGCAGCCCCCCACCACGCTTAAACTATGCGTCCTGACGATATTTTGTCGCTGTACAGCTTCAATAGCCTGCGCACCATGGCTCGTACCCGCGAGTACCCGCTAAGCAGCCCGCGCCGGCCCGAACTGATTGCCGGCCTGGCGGGCAGGTTGTTAGAGCCGTCAGAACTGCGGCGGATGATTGCGACGCTGGCCGCAGGTGAACGGGCAGTGCTGGACGTGATCGTCCAGGCCGGAGGTCGCCTCCCCCAAGCCGCATTTGCCGAGGCGCTGCTTGAGCGCGGCGTGATCGACAAGGTTGGTCCGCCACGCGTCCGTGAAACCATCGATCGGATCGCACCCACGACCCGGAATTTTGAAGAGCTGTGTGCGCGCTTGACCGCTCGTGGACTGCTGTTTTCCGAGCCGCATATGGATGGAACGCTGGCTGGGCTGTATGATCTAGGGCCGGGAGCTGTGCTGTTTGCGCCCGGCCCCGTCTTGGATGCCCTCCAGCAGCTTAATGCTGAAAATGGCCCAACACCGCCAGCGCAAACAGTCGCCGTAGACGTAGCTCCCCTACCGGCCGCGCAACCTGCGGTTCGCGGCCGCCTGATTGTGCAGCCTTCCTACAGTCTGCTGCTGCTGCCGCCACTCGACCAAGCCACGCTGGAGCGGCTAACCGCTGTTGCCGAGCAGGTGCGGCTGGCTGAGGTTGCCGAATACAAGCTAACGCAGGCTGCGCTGTATGCTGCTGTGCTGCGCGGAGTAGTGGTTGCCGACGTGATCCGTTTTTTGGAAGAACGTGGCGCGCAACCACTGCCACAAAATGTGCGTTACACGGTGGAAGCATGGAGCAGCGCCTTTGAACAGGTACGGATTTTGCAGCAAGCTGTGCTGCTCGAAGGCTCCGCCGCAATCCTTGATCAACTCCAAGCCACACCTGCGCTGACGCCGTTTGTGGTCCGGCGCTTGGGGCCGACGCGGCTGTTACTAGCGGAAGCCAACGAGGTGGAGCGAGTTTTGGCCGGTCTTGGCGAAATTCCCCTCACCATCAACTATCTGGGAGAGGTGGGGCCCCTGTTGCAGGTAACGGCGGACGGCTTGATTACGCAATCCGGCGTTGCCAACCACCTGCTGTTGCCCTTGGCGCTCAGACGCATCGCCGAGCCGCTGGCCGATGGTGCATTTCAGCTAACACCCGAACGGGTACGAACAGCGGTTAAGGGCACACCCGATGGGCTAACCGGCCTGATCAAATGGTTGCGCCTGTATGCCGGGGAGCTGCCAGCCGAGCTTGTGGCCCGGCTCAAGCTGTGGTCCTTACCTGTCGCCGAAGTAACCTTCGAGCAGCCTTTATTGCTGCGCTTACCCCACGATGTACTAGCCGACCTGCGGGCTTTTCCGGAGCTTGCCCCGCTGCTGGCCGACGAATACCGACCTTCGGCTGCACTGGTCCGAATTGCGCCGGAGGCGCGGGCCGAGCTGAGCGCTGCCTTGCGCGCGCGTGGCCTTGCGCTTGACGATGAACTCCAGTCTGCATCGTAGCTACCCATGCACCATGCGCACCCCAACTTTTGAGCCGGGTTAAGTTGTGTAGGGCGCGATTGATTTCAAACTAGACAAGGTGAAACGTATGTGCTATACTTCAGGCCAAAGTAGCACACGAGTTCGAGTATCTACGATTGTAAGGAGTTTCGCCTCATGTTTCAGCGCCTCGACCAACTGCGCACTGGGTCGCTCTTTATTCTGACTGGCCAAGCAGGTGCTGGCAAATCGCATCTGGCCGCAAGTGCACGGCGGAGTGGCACCGTGTGGGTGCTCGACACCGAAGGCGCATCACAAAGCCTGCTGAATAAGCCGGGCGTTCATCGTGATATCCAAGCGGTGCAAACGCTGTCGCTGCGTCAGCTGTTGGACGCGATGCGCGAGATTAAGCGCGTCGGCAAAGTTGGCGACACGGTCATTCTTGACAGTATTTCCAAAGTTTTGCAGGCCATGCGGCAGTACGCACAGCAGCGCGCCGGAGCTGAAACGGATCGCAAAACCTCGCTCTCCTACGACGAACATGCCTCGATCAATCGGAATATGCAGGCGATCTACACCGGCCTCACCGAGCTGAAGCAGGCCGGTTTCCATATCATCATCATTGGTCATCTGGCCAAGAAATATCAAAGCAACGGCTCAGCGCTGAAGGACGTAGGGCTAGATGTGCTGGCAGACGCAAATATCAGCTACGAGGCCGACGCGGTCTTGCTGGTCGAGCGCAATGGCGCCCGGCGTACCATCACGCCCATCAACAAGCCACCCCGTCCGAGCCATCTGCATCTGAATCAGGAATACCCCGCAACCATTGCTACCTTGTATCCCGAACTGGCTGCTGAGGAGGAACAGCCTGCTGCCACCCGGCAGGCCAACGGTTCTTCCAATGTTTCGGCCTTTCCAACCGAGGAAGTCCGGGCTAACAATGCGCCCAAGACGCCAAAGGACGCTGAACGTCGCTTCTTTGCTAAATACGGAGCCGTTGTGGGCGGGATGGAGTGGGCCGACGTTGAAGCGTTTCTGGGGTATGAGTCGGACAAGCCCGAAACAGTTGCAGACTGGGTTGAGATTGCGGCTGAGATCAGAGCGCGCAGTGGCGATGCTGAGACCGCAGCAGCCTAACCACCGAAGCGCAGCTGCCGTTCAAAGCCCAATCCGTTGCCGACGAGCGGCTTATGGATTGGGCTTGTTGCTGCTAAAACGTTTCCCGCAACTGTTGATCAGGCACTGCAGCAGCCAGGGGAGGAACATACGTGGGCCAGCGGCAAACAACACTTTGCCACAAGCGATCGCTATGCAGCCATGGGCTTGAGCATCTACCCCCAGTACGTTGTTGATGGGCCTGCCAAGGGCGGCTAGTCTGGCCGTCGCGCTGCTTAACAGCGGCTCCGCTCCAGGTTAGAGCACCAAAGCCGCGGCACCAATCACTCCCACATTGTCACCCAGCGTTGCCAGATTGATGGTTGCCGTCCGATACGGCAGCATGGCACGTTCTTCGACCACGCTCCGCATATACGGCTCCCAGTGGGCTATGCTCTTGGTCACGCCACCGCCGAGCGCGATGCGCTCGGGAGAATACAGGTGCAGCAAGTTGACCAAGCCGACGCCGATCAGCTCGCCTTCCCGCCGCATCAACGTTTGGGCGAGCGTATCACCACGTTCGGCCGCTGCTGCAATGTGCCAGCCTTCAACAGGTGAACTGGCAGCGATCTCCTTGATCAGCGATTGGTGTCCGCGTTCCAAGGCACCTTGCGCCGTCCTGGCCAGCGCAGTGCCCGAAGCAACCACTTCCCAACAGCCGAAATTACCACAGCCGCATAACGGTCCATCCATTTGAATCGTCATGTGGCCGACCTCGCCGGCCATGCCTTTGCTACCCAGCAGCAACTTGCCTTGCGCGATTACGCCGCCGCCAATACCCGTGCTGATCGTGACATACACAAAATCTTGGCAGCCGCGCCCGCTGCCAAAGCGCCACTCGCCCAATCCGGCCGCGTTGGCATCGTTGCCGACGGTAACAGGCAAGCCGGTGCGCTCCTGCAGCAACGCCTTTAGCGGCACGTTGATCCAGCCGGCTAGATTGGGCGCTTCCAAAACAATGCCGTCGAAGGGATCGAGTGGACCGGGCGTTCCTACACCAATCCCGACCACATCCTGCCGGTCGACCTGCGCAGTTACCATTGTGATCAGCTGCTCAATCTGCGCGATCACCGCAGTTGGACCACATTCGGCCGCCGTATCTGTACGCTGATAGGCTAAAAGATCAGCATCTCGGTCGATCAAAACCGCCCGCAGCTGCGTGCCGCCCAGGTCGACGCCGACTACATACTTCATAGCTGTATGTTTCCTTGTTTTGTACCGCTGCCAGCCGCCAATGCGTCACCATTATAACTGGGGCAACGATTATAAGCGCTGCGGGAAGACCGTGCATGTGTTGCCGCCCCTGATCGGCTATGCTATACTGGCGGGCATTCGGGCCGTACGCGCATGTTGTCCCGATACTGCGTGCTGAGCCGTTATGACCAACCATCTGCAGCGCACACGGAGCCACTATGCAGTTGCGCCATGCCGCAAGGACCGACGCTGGCAAGACGCGTGACCACAACGAGGATAGTTACGGAGTCGAAGTCGGTGGAGAGCGCGCCGCGGCGGGCGCCTTGTTTGTGGTGTGTGATGGGATCGGTGGCTTTGCGAGCGGCGAAGTGGCGAGTGATCTGGCGGTCAAGACGACCATAGCGCACTTTTACAGCAGCGACAATGCGGATGCGCGAGCCGCCCTGATCGCCGCCTTTGAAGCATCCAACCAGGTTGTTTGGGAACAGGGCAGCGGCAAAATGGGCACGACCGGCGTCGCGGCGTTGTTTCGTGATGATGCGGTCACGATTGTGAACGCCGGTGATTGCCGCGCTTATCTGATCCGTAATGGCCAGCCCCGCCAGATCACGCGTGACCACTCGTTTGTGGCGGAGCAAGTTGCGGCCGGAATGTTGACCGAGGCGCAGGCCCGCGAAAGCTCATATCGCAACATTATTACCCGCGCAATTGGGCACCGTCCCGAAATCGAAGTCGATACGTTTCGCGAGCCGCTCCTGAAGGACGACATCGTGGTGCTGTGCAGCGATGGGCTGCACGGCCAGGTCGATGCCAGCGAGATCGCCCTGGCTGTGTCCAGAGTGCCACTTGAGGATGCCTGCGCCAGGCTCATCAAGCTCGCCAATGATCGTGGTGGTCCCGACAACATCACGATTGTGGCGGTTTTAGTGGCTGAGCTTACCTTCAAGACTCAGCGGAATGCGCAGACTAACTCGTCGCCGACCGCCGAATTCGCACCAGCAGCCGTGGCTACGCAACCGGTTGAGCACAGAACCCAAAAGCTTCAGTCGGCCTATGGCCTGTCGCCCGCAAGCGACCGACGTAGAGGCGACCGGCGCGCTCCGCGAGCAGCCGTGGTTCAGCCCCAGATTCAGCCCAACCAGGCAGGCAAGCCGCTGCGCTGGTTGTTGCTGTATGTTGCCACCGCCCTGCTGTTGGCTGCGGTTATTTTTGGCGCGTACTATTACCTGGTGATCGCCGGTGGAGGTGCTTCCGAGCTGCCTGTCGCCGCGCCACCACCCACGCTTACGCCAACCGGCGGAGGCACCCCGACGCCCCTAAGCGCGACCGCTACGCTTGTGCCCCCAGCCGCATCAGCCGCTCCCTAAGCGAAGCTACCCGTACCTGCTCGTGCGCAGGTGCCGGGCCGCCCTTTTACGATATGTTATAATACGAACATATTTTCTTGTGTGAGTTGAGGAATGTTATGCCGATACGGGTGCTGGAAGCAGATGTAGCTGCCAAAATTGCGGCTGGCGAGGTCGTTGAGCGCCCTGCATCGGTGGTCAAGGAGCTGGTCGAGAACGCGATCGACGCAGGCTCAACCGATATCAGGGTAGAAATTCGGAGTGGCGGTCAGCGCGAGATTCGCATCAGCGACAATGGCTCCGGCATTCCGGCCGACGAAGTTGAAGTTGCATTTCAGCGCCACGCCACCTCCAAGCTGCGCAGCGCCGAAGATCTTTTTGATGTGCATACGCTCGGTTTTCGCGGCGAAGCGTTGCCTTCAATCGCCACGGTCAGTCAGGTTGTGTGCACGACACGCACTGCCGAGGCCGATACCGGCGTCGAGCTGCGGATTGCCGGCGGCGAGGTACAAAGCCGTACGCCCCGTGGTGGCTCGCCCGGCACAACCTTTGTTATCAAAAACTTGTTTTACAATACGCCCGCTCGGTTGAAGTTTTTGCGCTCGGAAGCAACTGAATCGGCGCAGATCAGCACCGTGATCGAGCATTATGCCCTGGCCTATCCAGAAATTAAGTGGACGCTGCTGGTCGATGGCCGGCTGAGCTTGCAAACGCCGGGCACCGGTCAACTGCTGGATGCGATCATGGAGCTGTACGGGCTTGACGTGGCCCGGCAGCTGATCGCGGTGGCGGATGCCGCTGGCGAAGGGGAACAGCGCACGTCCATTCAGGGCTATGTCAGCCAACCCTCGCTGACCCGTTCCGCGCGGTCGTCGATCCATCTGTTTGTTAACAAGCGCTGGGTGCGAGCAAGTGGGCCGCTGGTGTATGTGATCGAGGAAGCGTATCACAACCTATTGATGAAGGGCCGACATCCGCTTGCGATCCTGAATATCGAGGTCGATCCGGGTGCGGTCGACGTTAACGTGCACCCTACCAAGGCTGAGGTAAAATTTTTGTACCAGCCACAAGTGCACGCTCTGCTTGGCCGTGCGGTACGAGCGGCCTTGGCTGAGCAGACCGGTATTCAAGATTTGGCGCTACCGGGTACGCGGGCCGCCGAAACGCTGCAGCGCCGGATCGAGCTGCGGCAGGTAGGCACGCATCGCGAATCAAATGGCAGCGCTGCTTGGTCGCAACCGGCCTTGTACACGCCGCCGGCTTCGGTTGCCGAACCATCGGTTGCGGATCAGGATGTGGGTTCTGCTCCGTTTTCAGCACCGGACACGCCTTCAACCGTGATGCCGCAGCCAGACGACGAGGTCGGAGCGGAGATGCCTGGGGCGGACATGCCCGTCACACAACCACGATTGGGCGCAATTCCTGGCTCTGTCGGCGTATTACCACGTGTACCCGAGTCCATGCCAGCGCCAGAGCGCCCGTCGGTCCAGCCTGCGGGAGCGCAACCGACACGCTTGCCGCCCTTACGCGTGGTAGGACAGGTCAGCGAAACCTACATCGTGGCGGAAGCGCCCGATGGGCTGTACCTCGTCGATCAACACGCCGCGCACGAACGTGTGGTCTTTGAAAAGCTGATGCGTGAGCAGGGGACGCAACCAATCGACCGCCAACAGTTGCTGCTGCCGGTTTCGGTCGATGTTCCACCGGCCGTCGGGACGCTGTTGCTCGGCCATACGGAAGTCCTCACAACCTGGGGCTTTGAGGTCGAGGCTTTTGGCGATGGCACGCTGCGAGTACGCGCCGTGCCGCATGGCTTACGCGAAGGGCAGATCGCCGCAGCTTTGTATGAGCTGGCAGACCATTTGGACGACACCAGTGGCGCAACGCCGGATGATTGGCGCGAGAAGATGCTGACCACAATCGCTTGCCATTCGGCGGTGCGGGCAGGTCAAACGCTGGCGCATGAAGAAATGCGCCAGCTCCTGCAGCAACTTGAACGCTGTGCCTTTCCCCGCACCTGTCCCCATGGCCGACCAACCGTTTTGCTGCTGAGTCAGGCGCAGCTGGAGCGCCAGTTTGGCCGGAAAGGCTAAGCCCACTTCGCCGGCAAGCACCTTGGCGTGCTGCGTGTAGGGTACACTTCATGGCGCTGATACACGCAAGTATCTACGCCCCGCATTCCCTGCTTCAGGCAGATCCATGGACGATCAAGCGGTACAGCTGGGCAGTACCGCTTGGAACGAAGCTCAGCGCGGATCGGGACTAGGATTGGTCGCCGATCAGCTTGGCGACGGCTGGCTCAAGCTCGTCAAAGGTAATGCCACCCTCGTACCGGTTGACAATTTTGCCGTCCTTATCGACCAGAAACAGCCACGGCTCGGTGCGCAAGCCCCACTCGGCCATGGCCGGCACCTGCTTGCCGGCGTCGTAGGGCAGCTGATACACCTCAACATGTACGGGATTGATCTTGTCGCCAAATGTATCGACCAACTTGCTGAGCACATCCACGCCTGGCCCGCACACAGCCGTTTGGCAGTACCCCGGCGTTGCAAACAAGATCAGACTGGGTTTGCCGCTGGTCACAGCCTCAGCTACCGACATGCGATACAAGCGCGCATCCGGCTCGCTGTCTGATGTGATCTGTTGGAGGTCGGCGACCTCCCGCTCGGTTGGCGTTTTGCTTTGGGGTGCCGGCGCGCCAACGACGACTGCGTTGCCTTTAGCCTGCACGTCCAGACTCATCCGGTGATTAGTCGCCGACTGACCGGGACGTTCGGCAACCACCTCCAGCCCCCACGTACCAGCGGTGTCAAAGGCAGGATTGACGATAAAGGTTCCACGGTCACCCAATCCTTCACCAAAATAACGAGCTTCCTCTTCCGCAACCAACGTGGCCTGGTTGCCGTTCAGCTTATAGTAGCGCACATGTACTTTGGTCTGCGCTGCATCCTTGAGCGGAACGTTGTTTTCCAGTAAACCGAGGGCCAGTCGGTTAGGACCAACCACCAGCTCCGAGGTGGCAAGCACAGGCTGAAGTGCATGGGTACCAGCACTGGCCGCTGCTTGTTGATTGGTATGTGCCGCGTCATCAGTATGCTCATGCGGCTGGTTGGCAACATCGCCAAAACCACCGGTGGTGGCTTGGCCGCAGCCAATCAGCAGCGCCAGCGTCAATACAACGGCTAGCGCACGGACTTGTCGGACCATCTGTTATCTCCCAAAAGGCTACGCTCATGCTAGAATCAAGCGAGGTAGTCACCATATTTGCAGGTAATCGAATGCATATTGTACATCGAAAATGGTATTCAGCACTGGTGTTAAGTCTACTCTTAGCGTTGACAGCGTGCGGCAGCACCGCTCCCCCACCTGTAACTTTGGGAACGGCGGCGCCCCCGTTTACGCTCCCAACCTTGGACGACGCCAGCGTTAGCTTGTCACAGCAGCAGGGCAAGGTTGTGATTGTTAATTTTTGGGCAACCTGGTGCACGCCCTGTGTGAGCGAGACACCACGTCTTGTGCAGTGGCAAGCGCAACATGGAGCCGCTGGCCTTCAGGTCCTCGGCGTTGATACGTTGTTCCAGGACTCGCGGGATGCTGTGGCAGAGTTCGTCAAGGAGTACGAGGTAGCCTATCCAATTTTGTTGGATGATACAGGAGCGGTAGCCAAGCAGTGGGCTGCCCGGCAGCTGCCGCGCTCATTCGTCCTGGACCGTTCCGGACTGGTTCGCTTTATCAAAATCGGCGAGCTGACCGAAGACGATTTCCAGCGCGAAGTATTGCCGCTACTGCACACGCCTTAGCGAGCAGGAGGCTGTACCGTGGCCGGCGCCGGCTCCGCTGGCTCCAGCTGCAAGGTTACATGTTCGATGCCAAAGCGGCTGTGCAGCTCATGCCGCAGGTCCTGCAGAATTTGCGCATACTCAGCCATGGGCATATGCACCAGCCGCACATGGCCGCTCAGGGCAACAAAGTTGGATGCAACGCTCCAAACGTGCAGATCGTGAACGTTGGTCACGGCCGGCATCGCTTGCAGCACACGTTGAACCTCCGCAACATCCACGGACGCCGGCGCAGCTTCCAACAACACATCGACGGTCTCGCGCAACAGCCGCCACGCGCCCCAGATCAGCAGCACGCTCAGGGCTAGACTCAGCAGCGGATCGGCCAAATACCAGCCGAACACATACATCAAGCCCGCGGCTATCAGCGCCCCAACCGACCCCAGAGCGTCCCCAACCACATGCAAATACGCGCTGCGCACATTAAGATTTGCGCCGGCCGAGCTCAGTAACACTGCACCGGCTACCGCATTTGCGATCAAACCAGCCGCGGCAATCACGAGCAGCAGCCCGGATTCAACAACCGGCGGCGCCCACAGGCGGCTGATCGCTTCGTAAATAACGTACAGCGACAACACCAGCAACGACATGCCATTCAGCAACGCGGCCAGAATTTCTGCACGGTGAAAGCCGAATGTGCGCTGACGAGTAGCCGGCCGCTGGGTTAGCCACGCCGCTCCAAGGCTTAGGCCCAGCGCTGCAACATCGGTCAGCATGTGCCCCGCGTCCGCCAGCAACGCTAAACTACCGGTCACAAAGCTCCCAATCACCTCGACCAGCATCAGTGTCGCGGTCAACACCAAGGCGAAGATCATCGCCCGCGTGCTGCCGTCGTGATGATGGTGTGTGCCAGCATGGGCATGATCATGGTCGTGGTTGGCTTGAGCCGGCCCAGAGCAGCCATGCTGCAACTCGTCACAGCTAGCGCGTGCACAACAGTCTTGTTTTGTTAATAGATCGTGCATGGTTATGAATGTGCAAGATGAGCGAGCCCAACATCAATCAGGTCACGGATATGGTCGTCGTCAAGCGCATACAGCACATGCCGGCCAATCTTGCGGCGGCGCACAACCCGCAGTGCGCGGAGCAAGCCCAGCTGATGTGACACCGCCGATTCGCTGATCTGAACCAGCCGAGCAAGTTCGCAGACCGGCAGCTCGGCGAGAGCCAAGGCATGTAGGATACGCACACGCGTCGGGTCCGCCATGGCTTTGAAAGTTTGGGCCAGACGCTCGCTATCTGTGGCCGTCACCAGGCTTTGTGCAGCCAAGGCTGCAGCGGGAAACTCCACGGATGAATACGGAAGAACTTGTGCCATGCTTCAACACCTGAACAACTGCTCATATATTAGACCGCACGATCGGGCCGTTGTCAAGTGGGCAAAAGGCTATGATCCACCCTAGACGAATAGTTAAAATTCCTTTATAGTACGTCGTACTATGCGGCGGTCAGAGGCGACTGCCGATGTGCTTAGTGCTAAGCAGCCTACGGTGAAAGGAACGGCAATGACGCCTGTAAACATCATCCTGCTCGGGCCCCCTGGCGTTGGCAAGAGTACCCAAGCAGCCTTGCTAAGCAAACGTTATCCCCTTGTGACGCTGTCAACGGGGAATATCTTACGAGCCGAGGTCGCGGCGGGAACCCCGCTGGGGCTGGAAGCACAGGCGGCAATCGATAGCGGCGGGCTGGTCGGTGATGAGGTGATGATCGCGCTGGTCCGCAGCAGAATGGCAACACTGCCCGCCGAATGCGGCTATATTCTGGATGGGTTTCCCCGGACCACCGCCCAAGCTACTGGCCTTGACCGTATGCTGCGCGAACTCCACCGCCCATTAACGGCCGTGCTGCAGCCATTGTTGGAGCGCGAAGAAGTTGTGCGCCGGATGAGCAGTCGCCGAGAATGCCGGACTTGTAACGCGCCTGTTACGGTAAAACCGGAAGCCCCGTGCCCAGCGTGTCCTGCCTGCGGCGGTGCATTATTCCAACGTCCCGACGATACACCAGCAGTCATTTTAAAGCGGGTGGCTGTTTACGAAGAGCAGACGGCTCCGCTGGCAGCCTACTATCAGCGCGCCGGATTGCTTGCGCCTGTTGACGCTCGCGGCCAACCAGCCGATGTTGCAGCGCGACTTATCACAGCGATTGAACTGCAACGCCTCCAGCGGCGGGCAGAACCAGTCCGGCGACAGCGTGCATTAGGGCTTTAGATACATGATTGGCAACGAAAAGCGGTGGCGCATAACACGCCACCGCTTTTCATTTAGTCTAACGAGCGACTAGGGGCCAGCGCTCGGTGACGCGGCCGCATCACCACCGGTCGTGCCGCCGGTGCCGCCTGTACCGCCCGTTGTGCCACCCGTGCCACCTGTGCCGCCGGTGCCACCGCCGGTACCACCGCCGGTACCACCGCCACCACCGCCACAGGCAGTCAATGAACCAAGGGCCAGCGCTCCAAGCAAGCTCCAGGTTACTAATTTCCTACGCATACATACCTCCTGATTAAGCACACTTCTATGCGGGTGGCGCATGAAGCGCCACGCCTTTCGTTTC
>JADDQF010000031.1:22430-29167 GCA_016781505.1 bacterium
CGTGCCACCTGTGCCGCCGGTCGTACCAGCGGTTGCCGTTGTAGCGGTGCCGCCGGTCGTGCCGCCTGTGCCACCTGTGCCGCCGGTCGTACCAGCGGTTGCCGTTGTAGCGGTGCCGCCGGTCGTGCCGCCGGTGCCACCCGTGCCGCCTGTACCACCCGTGCCGCCGGTGCCACCGCCGGTACCACCGCCACCACCGCCACAGGCAGTCAACGAACCAAGGGCCAGCGCTCCAAGCAAGCTCCAGGTTACTAATTTCCTACGCATACATCCCTCCTTGTTAAGCACGCGCCGAAACTGGTGCGCGCACAATGGGTCTCAGCAGTAGCAGCATTCGTGCCACCCTACGAACGAGCGTGGAACGTGATACAGCAATGCGCTGTTCCGGAGCTCGAACGTCGAACAAGCTTCCTGCTTGGACGGCTCTGCTCCAACAACGGTAGCCCGAATGAGAAAACGGGCGCGACTCCTCCAATAAGCGCTATGGCACGGGTTGCTGCACCCCGTGCCTTGTACCGCAGCAAACCATCCTGGTTTGAGCATAGCCCAGGTGCGAGGGGCAGGTTAGTCTGCATGGCTGCTGCTGACACGCTTAGCGCTTGCTACAATCAAACGTTGAAGCACATGGTAGCGAGCGAACGTACGGCGGCTCAGGTTAACTGCTGCCGAGAAGGAGCGCGGCGTGGGCGATGTTGTCGGCATTCTTATTCAAATATTTCTTTTGGTTGGGCTGGGCTTGCTTGTGCGCTGGCGCAACATCCTGCCGCGCGACCAAGCCGTCACGATCTTCAACCAAGCCGTGGTCAACCTTACACTGCCGGCCACAGTCTTTCTCGGGCTGATGAATATTCAACAGTTTTCCTGGCAGCTCCTTAAGATTCCCCTGATCGCCGTGCTGGTTATCTGCAGCTCGGGTGCTGTAGCAGCGTTTATTGCCCGGCGCCTGCGCCTGCGCCGAGCAACGGCGGGCGCGGTCGTTATCACCAGCATGTGTGGCTCAACCGGTTTTTTTGGCACACCTATCTTTGGCGCGCTAGCCAAAAGCAATCCCGCGGCATACGGTCAAACAGTTGGCATGGCAGCGTTGTACAGCGAGATCGGGACGCTTATCCCCTTGCTTACGGTCGTGACCATTGTGGCGGCGGCCTATGGTGAAAAGCAAGTGTTTACCGTCAAGCAAACGCTGGTTGGATTGTTCCGCTTTCTGCCGTTTGTGGCGCTGTTGCTGGGCTTGTTGTTCTGGCCGGAAACCCATGGCGGACACTTTCCCCAGGCGTTCAAAGGAACGTTAGGCTTTCTGAGCTCTGCCACGGTGATGTTGACGATGTTGGCGCTGGGCATGACGATCACGATCCGCGATTTCTCGCAGTATCTACGCTCTGTGCTGTCGGTAAATGCGATCAAGCTGATCTTCGCGCCGCTGGTGGCCATTGTGCTGGCCACGTTGTTTGGCCTTGATCCGCAGGCCCGCTTCGTGGTTATTTTTGAGTCAGCGCTACCGGCAATCGTGATCGCGATTGCCTACGCCAATCAGTACAAGCTGGATGTCGAGCTTACCAGCACTGCTGTTTTCACCACCTTTGTCTTTTCGCTGCTTACCCTGCCAATGTTTGCCTACCTCGCGATCTGAGGTTTGCGAGCAACGCAAAGCGACCTGCCAGCGTGATAAGCTGACAGGCCGCCAAAGCACAACGCACAAGCTAGCCACGCCGCAACTTGCCCACGCCGCGGGCTAGCCCCACGATCAGCCCTGCGCCACCAATCGCCGCACCGGCCAACAGCCCAATAATGCCACCCGTCGTCGCCGCGGCGTATTGTTTGGTCTTGGCCGCGGCCAGCTCTTGGTCCTTGGAGGAGACCACTTGCTGCTGGCGTCGTCGTGACCCGGAAGCCGCAGCCTGCACCATCAGGGCTGCCTCCGGCGTGATACCCGTTGCCCCCGGATTATTTTCGGCAGCCATGCTGCCATGACTGCGCGCGTACACCTGGGTAAACTCACCGCCCAGAAACAAAATCTGGCTGGAATAGTACACGTACACCAAAAACGCGAGCACACTGCCAATAATGCCGTAGCTCGAAAAGCTCGACGAGAACGAGAAGTAAAAGCTCATCAAGTATTGGCCGATCGTCCACAGCACTGCGGTAATCACGCCACCCGTCAACACATCCCGCCATTGCACATCAACATCAGGCAGATATTTGAAGAGCACCGAAAAGACGAACGAGATAATGCCGAGCGTGACAAAAAAGTTGATCACACTGAACAGCCAGGCCGGACCAAGACTCAGCGCGTTCAAAATAATGTTCAGGGTTGAGGTCAACAGCGTCGATACGAGCAGCAGAAAGACCACGCCAAGCACCAGGGTAAACGAGAAGAATTTCGACTTGATAAAGGCCCAAACGCCCGATGGCTGCCGATCTTTGGGAACGTCCCAGATAATATTGAAAGCGGCATCAAGCTCGCCAAAAACGCCTGAGGCGGCCAGCAGCAGCGTCAGAAAACCGACCACCGTGCCGATCACGCCGCCCGAGGATTGACTCTCTTGCGCGCCAGTCAAGCTCTCGGTTAATTGTTCCGCAAACTGCTCACTGCGGATAGCGCCGGCCACATAATCGATAACCTGCTGCTGGTATTGTTGGCCAGTTTCGGTGGACGTCAGAAAGATGCTCAACACGGATGCGATCACCAGCAACAACGGGATCAACGAGCTCAGCGTGTAGTACGACAGCGATGCGCCCAGGCGCGCGCAATTGTCATCCGAAAACTCGCTAAAGGTATTTTTGAAAAGATCAAGCCATTTCTTCATTGGAAGCTCCAGCGATAAACCGATGCAGCGATGGAAGACCCATCGCTGCATTGTATAGCAACCGTTATGCCAAGTTTTGGCCGCTCCAAGCCGTTTTAACGGAGCAATCCAGCCGTCGCGTGGCTGCTCAAAAGTCCCTGCAAGCATTCGCCGCAGTGCCCATGCTTAGCGCGGCAATTGCTGCCCGAGCCACGCCTCATAGTCCCGCTCCAACGTTTGGAGATCGACGCCAAATGCAGCCTGTACTTTGTCGGGCGTGACCTGCTGCGCAAGCGCACCCATCGACTGCGAAAAGCTGACCTTATCGCCGGAGCGCGGCAGCTGACCTCTGATTGTCTCGAATGGAACGTCGGCAAACGAGTCGTAAAATTGGAGAAAGCGCGCTTGACCATAGGTTTCGATCAGATATTTGGCGAGGTAGGCTGAATAGGCGTAATCAAGCGACGTTTGTTCAGCGGCATGATCGCCCTCTCCAAACGACGTTTTGCTCGTCAACGCCGCAAGCTCCAGCGTTTGTGGACCTTGCTCACGGTACCAGTCGGCAACCACCTGCGTATCGAAATCCCGGGTGATAAACATCGCCGCGCCTTCGGAAACCCATGCCGGCGTGTACGGCATAGTTTGGGAGGACAACACCAGATGCGTCAGCTCATGCGCAATCGTTAGCTGGCGGTCTTGTTGGGGATCATTGCGAAAGGCTGCGCCATTAATATAAAAGGCCTGGCTGGTGATGGTGATACCTTGCTTGTTGATCTGGTAGCGCGACGAAGCAACGCCCAAGAACTGGTTGGCACTCCGCCCGGTCAGATCCGCAAACTCTGCTTCGGTCGCCGTAATATGCATCACATTGACCGGATCGGCTCGGCCGGGCAGGGCTTGATCCACACGGGCAAACGCTGCCTCAGCCTCACGTTCAATCGCGGGCAGCTCAGCGGCAAGCTCCGGCCGATAAAAGATCCAGAATGAACCGGACTTGGTAGCAGCAGTTGGCCCATACGCCCAGAAAGGCAGCTTTCCGCCCACTTCCGTAATCAGCCAACGTCCCGCTTGCCCGGCTATGTCGCGGCGGAGGGTGTACTCCAGCGGCGAGCTAAACAGCGGATCCGCATCTTGTACCCGATACGACAGCTCAGCCTCCAGCCCACGCAGCTCATTGTCGCCGTTCGGCAGCCCGTTTTGGGGCCCGTCGCCAAGCTCCAGCTTCAGGTCGGTAATCGGCAACAAGGCGCTGCGGTCGAATATCTCGGCTTGAGCGGCTTGCAGTGGCGGAGCGAACTGCGCAAGATACGAGGCCCGATCACCGGCAGCTAACGCAGCCGCCGCGGCTTGTAAGACGGCTTGTGCTTCTTGACGCGCCAGCGCCTCACCGGACAGCGGGGTGGGCGTGGGCAAGGGCGTAGGCGTTGGGCGGGGCGTGACGCTGGGCGGCAGATCCCTGTCAGTCGCGGGAGCCGCGACCGCATTCGGCTGGAGCGGTAAACGAATCAAGGGATAGGAGGGAAAGCGCAGCAACACCACCTCACCCGCCGTCGGCCGGGGAAAGGTCAAAACACCGGTATTCGCCTCACCCTCGCCCCAAATATCCCCAGGAGGTTGAATGCCTTGATCCAACGTTTGTTCAACTTGCCCGGGCCGGTATTGCTGCCACAAGCCGTCAAACAGCACCGCATCACGGCCAGTCACGGTTGAGCTAAACGAGATATCATCGGGATTTTCGTTAACGAACGATACCGTTAACAGCAATGCGTCGTCCGCGACCTCCGCCTGCTCGATGCGCAGCACAATGTTTTCAAGGCGGTCGCTGCGGGCCTCGAAGTTATAGGTGTACACGCCGTTTTGGGGAGGCGCGGCGTCAGGCAGGGATGCAGTAGGCTGATCGAGCGTGAAAGCAACATCGGGAAATCCCGGAAACTGCAAGGTGTAGGCCGAGCCTTCAGCGCCCGCGAAGGTTAACGTCCCGACGCTGGCGCCGCCACTCAGCCAGCTTCGATCCGGATCGATACCGCTTGCCAGCGAGGAGCTATGCGCCGAAAGGGGGTAGGTCGCAGCCCCGACCAGCCGCGCCGCATTCACATCCGCCCCGCTGACATACGCGAGATCTTCGCCGCGGTTATTATAAAAGGAGACATGCAGCACCACTGCTCCGGCCACCTGCTCCAGATAGCGCACATGCAGATCGATGCCCGCCAGTTGTTGGGCGCGCACAAGCTTGTCGACAATGAAAAAGCGGGCTTGCTGCGAGGAGTTAGCGGAGCGGCTTGGAGCCACAGCGATTGGCGCTGCCGAGGAACGTCCACTTGGCGCCGTGACCGCTTGCGGCGCGTCGTCGGTACGCGGCACGGCCGTAACACCACAGCCAACACACACGCAACACAGCAGAAGGGCAACACCTAGCTTGCGCAATCCAGCCATCCTCACCCTGTGCTTCCACGACATGCGGCGGGAGCAGCACACGAACCCGCCCCTACGTTAACCGGGCAGCCGCGACCGAGAATAAAACAATGGAGCCTTGTTGAACACTACGGCTGAATCAAACCGCGGCGAATAGCATACCGCACCAGCTCCGTGCGGTCATGCAGGTTCAGTTTGTCCATCAGATTAGCCCGATGCGTTTGAACGGTTTTAATGCTGATGTTAAGCTGGAGCGCAATCTGCCGGTTGGTATTGCCCTCGGCAACCAGCTTCAATACCTCCAGCTCGCGGTCGGTCAGCGAATCCGGCGTGTCTTCGCCGCGCTCGACCTGCCGCACATAATCACTGATCAGAGTATGGGTCAGCGCTGGGTCCAGGTATTTATCGCCGCGCCGCACCGCATTGATCGCGCCGACCAACTCTTTGGCCGCCGCCCGCTTAAGCACATATCCTGCCGCGCCCGCCCGCAGCGCTTCCCGGAGGTATTCTTCGCCTTCATGCATCGACAGCACAACAATTTCTGTTTCGGGACTGCGGCTGCGGATCGCCCGGGTTGCTTCCATGCCATTCAGTTCGGGCATGGCAACATCCAGAACCGCAATATCTGGACACAGCTCCTCAGCCAGCCGGACTGCATCTCGCCCGTTGTCGGCCGTACCCACCACCTCAAAGCCAGGATGCGCTTCCAAAACCATGCGCACACCATCACGCAGCATTGCGTGATCGTCGGCGAGTAAAATTCGCACATTCGCCATGCCGGACTCCTTGTTCACATTCTGATCGTACCAGTTATTGTGCACCTTCACAATGTAGGCACGGGATCGAACATGTTACAATGCACCAGCAGAACCAACGCCCAATCTGTACCGATAGCATGACGCGGAGCTCGAGATGCCTCAAAACCAGCCTCGGCGCAGCGAGATGTGGTGGCGCGGCCATAATGACGCGCTCGCCGGCGACCCGCCGAACGAAAGCTATTACCATTATTACTATGACTATAAGCTTGCCTATGATCAAGTACGGCGTGAACAGCGGCGCACGCGCTGGCAACGCACATTGTCCTCGTTTGGCCGCGGCCTGTTAATCGCCGCCCCGGTTGTGTTGGTCTTGGGCTACTTTGGCTTTAACGCTTGGACGACGAGCCAACCTACAGGCGAAGACCAGCAAGCCGTGGTTGTTCCCACCAGCACCCCGCGGCCGACTCCGCGGCCAACCTTGCCGCCGCCCACTCCCACCCCTGAGCCCGCTCTGCGCCCTGACAGTTACGCCGTGATCACCGGCACGCAAGGCGCAGCGTTGCGCGCGCGCAGCAAGCCGGGTCTCAAAGAAGTGACTGTGACACGCTATCGTGAAGGGCAGACCGTGCATGTGCTGGAAGGCCCGCAGGTGGTCGACAACCTGGAATGGTGGCGGGTTGAGGCCGACGGCATCGGCGGGTGGGCCGCCGGCACCTATCTCAAGCCGATCGAAGCCGCCAGCCCACCCCCACCCTGATCAAGGCCTAGTTCTCGCCGATTG
>JADDQF010000131.1 GCA_016781505.1 bacterium
AGCTCGGTGGCCGAAGCTGCGATGCTGGGCGAGCGTACGCTCCGAGGTGATGACCGGAGCATAACGGTAACGATGGCTCGCACTGCGGCGGCGAAATCGGGGCATCTGCTGGAACAGACCCCTGAGCAGCTTACGAGAGTTCCGGCTCTACCCATCGACGAGCAACAGGGCGAGTAACTCTTCCAGAACCCATGAAAGGAAGCCGTATGGAGCTGACCGGCAAGGTTGTGGTGATTAGCGGGGCAACGGGCGGGCTAGGCAAGGTGACGGCCCAGGCCTATGGGGCACAAGGCGCGAAAATCGCCCTGGTAAGCTCGGATCAAACGAAGCTCAACGCACTGGTACAGGAGCTCGCGCTTCCCGCAGGACAAGCCCTTGTGCAGCGGGCCGACCTGCGCGATCGCGCCGCAGCCCAAGCAGCGCTGCAGGCCATCGCGGACACTCTGGGGCCGCCCCAAATCCTGATCCATCTGGTCGGCGGCTGGATTGGCGACACCGATCTGGTGGAAACACCACCGGACGCCCTGGAGGCTATGCTTGAGCAGCACGTTTGGACAACCTGGCATCTGCTGCAGGCTGCGCTGCCGCTCATGAGCACGACGGGGTGGGGTCGTGTGCTGATCGTTTCGTCGCCGATTGCCGTGCATCCGCAAGCCCAGAACGCGGCCTATGCTGCCGCGAAAGCCGCTCAGGAAGCTTTGGTGCTCACGCTGGCGCAGGAGCACAGCGCGCAGGGCGTGACGGCCAATGTCATTCAGGTACGCGCGATCGACATCGCGCACCAGCGTGAGCAGGGCAGGCCGCCCAAACACGCGGACTGGACGTTGCCCGAGGAAATAGTGGCTGCCATGCTGTATCTTTGCAGCCCTGAAGGCGGCCGCGTGAATGGAACTCGGCTGCCCTTGTTTGGACGCGGCTGGTAGTGGCTGCGCCAGATAACTGCGCAGGTCCAGCCGCTGGAGGCACCGCTTGCTCTTGATAAGCTGGAATGTGCTTCTGGTCAATCGAAGCTTTTGCATGAAGACGGACAACGGGAGAACACTGCCCTGCTAACTTCTTCTGCGCGTGAGCTCCGACAGAATGCGCAGCAGCGACCAGAACACATTCAAAATATCGATGTAGATGCTGATGGCAAGGCCAATCGGATCACCACGCCCGCTCTTGATCTGTTGTACGTGAAACAGCAAATAGCCACTGAAGACGATTGCGGTCGCGGCCGACACGACGAGGTGAAACAAGGGCGCTCGCACAAACAGCCCCACTATTGCAGCGATCAGCACACCGATCAAGCCCATAAACAAATAGGGCGCCCACCCGGCGATCTCCCGGCGGGTTGTCCAGGCGTACACGGCCAGGGCGAGCGTCAAGCCGGCCGTGGTACCGGCTGCCAGCACAACCACATCGGCCTGCCCGGCGGCAACATACGACCGAATCACTGTTCCGAGTGTTATGCCTTGAAAAACACTGTACAGATAAAAGACGGCGAGCCGTAGAACCGGCTGCAAACGCTGCCAAAAAAACAGAACGGCGAATGTTGCCAAAGCGCCAAGCCCGCCAATCGAAAGCGCGGACGCGCCAAGCACTGGAGCAACAAACGCACCGCCCGTGGTAAAGACCATCGAGAAGGCTAACAGGCTCAGCACTTGACCGACAAGTGTGGTCCGCGCTCGCGGCACTGGTTGTACTTGGACCGACATCTTCGAACTTCCTTTTCTGGACGTAGAGCGATGCTTCACGTACCGCTGCCACCGCTCGCCTATGCCGCGCGCCGCCGAGGTCGGACGCCGCAGAGCGCACCAAACATTTGTCCAGCAAGGGCAAGAATCGTACCCGCTGCCATAGCCGGGCGACCCGGGAACGAGACGCTTGGGACAGGTTAGCGCCTGGTCCATATGGCAACACAAAGCGGGCCTGGAAGCCCGCTTCGGCGCAACGATCCCTTTGATTTGGCGTACGACGCCTCGATTGGAACAAGCTCATCACCCAAAAGCAGACCGTTAACGAGCAGCTCGATCAGCTGCGACCCATGCCGGTAAAAATGCTGGTCGGCATGTAAGCTCCCACAATCCAGTTGGGGGCGTCCACGATCTCGTTGATCTTCAGATCGGCAGCCACACTGCACAACATGTACGCGTTAGCGCGGCTCAGGCCATAGGTGCGCTCCAAATACTCGATCATGTTGCGGACGGCATTGCGAGCCGCTTCCATCAAGTCGGGACCATGACCTGTGGTTGCATAGTACGGCGCGATATTCGTCCGTGGTGTCAGCGGCCCGGCCGTGCAGTACTGCAGCTCCGGCACGTGAAGGTCTTTGCGCACCGTCAAACGCAGCGTGATCCGCATCGGCGTTTCGATGGCTGTGCCGCAGACTTCGCCATCACCTTGAGCTGCGTGCCCATCGCCGATTGAAAAGAGCGCTCCCGGAGCGAGCACAGGCAGATAAATGGTAGCGCCTTTGGTTAGGTGCTTGGTGTCGATGTTGCCGCCGTTGGGCCCGGGCGGGATCGTCGAAAACGCGCCCGTCTCGGCCGGAGCAACGCCAATCTCGCCGCAAAATGGCTCCAAAGGCAGCCGAATACCCGGCACAAACTCGGCAAATCCATCCTGGAGCTTCCAGATCTTGAGCGCCGGCTCGGCGAACTCGTCCGCCAGCAAGCCAAAGCCAGGAATGATGGCGGTCCAGCCCCAGTCTGCCATCTCGAGATCCAGCATTTCGATCTGCAGTGTGTCGCCGGGCTGCGCATCCTGCACGTAGATTGGCCCTTGCACAGGATCACAGGCGGCAAAATCGAGCCGGGCCATGTCGTCGATGGTCGAGTCCGGGCCAAGCTGGCCCCCGGATGCTTCAACCGCATCGATCGTAACAGTCTCACCCGACGCGATCCGCAGAACAGGCTCGATGCTGTTGTCCCACGCTAGATGACGCTGCTCACGGGCTATGTGATGGATCGTTCGCGCAGTTGGTGTCATGTGAAACTCCTTGGCTGCAATCGTGGGTTATGGAACAGATGCTTAACATATGTGGATACTACCACCGCTTGCCTTGATCACCGCTGCTGTTGTGTTTTCTGGACGTTTATGCTGCAGCTATGCCCACTCGCCAGCATTGGTGCGCTCCATTGCTCGGGCAAGCAATCCGGTTAGCTGGCAGCACCTTTCAACTGTTGGCACGATAGTCGGCAAGCACTGCGTCGATCAGGCGGCGGGCGTTGCCTACGCCGACCGGGTTGGTGTCCACATAGTAGGGGATAAAAATCAACGCTTGGGACAGCGCGTGACCCCGACCGCGCGTCCACGTGGCGTCGTCGACCGCAAGCGCTGCGCGCAGCACGTCCCGGCTTTCGCCCGCGAACAAGCTCCAGGCAAGCATGAGGTCGCAGGCCGGATCCCCAACACCCAAACCCCCGAAGTCGATCACGGCGCTTAGCCGGCCCCGTTCAAAGAGCAAATTTCCGACCAGCAAATCTCCGTGAAACCACACAGGAGCGCGGTGCCAAGGCGGTGCTTGCAGGGCAGCTTCCCAGACTGCCGTCGCCGCAGCGCCGTCGATCATGCCTTGCAGCGCGGCCAGCGCCTCGCGGGTCGCCGTGTCGCGGGTTGCCAACGGCCCGCCGCGCAAGTTGTGGTCCGCAGCAAGCGGACCGCCCGTCGTATCGATCCGCTGCAGGGCAGTGATAAACTGCGCCAGATCAAGCGCTGCCTGACAAGGATCGGCAATCCCTTCAAGCGTTGTGTTCGCGCCAGGAAGCCAGCGGTACACGGACCAATGCCAGGGATAGCCCGCGGCGGGTGCGCCCATCACGACCGGAACCGGAACGGCACGCGGCAGGAACGGAGCCAGACGCGGCAGCCATTGGTGCTCCTTGTGCACTTGACCCACCGCCCAGTGAATGCGGGGCAGGCGCACGGCGAGGTCGTCGCCCAGCCGGAAGATCGCGTTGTCGGTGCCGGCGGAGCGGACGGGTGTGATGGGGAGCTCGGACCACTGCGGAAACTGCGCCGCGAGCAAGCGGCGTACAAGCGCTGCATCGGTCTCCACCTCATCCGCGTGCATTTTGCCAGCAGCCATACGCACCTTTCATGATTGATTTGCTCGCTTTGGGTTGCAGCCCAGCTATCGTGACTGTGACGGGCAGCGGTCATGATCACAGAGCGCTGGCGGCTGATTTCTACCCTGCCAGACAGCGAAGCAGTACAGAACGTTATCGAACCAGCTGCTCTCGCCCTGCACGACTGTTAGTCCATCTTTCCGTCACACGAAAGGACCACGGACTCACAGAGGATATTGTCCGGTTAGCTGCCGGCCAGGTAAGCGTGTCCGCAAATGTCGCAACAAGAGGATAACGACTGCCGCTGACTGTCTTCAAGCTGAACTCCCCCTCAGGATTAGCGCTACCAGCGCTACGCACACCGAATGCTTACATCGCTAGCTCAGGATGCCAGAAGCAAATAACGCCCGGCAACCGTTAAGCATCACTTCGTCTTCTTTTCCGGCCAAAGTAAAAATACGCAGACCCCCGCTACAAGCATAAGTGCTGAGGCTGCGCCGACCGCACTGCTGAAGACAGCTCCGGTGAGGTATAACAGCGGAAACGCAATTATCAAAGCAAAGAGCGAGCGGCGTAGCTTCATCTCACACCCAAGATGCCGACAACGAGAACCTGGAGGCCAATCACCAGGACGCAGAGCAATCCGTAGGGCAAGGCATGACGCATGACCTCGCCTTCCCCGATGCCTTGCCCGACCACGGATACGCCAATCAAGGCTTTGTCAGGCGCCACTCCGGACCCGATCGAGCCGCCAAGCGTTTGCGCGGCTGCTACCAGCACTGTGCTGAGGGCAAGTGCACGTGAGGCGTACAACTGCAACGGCCCAAACATGACGTTTGAGTTGGTATTGCTGCCGGTGACAAACGCGCCCAGCAGCCCAATAAAGGGGGCCGCCAGCAGGTAGAGCCGACGCCCCAATGTCTCAGCGGCCTGTGCCAGAACGGCCGCCATGCCAGAGTCGGCGATAACCAATGCCATCATCACCATCAACGATACCGCCACCGTAGTGCCGGTTGTTTGACGAACTGTGGCCTGCCAGGCGCGACCTGCCGCACCCGGTTTCCACAAGTCGCGCCTGCTGTACACCAGAAATGTGACTAGGGCGCTTAACAGGAGCAGCGGCGCCGGATGGCCCACCAGTTGAATCGGCGCATAGGCAGCCGAAGCACTGACGGCAAAGCCCTGAGCCGTCGTCTGTGCTGGATACGCAAGTGCAAAGCGGAGTCCCGACGCGTGAGCTTTAACAGCCGGAACCTGCGCCGTGATCGAGAAAACAGTCAACAGCGCATAGGGCAGGAACGCCCAGCGGAAGGAAAGCCGATCAGAGCGAAGATCGTGATTCGGCGCGGCGGGCGCCTTGTACAGCGAGGTACGACCTGCGCCCCACAGAATAAGTGTGCCCAACAGCCCGGGGAGCATACTTGAGACCGGGGCTGCCCCTAGGACGTTCAGCAGCCACATCAACGCATCCATGGCCGCGGCAGCCACGAGTACAAGCGGTGCAGCGCGTCGTACACCACTCCAACCTGCGGCGATGTGCGCGACGCTTAATCCGGTCAACAAGATCGGCAGGAAGAACATCAGGGCGAGCGGCGGGCCAAGCCCCGCGCCATCAAGGCCCATCACGAGACCAATGGTAAAGAACGAGGAGCCCATTGAACCAAATGTGATCGCCCAAGAGTGCCCAATCATGGCAGCCGCGATCGCGCGGACGGGTGAGAAACCAGCCAACACCATCAACGGTGCGACGACCGCAACGGGCACACCGAATCCAGCGATGCCCTGCATGAAGCCGGAAAACGTCCAGGCGAGCAACAGCGCCAGCAACAGCGGATCACCGGTGCTGCTCATAATTTTCCGGGCGATCACCTTAACTGCGCCAAGGTCGTCGGCCAGGCTGTACAGAAAGACCGCGGCCCAAACAATTAGCATGACCAACAAAGCCAGGCTCAGCCCTTTGGCGCTCGCCGACGCGAGCAACACTGGACCGGCCCCGAACAGCGCCGTTGCACCGGTGACCGCGATCAGCCAGGCCAGCGCAGCCGCCCGAAAAGCACGCCACCGCAGCCACAGGATGCCGCCAAGCAGTGCCAGCACAGGCGCTGCTGCTACCAAAACGCGTATCAAAAACACGTACTAGCTACCTCCTGCGCCAAGCTCCCATTGTTACAAACACAGACTCCACGGAGGCAGAGCCTGTACCTACTGCTCACATTGTCAGGAAACCAATAGCCCGCCATACAACCCAGTATCCTTGACCGGGCGGACAACTACATAGCACAAATCATGCTATCTCTGTTTGCAAGTATGGGGTTGACAATGCTACCATATTGTATAAAATTTATTAACATATGGGGAACTACGGTTTTAGCACTACAAGCGGCGCGCGGCGTGAATCAAAGCATTGTCGTGCAGCAATACTAGTGGCACATGCTCTGCTAGCTACTACGCGACAGAAAGGACTCAGGAGCAATTCACGGCAACCAAGGCGTTCCAACCTGAGCTAGCGATCCCATACCACTTCTTAGCCTTTTTCTAGCCTCACTGCAATACATAGCGCGTCAACAAGCACGCCGCCTATACTCGACGATAGGCGTAGAAAGGAACTAACGCCGACAACAGAAATCGGGAATGGGCTTGTATCCATACATTCACGTATGGGCGTCGGAGTATACTGACATTAATTTGAAGGAAACGAGAATGAAAACACAGACGCGACCAGCTAACGTCTGGCGAATATTGACGGTACTCCTCGTATTTGTCCTTGCCGCTTGTGGCGGTGGTAACGGGGGCGATGCCGGCACAGGCGGCACAGGTGGCACAGGCGGCGCAACCAGCCCTGCCGCGGCGACGAGTGAGGCAGCCGGCGCAACTGGCGGCGCAACTGCCAGCACAGGTGCTAGTGCAGCGGCTGCAACAACTGGCGGCGCAGACACCCCGCAAGGTAATGCAGAGATTAACATCAGCCTTAACGCCGATCCTCCCAAGCTCGATCCAGCAGTTTCCACTGCGTTTGTCGACCGGCAAGTGCTCAACAGCCTCATGGACAAGTTGGTCGATCTGGACGCGGAAGGCAACATTGTGCCGATGTTGGCCACCGAGTGGCAAGTATCGGATGACAACTTGACCTACACGTTCATGCTCCGTGAAGGAGTCAAGTTCCACGATGGAACAGACTTCAACGCCGACGCGGTCAAATTCAACCTTGAGCGCGGTATGACGGAAACGTCGCCCCGGAGAAACGAACTTTCAGCGGTCCAGTCCATCGAAGTGGTCGACCCGAAAACGGTCAAGTTAACGCTTAAGGAAGCGTTCGCCCCGTTCCTGTCGATCTTGACCGACCGCGCGGGAATGATGGCTTCGCCCACAGCGGTGCAAGAGCTTGGCGACGATTTCATGACGAAACCAGTCGGCACGGGCCCCTTCAAATTCCAAGATCGCGTCAAGGACACGAGCATTACGCTGGTCCGAAACGAAGATTACTGGCAGGAAGGGCTGCCGAAAGCCAGCAGGATCGTCTACAGGATCTTCACGGACGCGCCCACAGCGCTTGTCAACCTTCGCTCAGGTCAGCTTGATTTCACTGATACCCTGCCCGCGAAAGAGGTGCCCGGTCTGCAGCAAGACGCTAACTTCAAAGTGGTGAATGAGCCCGGCCTTGGCTATCAAGGCTTTTACCTGAACATGACCAAGCCACCCTTTGACAAAAAGGAAGTGCGGAAGGCGGTGGATATGCTGATCAACCGCGACGCTCTCGTCAAAGTTGTCTTTGGCGAGACCGCTACGCCCGCCCACTCCCCATTTCCGGAAACGAGTCTTGCCTTTGGCGAGAGCAACAAGTACGAGCAGCCCAACGTGGAAGCGGCGAAGCAGCTTCTGTCCCAGGCCGGCGTCTCCAATCCCTCGTTCACCTTCAAGACTGGAACGTCGCCAACAACCGCCCAGATCGCGCAGTTGGTGCAAAATTTCTTGCAGCCCGCCGGATTCAACATGCAGATCGAAAAGGTTGAGTTTGGCACGCTGCTCGACCAGCTGGAGCAGGGCAACTTTGAGGCCGGCGCAGTCGGCTGGTCGGGCCGGCCGGATCCGGACCAGAACATCTACGATGTCTTTGCCACCGGGGCGCCGCGTAATGATTCTCGGTACTCCAATCCACAGGTGGACGAGCTTCTGAATCAAGCCCGCCGCGAAAGCGATGAAGCGAAGCGGAAGGCTCTGTACGACGAGGTCATGCAGATCGCCCATGAAGAAGTTCCGTACGTCTTCCTGTACCAGCCGAACAACGTGTTCGGCATGCGAGCCAACGTGACCGGATTTACCTACGTACCGGACGGTATCATTCGAACAGCGCAGCTGAACAAGCAGCAATAAGGCTAACGTCTTCAACAACTAGGCTGTAACCTCATCGAAAGGGGAGAAGATCATGGCATTTATTCTGCGGCGGTTGGTTCTGAGCATCCCAATTTTGCTGTTGGTGTCGATCATGGTCTTCTCCCTGATTCACTTGATCCCGGGCGATCCCGTCACAGTAATCTTAGGGACGGAAGCGACACCCGAGGTGGAAGCTGCGCTCCGGCGTGAGCTTGGTCTCGATCGACCACTCGTGGTCCAATATTTTGCATGGCTCGGAAACGTGCTGCGCGGCAACTTAGGGCGATCCTTATCTGATCGAACCTTGGTTAGTGAGCAAATTATGCAGCGGCTGCCGGTAACAATTGAGCTGGCGTTCGGATCATTCCTCGTCGGACTGCTCATCGCCGTTCCGGCTGGCCTGCTGTCGGCCACGCGGCGCGGCAGCGCGGTGGACTATTCGAGTACGATGTTTGCCCTGGGCGGGATGAGCCTGCCATCGTTTTGGTTGGCGATGATGTTTATCATTCTGTTCTCGGTCAAACTCCAGTGGCTCCCGGCATCCGGGTATGTTCCCTTCACTGAAAATCCACGGGCCAACTTGACGGCGATGCTGATGCCGATGGTGGCAACTGGTATTCGCGAATCGGCGGTGCTGATGCGTATGTTGCGCTCCAGCATGCTTGAAGTGCTCCACTCGGATTATGTGCGCACCGCACATGGTAAGGGCTTGACCGAGCGAGTCGTCGTTATGCGTCACGCACTACGGAACGCGTTGGTGCCGGTGATCACATCGTCGGGACTGATCGTAGCCGGATTGCTTGGCGGTCTCGTCATTACCGAAACGATCTTCTCGATTCCCGGCTTCGGTCGCTTAATCGTTGAAGCGATTTTCGAACGCGACTTCGTGACCGTGCAAGGAGCGATCCTGGTGTCCGCGCTGCTCGTGGTGTTGGTCAATCTTGTCGTGGACATCCTGCTCGCGCTAATCGATCCACGCATCAAGACAGGAAAGGGCGCGTAAGTATGAGTACGTCCGTAACACAGCCAGCGCAGGCTAAGCGGCAGATCGAGACTACGGCCCGCCATGAAACACCGCTCGGAATCTTCCTACGACGTTTCCGGAAAAACAAACTGGCAATTGTGGGGGCGTTCATCCTTACGACCATGATTGTCCTTGCCGTCTTCGCCCCGCTCATCGCGCCGTACGACCCGCTCTACCAAGATTTGGAACGAGTGCTTGAATCTGAGAGCACCGCCCATCCCATGGGAACCGATGATCTGGGACGAGATGTTTTGTCCCGCATCATTTACGGCGCACAACTTTCGCTGCTAGCCGCGATCTACGCCGTTGGCGTTGCGTTTCTGATCGGCGTGCCTGTGGGGCTATTTTCAGGGTATTACCGTGGGTTTTGGGATGAGTGGGTGGTCATGCGCATCGTTGACGCGATGCAAGCCTTTCCATTTTTGATCCTTGCCCTTGCCCTTGCCGCAACGCTTGGAGCCGGCTTCGGAAATGCGATGATTGCGATTGGCATCGGGTTTTCCCCGGCGTTCATCCGGATTGTGCGGGCGCAAGTGATGACAGTGGCCAACCAGGAGTACATCCAGGCGGCGCGGGCGGTAGGTGTACGCGATCTCCGGATTTTACTGCGGCACATACTTCCAAACTCGATGGCGCCATTGCTGGTTCAAACAACGCTCGCGATGGCCTCAGCGATTCTGGCGGAAGCTGGATTATCATTCCTGGGCCTCGGCGCACAGCCACCGCGGCCATCCTGGGGCCAGATGTTGAGCGGTGCGCAAGGATACATCTCGCTGGCACCATGGCTGGCCTACTGGCCGGGGATTGCCATCTTTTTCGCCGTCCTCGGCTTCAACCTGGTTGGAGACGGCGTGCGGGAAGCTTTGGACCCGAAATTAAGGCACTAGCACAGGACATACAACAGGAGCAGCGTGAAACGACGGCGCCTTTGCTTCCTGGCATAGTCACGTGCCATCCACCACGAGCTCCAAGCCGACAGCGCCAGAACGATCAAATGCAATTAAAAATTGTGGGTTCAATGCCTAGATGCTTCCTGTCATAAAAATTGCGTGATATGGTGGCAGATCGCGAAAGGAAGGACGCCTGATGCAGATTGATCTTCCAAATTTGCCTTATCCTAGTGTGCGCCAACCGCTATTCGCGAGCCGGGGGGTGGTGGCGACAAGCCAGCCGCTAGCGGCACAGGCCGGACTGGCAATCTTGCAGCAAGGCGGGAATGCGGTCGACGCGGCGATTGCCACCGCCGCTGCATTGACCGTGGTGGAGCCAACCTCCAATGGCATCGGCGGCGACTTGTTTGCACTGGTCTGGGACGGCACTGCGCTCCATGGTTTGAACGCGTCAGGTCGTGCTCCCGCAGCACTCACACTCGAAGCGGTCCGACAAGCTGGTCATGATCGCATGCCAACGCATGGCTGGCATGCGGTAACGACTCCCGGAGCGCCTGCCGGCTGGCGCGATCTGCATCAGCGTTTCGGCAAGCTGCGCTTCCCGGCATTGTTCCAGCCGGCCATCTCCTATGCCGAGCAAGGCTACCCGGTCTCGGCGGTGCTGGCCCACTTTTGGAATCGGGCGGCGCAGGCATATCGGTCTTTTGATCGCCCTGAATTCAGGGGCTGGGTCGAGACGTTTGCCCCGAACGGCAAGGCGCCCGGCATAGGCGAGATTTGGCGCAGTCGGGGCCATGCACGGACGTTGACGGCGATTGCTGAAACCTATGCCGACGACTTCTACCGCGGCCGGACGGCCCAAGCAATCCTGGACTTTGCCGCACAAACCGGCGGCCTGCTTAGCGCCGACGACCTGCGACAGCACGCGAACACCTGGGTAGAGCCCATCAGTACACAGTATCGTGGCTATGACGTTTGGGAGATTCCGCCGAGCGGTCAGGGCATTACCGCACTGATCGCGCTCAACATCCTGGAGGAGCTGGCCCTCGACCAACTTCCACGCGAATCAGCCCAGAGCATCCACTTACAGCTCGAAGCGACTAAGCTCGCCTTTGCCGATGTGCAGCGCTATGTTGGCGACCCGGAGCATGCCCGAATACCGACGGCTGAGCTCCTATCAAAGGCGTACGCCACGGAACGCCGCAAGCTGATTGGCGAACACGCACTCGTACCCCAGCCGGGTAGTCCGGTTAAAGGCGGCACTGTGTACCTTTGCACTGCCGATGGCGACGGCATGATGGTGAGCCTGATTCAATCAAACTACATGGGCTTTGGCTCAGGGATCGTTGTTCCCGAGACGGGTGTAGCACTGCAGAATCGTGGCGCTGGCTTTACCCTGGAAGAAGACCATCCCAACCAGCTCAAGCCAGGCAAGCGGCCGTTCCACACCATTATCCCTGGGTTTCTCACCCGAAATGGTACAGCAGTCGGGCCGTTCGGCGTGATGGGCGGACACATGCAGCCGCAGGGCCACGTCCAAATGATCGTCAATACGCTAGACTATGGCCTTAACCCTCAGGCGAGCTTAGATGCACCCCGGTGGTACTGGGAGCAAGGGCAGGAAGTATGGCTTGAACGTGGCGTATCACGGGCGATCGCAGACGACTTGACCAAGCGGGGACACCAGGTCAACATCGCGCAAGAACCTGGCCGCTTTGGCCGCGGTCAGATCATCTGGCGCTTGCCGTCGGGCGCGTACATTGCCGGAAGCGATGGACGCACGGACGGCTACGCTCTAGGCTTTTAGCCCACCTGAGGAAAGCGCACAGCCGGCAGGCTAAACTCCGGCGATAGAGCAGACACAACAAACGGACGCCCCTGCTGCGTCCGTTTGCTTGACCATAGCAAGTTGTTTCAGCTGCTACTTTTCTTCGATCGTGACGTTGGTGATCAGCACTTCCTCGGTCGGCGTGGAACCCTCGGCGCCGGTCGTCGGCGTGTTGGCGATCGCGTCGAGCGTTTCCAGGCCATCGGTCAGCTTGCCAAAGATCGTGTAATTCTTGGGCAGGGGATAATCCTGGTGGACGATAAAGAATTGCGAGCCATTGGTGTTGGGGCCGGCATTCGCCATGGCCAGGGTGCCCCGCTCATAGCTGCGTTCTGCCGCAATCGGCTCGTCCGCGAACTCGTAGCCCGGACCACCCGTTCCAGTGCCGGTTGGGTCGCCGGTTTGGACCATGAAATTCTTGATGATGCGGTGGAACGGCACGTTCTGGTAGTAATTTTCGCGGGCCAAAAACACAAAGTTGTTGACCGTCTTGGGCGCCTCGTTCGCAAACAGCTCCGCCCGCATAGTCCCTTTTGAGGTCTCGATCGTGGCCGTATAGCTTTTGCTTGCGTCGATTTGCATTTCAGGAGCGGTGCTGTACATACCATTGCGTGTCGCCGGATCGTTTCCACCAGCCGCCCGGCTCGCGGCTCCGCTCGCGCCTGCGTTTCCGGCAGTTGCCGCGCTGGCCTCAGCCGCAGCCCCATGACTCGCACCATGATCGCCGCCGGTTGTTCCGGTATTGTTCGTAGGACTACCGCAGGCTGCCAGTCCCAGCAGCAGCACGAGCAGTATTAATCGTAAACGCATATTTGTTCCTTTCATACTGAATAAAGCCCACAAGTACGGTACCGAAGACCAGACGGTTCGTCAAATAAGCCCAAGGCGTTCGCCGTAGGCCATCGGCTGGCCAGACGCGCCGCACGCACGCTACGAGGTCACATGGGAGAACAGTTCAGGGTAGGCAAACCACACACTTGGTCGCAACGAACCATGCTGCGAAGGAACCGGAGCCTGCCAAAGGTTGCGCTTAGGGCCAACGTATGGGATCATACGCAAAGCGGTGATAGTCCGCTGGACACAACGTGGTGTCGATGCACGAGAGGAGCACACCATGTCAACGTCAAGCAGCGGCGAACCTTTATCTGAAATCATCCATCTGCTGGGCGATATACTTGGCACAGTGATCAGCGAGCAGTCCGGCCCCGACGCCTTAGCGTTGGAGGAACGTGTCCGCGAGTTGGCCAAGCATGCACGCGACGACCATGGCGATGTGGCGGCGGATGTTGCCGCCTGTGAGCTGGGCCAGCTTGTAGCAGAGCTCGATCTGCCGCAGAGTCAGACGCTGATCAAGGCGTTTACCTCGTACTTCGGTTTGGTCAACCTCGCCGAGCAACACGAGCGCCTGCGCGTCCTGCGTATGCGGGAAGCCCAGGGCCGGCCGGTCTCCGAGTCGCTCGCCGAGGCGATTACCCAGCTTCGCGCGAACGGGATCAGCGCCCAAGACGTGCAAACACTCCTTGATCACGTCGTGGTCAAGCCCGTGTTTACCGCGCATCCCACCGAATCCAAGCGGCGGACAGTGCTCGAAAAGCTGCGGAACATTTCGGTGCTGCTGGCTCGGCTTGAAGCCCTGGATGTGTTGCCGCGCGAACGGCGCGAGATCGAGCGTGGGCTCCAGTCCGAGATCACTGGCATGTGGCAAGCGCATGAGCTGCGGGATATTCGCCTCACGGTTTTGGATGAAGTCAAAAAAGGCTTGTATTTTTGCGAGCATACGCTGCTGCCGATCATTCCGCAGATGTATCGTGACCTACACGATGCGCTGCGCCAGAATTATCCCGACCATGAGTGGCGCGTTCCCAGCATTTTGCGCTTTGGCTCCTGGATCGGCGGCGACCGTGACGGTAATCCGTATGTCACGCCCGAAGTCACGTTGGAAACACTTAAGCTGCTGCGGCTGCGCGCCCTCGCGGAATATGTCCAGCAGGTCGAGCAGCTGTCGCTCAATCTCACGCCGTCCCTGCATGTCGTGCCGTGCAGCGCCGAGCTCAAGGACGCCCTGGCCGACCATGCCCAGCGCTTCCCGGCGGTGGCACAAGTGCTGTCGCGCCGCAATCCCCACGAGCCATATCGCCAGTTTTGCACCTACATCTGGGAAAAGCTGAACAACAGCGTTGCCTACACGCGCTCGTTTCAGCCGGCTTGGGGGCGCGAAGCGCTAACTGCCGGAGCCGGCACACGTTACGCGGCAAGCAGCGAGCTGCTCTACGATCTGCGGATCATCGACCGGAGCTTGCGCGAAAACCGGGGAACAGCGATTGCCGACGGACAGCTCGCCGATCTGATTCGGCAGGTCGAGGTGTTTGGGCTGCATCTGCTGACGCTGGATATTCGCCAGCACGCGGAACGGCATACTGCCGCCGTCGCGGAGGTACTCGCCGCGGCCGACGTTTGCGCTGCATACGCGGCGCTGCCGGAGCCGGAACGCGTGGCGCTGCTGAGCCGAGAGCTGCAAAACGCGCGGCCGTTAATTCCGACCCGCTTGCAGTATAGTGCGGAGACGAAAGAAACAATTGCGACGTTTCGGTTGTTGCACGCGGTGCTTGAGCAGTTCAGTCCCAACGCGACGCACACCTATATTATCAGCATGACCACCGGTGCAAGCGACCTGCTGGCTGTGCTGCTGCTCGCCAAAGAAGCGGGCCTGTATGCGCCGGGCAAGTGGAGCCGCTTTGATATTGTGCCGCTGTTCGAGACGCGCGAAGACTTAGCGCATGCGCCGAGCATCATGACGAACCTGTTCGCGCTGCCGGCCTACCGCGAGCATCTGGCCTTGCGCAACAATCACCAGGAGGTCATGGTTGGCTACTCCGACAGCAACAAGCTTGCCGGATTTTTGCCAGCCTCGTGGGCACTCTACGAAGCACAGCAGGCGCTGTGGGAGGTCGCCGATCAAGCCGGCGTTTCGCTGGAGCTCTTCCATGGCCGCGGCGGCTCAATTGGCCGCGGTGGCGGTCCGGCCAACCATGCGATTCTGGCCCAGCCAACCAATACCGTGCGAGGCCGGCTCAAGCTGACCGAACAAGGCGAGGTGATTTCGGACCGGTACGGCCATCCCGGCATTGCAACCCGCCACCTCCAGCAGATCCTGAGTGCAGTCTTGCTGGCCAGTGCGCCTCATTCCGCGCCCGAAATCGATCCCGCCTGGGAAGCGGCGGTGAGTGAGCTGGCGGAACATGCGTTTATGGCCTATCGCGAGCTGGTCGAGCACAAGGACTTTCTGCCCTATTTTCATGGCGCGACGCCGATAGATGAGCTGAGCAGCCTCAAGATTGGGTCCCGCCCAGCGCGGCGCAAGCAGAGCGACCGCTTGGAAGATTTACGGGCGATCCCCTGGGTCTTTGCCTGGATGCAAAGCCGGCATACCTTGCCGGGCTGGTATGGACTAGGCACGGCAGTGGAGGCGTATCTTGCGGAGGATCGGGCCGCACGCTTGGAATTGCTGCGAGCGATGTACTGCAACTGGCCTTTCTGGCGCACCACGCTCGATAATGCGCAGATGGTGCTGGCAAAAGCGGATTTGCATATCGCTGAGCTGTACGCGGGCCTGGTGCCCGATCCCGGTGTACGCGAGCGCATGTGGAAACGTATCGCCGACGAATTCGCCCGCACCGAGCGCGCGGTATGCGCGATTGCGGGGGTGGAGCGTCTGCTTGACCGTACCCCGACGTTGCAGCGCTCAATCCAACGGCGCAATCCGTATGTCGACCCACTGAGCTACATTCAAGTTGCATTGCTGCGCCGCTTGCGGGCGAAGGGCGAAGCTAATCCGGCCTTGGAAGAGGCCGTCCTGCTTACCGTGAATGGGATCGCAGCCGGACTGCGTAACACAGGTTAGGAGGCTGCCGCGCGGCGAACAACAGCGTCGCCGCCCACGGCAAGCAGGGCATAGAGAGCTTTAGGGTTGGGACAGCGCCGTAGGTGTGGAAGTAGCTGAGGCAAAGACCGGGCTCAGGCGCTGGGGATGGACCTGCAGGCTCATGAACCACAAGAGCAGAAGCGTCACCAGTACGGCAACGGACATGACGTGGCGCACCAGGCGATCGGTAGGGTCCAAATCCCACATGCTTCACCTCCTTGATCAGCCCAAGTCCCTCCATCCGCCATATCACCAGGTAGCACCCACAAACATACCTGGCTGGATTAGTGAAGGGCTAGCCCTTGAGTGTGTGTTCAGCTGATGCGATTATCGCATTGGGGTGTGACAACAACAGTCACAGCCAAGGAGAAGACAAGGAGTATCCAGAGCGACGACAGCGCTGTGTTCGCCGCCTTGCCGGCAGCTTCCCTCCATGCATGGCATTCCGACCAACGATCTTCAGCGGCAATGCTGTGCTACGCGGACGGCTAAAACCCGTAATTGCAGCTATACTAACGTACCTTGGATACGTAGCCATGGCGCTGTCTGCCGGGCTTGGCGCAGGGAACGGGCGTGTGGCTGAGGAAACGCTGGCAACATGAAAGGTGCGGTATGGCGTGGGTCTATCTCGTGATTGCGGGCCTGTTTGAGATCGGGTGGGCGATCGGCCTCAAATACACGGCGGGTTTTACAAAACTTGGGCCAAGTGTTGTAACCGTGGTGGGCATGATCGCCAGTTTCGCATTCCTGGGCCTTGCGCTCCGCTCGTTGCCGCTGGGAACCGCGTATGCTGTGTGGACCGGGATAGGCACAGCGGGAACTGTTGTGTTCGGCATAGTTCTGTTTGGCGAGCCGGTGGAACCATTACGGCTGGCCTGTATTGGGCTGATCGTGAGCGGGGTTGCCGGCTTGAAGCTCTTATCACCACAGTAGTAGTCGCCGGAAGGGATGGAAAGAGGGTTGCCAGGGGCAAATGACCCCTACATTGGGTTGCTCGAAAGTCGTGGGCTATCCGGAAATTAGAGCTGCTTGCACCGCACAACAGCCGATGCTAAATACGGCCACCAGTCGAATTCTTGGCCCTATGCCTGCTGCAGGTACGCGGACGGGACATGGTCGACCAGCCACACGCCATTGGTTGAGCGAAAAAAGGCGTAGCCCGCGCGCGCCATTGCCGCCGCGTCAACCACAAACACGACCACTCGGCCCCGCCGAGCGCCAACCCGCTCGGCCGTGGCGCGATCCGGCGACAGGTGGACGTGATGACGACGCATTTTGAGCAGACCATCCCGGCGGATGGCGTCAGCGAATTGTTCCGCCGTTCCGTGGTACAGCAGCGGAGGTGGTTCGGCTGGCTCAAGCTGCAGGTCAACCGGCGTACTATGGCCTTGATGCGCACGAATGCGTGTGCCAGTCGCATCGAAGCCGAAGCGTTGCTTGTCGTTGCCGGAGACTACCGCATCCAACTCCGCCCGTGACACGGGAAAGCCATGCCGCGCGCAGGCCGCAAGCAGCGCGTCAACCAACACCCAGCCTCCGGGCTCCAGCGTTAAGCCCAGGCGCTGCGGTTGATGGCGCAGGTGCTTGCTGAGATATTTGCTGATCTTAACGAGTCGCGATTGATCCATGCGTGGCTGTACTGTTGACAGGCTGAGGTGAGATCGCCACAAGCCGCTTGCAGCAACCTCACCCGACCTGATTTTTCCGGTTAGCTTGCTTCGGCCAATGGCCCGTAGCCGACCAGCGTCAGCTTATCGAATGGCTTAGGACGCAACAGCGCATCGACATCATCCGTTGCCACCGCCAACAACTTATCGACCGTTTCGGCCAGCGGCTCGATCCGGCGGCGATACACGTAATCAAAGCCAACCGTTACCAGCCGGCCCATCGGCGTTTCAGCCCGCAGCACGAGGGCAGATGCTAGCTTACGCCGGGCCCGCGCAATCTCGTCGTCGCTCATACCATCATTTTGGGCTGTGGCGAGCGTGGAGCGCAGGAGATCGATCACTTCGGTGGTGCGTTCGGGATCGCAGGTTGCGGAGACGAAAAACGCCCCGGCGCCGTCTTGCTCGCTGTAGCTCATGTCGGCGCTGTCGGCGATGCCGGGGTGGACCAAGGCCCAGTATAAGCGCGAGCCTTCGCCACCGCCCAACACCTCCGCCAGCACCTCGGCCGCGTAGCGTGCATCGTCCTGGGCTGAGGGCGCGGGTGCAACAGCACACAGATACACGCGGTCGCGCTTGGGATCGGGCTGCATCCGCTCTAAAGGGAGGGCGTCGGGCTCGGTAACAGTGCGCGACGAATCGCCCTGCGCCCAGCCGCCACAGGTCTGCTCGATCTGCGCGACGGCGGCGTTCCAGTCGTACTTACCGGTGAGTGTCACGACCATGTTGTTGGGCGCGTACCGTCGCCGGAAATAATCCATCATCTGGTCCCGTTGGAGCGCCGTGATGCTTTCAGTCGAGCCGAGCACGCTGTTGCCCAGAGGATGGCCATGATGATAGGTTTCGCGCGCCAAGATGTACACCGTGAACTGGGGCCGGTCTTTGTACATGGCGATCTCTTCCAGGATGACCTTTTTTTCGGTATCAAAGTCATCCTGGCGAAGGCTTGGCCGCAGCATGTCGGCCAGCAAATCGATCAAGCGCTCCTGAAACTCCGGCAGCACCGCGCCATAGTACACCGTATTTTCTTCCGACGTGAATGCGTTGTAGCGCGCGCCCATGGCGTCAAACTCCAGATCGACCTCCTCGGCCGACCGGCGCTCGCTGCCCTTGAACATCATATGCTCAAGAAAATGGCTGACGCCGGAAAGTTCGGGTGTTTCGTCGCGCGAGCCGGTGCGGGTAAAAAAGCCTATCGCCACCGACTGAGCATCTTCGTTATATTCGCCAACGATGGTCAGCCCATTCGGCAACACATGTTGATCGTAGCGCATCGTTAATCCTTTGGCATGTGCGTAGCTATTGTTATACGTTGCTGGTTATCTCGACGGGCGCCGGGCCCAGGGTGAGCACGGCAAAATCATGGGCCGGATGCTGGCGCAGATAGCGGTTGAGCGAGTCCAGCGTAATCGCATCCACCGCTCCCCGGATCTCATCCAATGATCGCGGCCGCCCAATCAAAAAGAGATCGCTCGCCATAGCACTGGCCCGCGCTCCCGTAGATTCGCCCTGCATCACGAGCGCGGCCAGCAACCCTGTGCGGGCCCGCGCCAGCTCATCCTCGGTCACACCCTCGCTCACGCGGCGCAGCTCGCCCAACAGCACGTCGATGCATTCCTGGGCCCGCTCCGGCTGCGTTCCGGCATAGCTGAGCACCAGCCCAAGCCCTTTGTACAGCCGGGGACCGGCAAAGACCGAGTACACCAGACCCCGCTTGGTGCGTACTTCCGTAAACAGCCGACTCGCCATGCCGCCCGACAATACGTTGAGCGCTAGCCGCTCGTGGTAGTAGTCGGGATCGTCCAGCGTCAGCGAGGGATAGGCCACGGCAATTTGCGTCTGATTGGTTGCCTGCTGCAAATGCTGATAGTGGGGCTCGGTGCGGGCCTGCGGCTGGGGCGTGGGCGGCGGCGAGCCTTGCCAGTCGCCAAACAAACGTTCAGCGATCTCGCGCACGCGCTCGGGTTCCACCCCGCCCGCAACCGTTAGCACGCCACCTCCCGGCTGATAGCGTGCTGCATGGTCGGCTTGCAGCGCCGCATGGTCGATGCGCTGCAGCTCGTCAACCTCGCCCAAGGTTGAACGCCCGAAGGGACCGGGAAAATACACTTTGGCAAGCTCAACAAACAGCCGCTGCGTGGGGTTATCGTTGAGCGATTGGATCGCCTGGAGCGCCAACGCACGCTCGGCGTCCAGCTCCGCCTCAGGCAGCAGCGGCCGCCGCGCGATGTCGGCATACAGCGCCAGCGCGGCTTCCAGATCGTCGGCTAACAGCGCTCCGCTATGGGTGGTGTATTCCACACCCACCCCACCCCCGCGCTGCACGCCCAAGTCGTCCAACGCATTCGACAGCGCTCGCGCGTCCCGCTCACCCGCGCCACGGTACACCATCCCGTTCACGAGCTGAGCCGCCCCGCTCTGGCCGTCGGGATCGGTTGCCGAGCCAGCCGGCAGCAGCAATGTAAAGGCAGCGGACCGGAGATGCGGCATCGGCTCGACCACAACGGTCAGCCCATTATCTAGCTGAAAGGTTTGAATTGGCTGGGGCACACGACCTCCTTGCTCGCTATGTGTCGCTCGTCCCTGTAGTATGGCGCGATTTGAAACGGCCGTCAATCGCCGGGAAGCCCCAAACTTCGCAGGCCAAGCTCATGATTCATAACCGTGGTAACGGCCCCCAGACAAGATAGCGTCGCGTTCTTGGTGATCCGAAGCGAACTCCACAGCACTGCCACTCGCCGCATTATTTGCTTCAAAATGCTACAATGGCCACCGCCAGCTGATAATGTCCCTGCGGGACAAAGCACAATGTCCCGCCCCCAGATCGTCGTGCACCATCAGCCACTGGCATTTCACGGCAAAGGTTATGCGGAGCTATGTCCAGCCGACGTTCTGCCTGGATCATATCATTGTTGTACTTCACGCTTGGCATTGTTTTTTTATGCCGAGCATCGTTCGCCAACACGTGCCATTGCCGCTTGAAAACGTGTACACGTTCGCGGATCCGCTCTGGCAACCGGATCGCCCGGCAAGTTTAGCAGCCCACCCAATTTCACCCTGGTTGATCTGACAAATTACTATTACCCGTATATGAAAGTGGTATTGCCACGGCTGTCTGCGGATGATCTGCTACTTTGAATCCGCTGATTTACAGCGCTAATGTGTGTAGTGGATGTTTGTGGGACCGCCGCTGGCAACAACATGCGCGACTTTGTGCAGCAAATGGATAACCAGCGGCTCGTGATACCATGACGCCATAGGAGCAGCTGATGACAAGCACCTCAACGCCCAAACGTCGCTTTGTGATCGATACTGACACCGCCTCAGACGATGCCGTTGCCTTGATGATGGCCCTGCGAGCGCCCGACGTTGACGTTGTCGCGATCACAACGGTGGCGGGCAACGTTGAGCTGCAACAGGCTACGCGCAACGCGTTAACCGTGGTCGAGTGGTGCGGCGCCCAGGTACCAGTGTATGCCGGCCTATCCAAGCCGCTATTCAGGCCAGCCAGCGATGCAACATTCTTTCACGGCATGGATGGCATGGGCGATTTGCAGCTGCCAGCTCCTGCCCAGGGCCAGGCAGCCGAGCATGGGGTAGATGCACTGATTCGGGTGGTCGGCGAGCACGCCGGCTCGATCACGCTGGTCACGCTCGGGCCCTTGTCCAATGTCGCGGCAGCCTTGATCAAGGCACCCCAGATTGCGGAGCAGGTGCAGCAATGCTACGTGATGGGCGGCGCGGCCAACACGATCGGGAACATCACGCCAGCGGCCGAGTACAACATCTGGTGTGATCCTGAAGCCGCGCGCATTGTTTTTCACTCGGGCATGCCGATCCTGATGATCGGCCATGAGCATTCCCTGGGCGCTGCCGTGCTGACACGGGAAGAATTGGCCGAACTGCGGTCACTCGGACCCCTTGCCCAGCTCGCCGTGGATTGCAACGCGGCGGCGTACCGCGCGAGCACGGAATGGTTGCATGAAGCCGGACTGACGCAGCCCGATCCGGTGGCGATGTCCGTCGCGCTTGATCCCACGATCTGTACGCTCCGCGAGCATCATTATGTCGATGTAGAAACGCACAGCGAACTTACCCGGGGCATGACGGTGGTGGATCGTTTCGCCGTGCTGAAGCTGCCGCCCAACCTCGACGTCTGCTATGCGATTGACGTGGCGCGTTGGAAAGAATTACTCGTTCGGCTGCTGCGGGATTAATGCAGCTGGACTCGGTTGTTGACCAGTCGGAGTATCGGCTGAGTCAGGGGCTGGACGGGAGGCTTGCAGCAGATCGAGCAAGGGTTGGTGAAGGACAACGTTGCTTAATCAATGCAAGCTGGACGGTGGCGCTTCGGGCCTGGGCGGTTCAATCACACCCCGCTCCGTGAGCTGCTGGGCTAGCTGGGCAAAGGTAATGCCGTGCTGCTGAGCGATGGTCATGGCATGGGAAAATGTGGCTGGTTGCCCCGGCCGGATGTTATAGGTTCGGGCGGCATCGTCGCCGACACCGGCGACCCAGCTAACAATGTGGGCACGGTGCGCGCCATTATTCAACAGGGCCAGGTCGGCAGCAAGGCTGTGCAGATGGGTGACGAAGACGGCGCGTGCTCCGAGCAAACCAAGCGCACGCAGCACATCGCTAGCCAAGCCGTGCGCTTCGCGTTCGCTCGTGCTGGTTAACGGCTCATTGAACAGCAGCAAGCTGTGCGTGGTAGCGGCGGCAAACATTTCCCGCAAGCGCCGCGCCTCCTGATCCAGCCGCCCACCGCCCGGCTCAACGCTTTCCACAGGTGGAAAATGCGTCAAGATTGCATCGACGGGGGTCATCTTTCCATCTGCGGCTGCCACGTAAACACCCGCCTGAAACAGCACCTGATTCAGGCCGACCGTCCGGATATACGTCGTCTTGCCGCCGCGATTCGGCCCGGTCAGCAGCACGATCCGACCACGATCAAAATCAACCGGGTTGCGCACGATGGCCGGCGAACTATGAGCGCCGTTGCTTTGCCGGGCATTGGCAAGCTGCAACGCCAACGCCGGATTATAGGCTTCGTTCAGGTTGTGCGCATCGTTGGATATGGCCGGTAAGCAGGTGGGCAGTCCTTGCTGAGTGAAGCGCTCAGCCAGCTCCACCGCCGCCAGGAAGAATGCCAGCTCGGGCGCCAACGCCGCTAGAGGTCGCGCGTGCAGCCGTTGGTACCGCTCCAAGCCGGCTGCAACAGGCTGCACAACCTCGGCCAGCACTTTTGCCAAATCGCGGGCAAGCGGGTCAGTTTCGGGTGAACGCTCCGCAACATGGCGCAGCGCTGTCATGGCTGATAGCCCAGGCGGTGTTGAACGGCCAAAAAGCCGCTGCGTTATGCTGCGTGGTCCGGTAAACGGCTCCCGGTTAAGCGCGACCAGCGTGGCCGAGAGCGGACGAAGATCGCGGTCCAGGTTAACGCCAACCGTGACACTGGCAACCTGATCGAGCTGTGCCCGCAGCCCGGGCAACTCAGCCACCAGGGTTTGAAACTGTTCAGCGGCGCGGGTCGTATGGAGGTAGGCCTGCAGGGCACGCAAGCCGCTTGCGTGGCGTTCCGCCGCAGCTAATGCTGCGTGGAGGTCTTGCACACAGCCGACATACAGCTCCAAGTCGGACAGCCGTGGCGGCACCAGCAGCAGCGGCGACTCCTGCGCCCAGACTGTGCTGCGGGGTTGTGCAAGCTCGGCCAGGCTGGGCAGCAAGGCCGTGATGGCTGCACGCAGCTGCGGATCCGTCCGCAGCTCAGCCACAATCGCTTGCCGATACGCGATCACCACGGGATCGGCGACCAATCCCAGCAACACAGTGCGCACATGCCGCGCATGCAGGTTGCCCCAGTCAAGCTCGCGCACCAGCACATCAAGGCCGAGGTCAAGGCTTTGCTGATCGCTCAAACCTTGGCTGCGGGTATCGCGTTGATGTCCAGGCGGCCAGAGCAAGCTCGGCAATTCGTTGCGCGTGTCGGATTCCAAGATGTCCATTCCGGTATGCGTTGTTCCTATCAGCCGTGAGCTGACAGCCTGCAGCTTGCGCGATTGGGAGGCGATGAGCGGCATTGTGGCGCGAAATGGGAATACTTAACCTCAGCACCCAACGGTTAGCGGCGTGCTTGTTCCGCTGCCGTTCGCAACATATCCAGCACCCGCATGTTGGCGACGGCGTCTTGGGCAGGGTAGGCCAGGGGCCGGCCAAGCAAAACACTCTTGCCAAAGTCTTCCACCATCAGTCGATACTGATCGACGGCATCGGTAAAGATGCGCGACACATCCCCATGTTGGTGCAGCTGAATCTCGCCCTCCTCGTTGGCGTCCGGCTTGAAGCCCTGACGCACCACAATCTTGCCCTGGGTACCGATCAGCTCATAGCTTGTGCCGCCTGCCGCGCGCACGCTCACATCAACTTCGGCGACCACAGCGGCACGTCCATCGGGGGCAAAGCGCAGCGCGCCCACAAACGACTCATCAACCCCGCTGGAACCATAGTCCGCTATGCCACAGCCAGTGAGGGGCTCGGCCCCTGTCACCAGCCGGGCCAAGTTCACGCCATAGCAGCCAACATCCATCAGCGCGCCGCCGCCTAAGGGAGCGCTCAGGCGAATATCCCCCTCGTTCGACAGATTGAAGGTGAACGTACTCCGTACCACCCGCAGCTCGCCAATCACCCCTTGATGGAGCATCTCCAACACCGTATGCACCACGGGATGATGCCGATACATAAAGGCTTCGGCCAGGATAACGCCTGCACGCTCGGCCGCTGCAACCATCTCCTCGGCCTCGCTAGCCGTCAAAGCCAGTGGCTTTTCACACAAAATATGTTTACCAGCCTCAGCCGCCGCGATCGTCCATGCTCGATGCTCGCTGTTGGGCAGCGGAATGTACACAGCATCAATCTCATCGCTCGCCAACAAGGCGGCGTAGTCGTCGAACACATGGCCGATGCTGGCCGTTTGGGCCAGCTGCTCGGCGCGCGCTTTGTCGCGGCTGGCAATGCCGACCACACGGCCATTGTTTGACGCTTGGATTGCAGGAATCACCTGCTTCCGGGCGATATTGGCGGCGCCGAGAACGCCCCAGCGGAGCGTGGTCATACCCTGAACTCCTTTCCAGCAGGATGGAACATCGTAGCTAACAGATCACAATCGCATGAAGGTCGCGTGGCCCATGCACGCCCAAGGTTAAGCTTAGCTCAATATCGCCGGTCCGCGAAGGCCCTGTGATTAAGGTAACATTCGAGTGGTCGCGGAACAAGCCTGCGCCGAATTCGGATTGGAGCAGCGCAAACGCTTCCGGCAGCGTCCGTTGGATCCGTTCCACTGGCAGCAGCGCAATATGCAGCGGCGGCAAAAGCGAGGCCAGCCGACCACGCCCAGCTCCACTCACTACAAGCATGGTACCACTCTCTGCAATGGCCGCGTCAGCGCCGCTAATCCCGGCCCGCACCGGCTCAAGCTCAGCCAAGCGATCGGTTCGCTCAGTCCCGAGCACCTGATGGTCCGCGACCACGATGCCTGCCTTCTGCAGTTGCGGCAACAACGTAGGCAGCGGCACGCTATCCTCGGACCAAGCCAGCACCTCGCGCACCCCTGCGGTCTCAAGCAATGCAAGCACCTGCGCCACCGCCGCATCCGCCCCATCACATAGATGCACCCGGCCGTGCAGGGCCGTCAGCGCCTCCTGGAATTGCTCAACCGGGCCAAGCTGTGTAGCAACAAATGGCCCAGGCGGATGCGGCGGGGGATATGCGTCCGCGTGGCGCGCCAACAGCTCGTCATTGGTTTGGAGGCTGCTTCGGATGCGAGCTAACATACGTTCACGCGAATCTGGCATATGTTTCCTTGCTTCAACCGTTCCCGCTTACCAAAGCCGCTCACCACCAAGGAAAAAGCCACTTCCCGTACACGTTATTCCTCGGTTTGCCGCCGTGCCGCCCAGCGCTCGTGAAAGCTTTGCGGCGCGAACGACGGAAAATCGCGGCCATGGGTCCAGGCCGCGAATGGCGGCGGTAAGCGCCGTACCCGGCGCCGACGGGCCAACATTTTGAGGCCAACCCGCGACAACGTGCCGCCCGCCTTGTACAGCTTTGAAGATGTCATGCCGATGCGCCACGCCCGCATAGCGGCTCGTTCCGCAAGCGGCGCGCCAAGCTGCGAAACAGCGTCACGGCGTAGCTTCAACAGATAGTCCGGCAAGGGAATGCGGACCGGGCAGATCTCCTGACACGCGCCGCACAGCGTGCTGGCATACGGCAGCCAGCGATTATCATCGTTAAGGCCATCCAGGTTGGGCGTTAATACCGCGCCGATCGGACCGGGATAGACCGCGCCATAGGCATGACCGCCGATCGCGCCATACACCGGACATACGTTGAGACACGCGCCACAGCGGATACAGAACAACGTCTCAACATACTCCGAGCCCAGGATGCGCGAGCGTCCATTGTCGAGCAGCACCAGATGAAACTCTTCGGGACCATCGGCCTCGCCTGGTCGGCCCGGACCAGTCACAAAATTGGTGTACACGCTGAGCTTCTGCCCCGTCGCCGAGCGCGCTAACACCTGCAGCAGCGGCATCAGGTCGTCCAGCGTCGCCACGGTGCGCTCGATGCCCATCAGCGCCAGGTGAATCCGCGGCGCGGTCGACGTGAGCCGACCATTGCCCTCGTTTTCTACCAGCACAATCGTGCCCGTCTCGGCCACGCCAAAATTGACGCCGGTAATGCCCATGTCGGCCCGCAGATACTCGGTGCGCAGAGTTTCACGCGCGACGCGCGCCAGCTCTGGGATCTCGTCGGTGAGTGGCGTGCCCAGCTTTTGGTGAAACAGCGCCGACACTTGCTCTTTGGTCCAGTGAATCGCGGGCGCAATAATGTGAGAGGGTGTTTGACCGGCGAGCTGAATAATATATTCACCCAGATCGGTCTCAACCACGGCAAAGCCGGCGTCGGCCAAGGCCTGATTGAGGTGAATCTCCTCAGAGGCCATGCTTTTGCCCTTCACAATGCGCTCGACACCCTTGGCTCGGCACAGCTCGACAATGATTTGGCGCGCCTCGGCGGCGTCCCAGGCCCAATGCACATGACCTCCGGCAGCCTCAACGTTGGTTGCCAGCTGCTCGAGGTGGTGGTCCAAGTGCGCCAATGCCCGCGCCCGTGCTGCCCGCGCGCGATCCCGTACTTCGTCGCTATTGAGCAACGACGTGAGTGCGGTTGTCCGCTGTTGGGTAAAGCGGGTCGTCGCTCGATCAAGCGCCGTTTTCAGCTGCGCATCGTGGAGCGCACGGTCGGCCCGGTCATAAAAGGTTAAGGGTTGAACGGCCATGTCGTCCCAATGGCGCATGGAGCGATAAACAGGCAGTGGCACGTTGGATCCGCTGCTGCCCAGCTACCGCTCGCTGCGCTTTACTCGTGTTGCAGTGCGCCGAGCGAACCGCCGGCAAGTACTTGTGCCAAATGAAGGGCGCGACACGTGCTGCCTTGGCGACTCAGCCGGCCGTTGATCTGGGTCATGCAACTGGCATCGCAGGTTACGGCATAGTCCGCTCCCGTCGACCGGATGCTGCACGCTTTGTCTTCGGCGAGGGCTTCGGAAATGTGGTCTAGCTTAATGGCAAACAAACCACCGAAACCACAGCAGCGTTCCGCGTCGGGCAATTCCACCAGCTGTGCGCCCGCCACATGGCTAAGCAGCTCCCGTGGCTGGGCCTTGATGCCCAACCCGCGCAAACCATGACACGCATCGTGGATGGTGAGCGTCGCCGGAAAGTGAGCGCCGACATCGTGGACGCCGAGTACGTCCACCAGGTACTCCGAAAACTCATAGGTGCGCTGCGCGAGATCGAGCGCTGCGGCGTGCAGCAACGGACTATCGGCAAACAGCTCGGGGTAAGCGTGCCGAAGCATCGTCGCGCACGATCCGGACGGCGTTACCACCGTGCCGGCGCCACGCAGGAGCTCGAGTGTACGCCCGGCAACAAGTCGTGCTTCTCCCCAAAAGCCGGAGTTGAACGCGGGCTGCCCACAGCAGGCCTGATCCATGGGAAAGTCCACGGCCACGCCCAGACGCTCCAGCACCGTGACAACCGCGTCGCCAATCTCAGGGTAGATCTGATCGACGATACAGGTCACAAAAAGTGTCACACGCCGCGGGCTCGCGTCAACCATGCTTGCCTCCCAGGCAACGATGATGCTTCATGTGGGACAAGTTCATTGTAGCATGCAAGCCAAGGTATTCGGGGACCACCTCCGAACTCCCGACCTGACGGCGCATCAGGCTTTCACGACGGTATTGCGCAGCACTCCAATTTTATCGATCTCGGCCTCGACCACATCGCCCACCTGGAGCCATTCCTGAGGCGTGCGACCCATTCCGACCCCGCTTGGCGTTCCCGTGGCGATAATATCGCCGGGCTCCAACGTCTGCCCCTGGGACAATGTTTCGATGATCGTGGGAATATCGAAGATCAGGTCGCCAACCACGCTTTCCTGCTTGGTAACGCCGTTGACCCGCAGCCGCAGCCCCAGCTCGGCTGGATTGGGCACCTCGTCGGCGGTAAGAATACAAGGGCCCATCGGGCACGAGCCGTCCAAGCTTTTGCCTTTAAAGAACTGATTATGGCGATTCTGGAGATCCCGCGCCGAAATATCGTTGATGATGGTGTAGCCCCACACATAACGCATGGCATCGGCGCGCTTAATGTTCTTGCCGCGCTGGCCAATAATAAACGCCAGCTCCACTTCCCAATCCAGCTGCTGGGTAATGGCGCTGTCAAGGGGAATGCCGCCTTCGGGATGATTAACCGTAGTCGTCGCCTTGGTGAAAAAGACCGGATGTTCCGGCAGCTTCTCCGGCAGGCCCTTGGCGCGCATCGACTCGTAGGCATGTTCCACATAGTTCATGCCCAAACACACAATGTTTTTGGATAAACGGGGGAGCGGCGCCAGGAGCTTAACCTGATCAAGCGGCAGCATATCGCGGGGCATGCCCTCGGCGATCACTTGCCGCGCCCGCTTCAGCCCGGACGGACCCATCTCGATCAGCGACAGCATATCGTCGGCTACGCTGTCGAGCATGACCACCTCGTTATTGTGCAGCGCACCAACCATGATGCCGCGACCGGCAAAAGAAATCAAACGCATCCTTGGTTCCTCCTTCAGCTTATCCGGACCAGCCGCCAGCGATGGTCGGCCGCGTAGTGCTCCGTGGCTTCTGCATAGTAAACCATGTCAAGCAAAATCAAAAGCGTGGCCGCTCTGACGCAGGGTCGTAGGTGTCAGGATGGTTGTGCCAAACGTGGCACACACTGTAACAATGATCGGCCAAACACACAAAACCCGTGGCAGCGGGTGCCGCACACGGGTTGCAGGAGCAACAAAAGCCCTGAAACACAACCTGGATCCTGACTAATTACCAATCATGCATCTATTCAACAGTATCTTGAAGCAGTGCTCG
>JADDQF010000086.1 GCA_016781505.1 bacterium
AACGTGCAGAACGGCACAGTTGAGTGTGGCCACACGGTCGGCTATTACTACATCGGCAAGGACCCGACCTTTGCGTTTGGTTCCGCGCTGCCCTTTGGCTTAAACGCTCAACAGCAGAACGCCTGGTTGTACCAGGGCGGTGGCCTGGAGCGGCTGCGAGAGTTTTACAAGACATATAATGTCATCCCGTTCCCTGGCGGCAACACCGGCGCGCAGATGGGCGGCTGGTTCAAGCGTGAAGTTAATACGCTGGCCGATCTGCAAGGACTGAAAATGCGCATTGGCGGCACGGGCGGGCCGGTTATGACCAAGCTGGGCGTTTCCACGCAGCAGATTCCGGGCGGCGAGATCTATCAAGCCCTGGAAACCGGCGTGATCGATGCGACCGAGTGGGTTGGGCCGTATGACGACGAAAAGCTGGGCTTTAACCGCGTTGCCCAATTTTACTATTATCCGGGGTGGTGGGAGCCGGGCCCAACGGTCGAATTTCAGATCAACCTTGACGCGTGGAACGCGCTGCCGCCGCTGTACCAGGAGATCCTGCGCACCGCGACCTACGAAGTCAACCTAAACATGCTGTCACAGTATGAAGTGTTGAACCGCGAAGCGTTAACGCGGCTGGTCAGTGCGGGCACACAGCTACGCGCGTACAGTCCGGAAATTTTGCAAGCAGCCGAGCAGGCCGCCAACGAGCTGTTTGAAGAATACTCGGGCAAGTACCCCGCGTTCAAGGAAATTTTCGCCGAGTGGAGCGCGTTCCGCCAATCGGTGTACGCGTATAACAAAATCAACGAAGGCACGCTCAGCCAGTACATTTACAACACGATCCAGTAGCTTGGGCTCGTGATAGACGCGCGGCCCGCCAGCGTGCAGCAGGCGGGCCGTATGATTGCCACGGATGCATGCTTACGGCCTGGTGTTCGCCGCTTGCACCAGCCACAGCACAATATCGGGAAACAGCACGACCAGGATCAGTACCAGCAGCTGAATCGCAATAAACGGCAGCACGCCGCGATTGATGTCCAAGGTGGTAACGCCCTTGGGAAGCACACTGCTGAGGTAAAAGAGCGAAAAGCCAACCGGCGGCGACACAAACGCTGTTTGCAAGTTAATCGACATCACGACCGCGAACCAAATCAGGTTAATGCCTAGATCGCGGGCGGCCGGAACAAAGAGCGGAAACACAATAAAGCTAATCTCGATGAATTCGAGCGGAATGCCCAGCAGAAATACCACGATATTGGCAACGATGATAAAGGTAAGCACGCCGCCTGGAAGATTTGTCAGTAAGCGCCGCACGAGTTCACTACCGCCCAAGCCTTCAAACACCAGGGAAAAGAAGGTCGAGCAGAATAAAATCACGATCACCAGCGCCGTCGTCCGTGCGGTCGTATCGGCGGCTGCCCGCAAACCAGCCAGGGTCAGCTTGCGATTCGCGGCCGCCAAAATAGTTGCGCCGAGCGCGCCCACCGCCCCAGCCTCGGTTGGCGTGGCGTAGCCGCCGAAGATACTGCCAAGCACAACAGCGATTAGTACCAGCGGCGGAAACATGGCACGCAAAACGCGCAGCGCAAGGGCAGCGCCGCGAACTGTGCGCGCCTCGGGTGGGAGGGCCGGCGCAATCTCCGGCCGAACATAGGCGATACCGAGACAGTACAGCCCGTAAAATCCCGACAGCATCAGCCCCGGCGTGAGCGCGCCAGCGAACAGATCGCCAACCGAAACGCCAACTTGATCGCTCAACACCACCAGCACCAGACTGGGTGGAACCATCTGCGCCAACGTGCCGGATGAGGCAATCACACCGGTCGCCAAACGTTTGTCGTAGCCATAGCGCAGCATAATCGGCAGCGTAATCAAGCCCATCGCGATCACGCTGGCCGCGACAACGCCTGTGGTAGCCGCCAGCAATGTCCCGACAAAGACCACGGCCAGGGCCAGACCGCCCCGAACAGGTCCAAATAAAATACCTGCTGTTTCCAGCAGGTCCTCGGCCAAGCCGGATCGCTCTAAAATCGCCCCCAAAAAAACAAAAAACGGAATTGCCAGCAGGGTACCATCGGTCATGGTGCCGAACCAGCGCGACGGCAATGCGTTGAGCAGACGCAGCGGAAACGCATCCAGCGCGAGGCCGATCAGGCCAAAAACAATTGCCGTGCCCGCAAAGGAAAAGGCAACGGGATAGCCAGTCAGCAACAGGCCAAAGAATCCCGCAAACATCAGCATTGCCAGCCACTCGTAAGCCATGTAGCGTCTCCTCAGTGCAATGTAGAAGGTGCAGCCCAATCGTGCAGCAGGGACATTTATTCGATAGGTTCAGCTACGTAGGTTTCGACTGCTTGTGGTGCATTCGTACCGGCTCCGGCAAGCACAGCTGCGTGCTTGATGATTTCGGAGAGCGCCTGGAGGAGCAGCAAGCTCAGGCCAGCCAAAAACATGAACCACAGCGGGTAAAGCTGCAGACCACCGGCATTGGCGGTGGTTTCACCGGTCCTAAAGGTACGCAGCGCCACCGGCAGGCCAACGTACAACGCCAGGATACAGAACGGAATGAGAAAAAGCAGATGGCCCACCACGTTAATCAGCGCTTGGCGTTTTGCATTCCATTTACCGTACACAAAATCGACACGTACGTTGCCGTTGCGCTGCAACAGGTAGGCAAACCCCAAAAAGAAGGTGAGCGAGAATAAATAGTTCTGAGCTTCGGCGGCGGCCTGTGTGTACAGATTACGGCCAATCAGTGGCCCAACATAGCGCGTGATCACATTAAACACGCCCAGCAGCACCAACAACGTGACGATTATGCTAAGCAGCTTGCCCAAAAACCCGGTAACGGCATCGATCACGCGAGATACGCGCAGCAGTGCTTGCACCAATGGCACCTACCTTCCAGATCATGCTGAATTAGATGGTTGAACGCAACCGTTTGAAACGTGGGGATAACGGCGGCGATTATAACATGTTTCCGCCACACGCTTGCTGCTGTAAGGAGCACGGCAGCAGAAGCCGGGCGAGTGGCTACGCATAGCGGGTGAGGATCAAGCAGGCAGGAGCGGGCAATGGCCTAGATATCAAGTGCTTTAACAACCAGTACGGGCACTGGACTATGCCCCAAAATATCAGCGGTGACATCTTCCAACAGCAGGCGCTCTACCAGGCCCTGGGAGCGATGCGCGCCGATCACCAACAAATCGTAGCCGCCGGACTGCAGCTCAGCCACGATCTCGTCGATGACCAGACCGATCCGCACCTTGATTTCGGCCTGAACGCCGCCGGCCCGCAGCACATCTACCGCCGCGTTCATGTTTTTGATCTCGGGCGAGCCTGTGGCGGCAAACGCTTCCGTGGCGCGCTCCACCGGCGTACGAACGCCAAACAGGAGTGGCATTTGCGAAAGCACATGCAGCACCGTAGCCGACGCGCCAGCGCGCCGCGCTAAGCGGACGGTTAAGCGGGCATCGGCGATTACGGTCTTATCGCCGCCGGCACACAGCAGGACGCGCGAGATACGCTCGGCGGCACCGCGGACCAGCAGCGACGAGATTGGCAGCTCAGCGCTCAGCGGTGTTTGTGAGCGCAGCCGCATCCACCGCGACCAGCGTTCACGCATCGGGCCAAACACGGCGAGGTCATATGTGCCGGCATCGATTTCCTTGCATAGTGCTGCATCTGCCGCCCCGGGTCGGTTAACATGCTTGACGGTGGTTAGGCGGAGTTGACTTGCCGTCTGGCTGAACAGGTCGGTCGCCCGCGTTGGATTGCTTTGCGCGGTTAACAGCGTGACGGCAACATCGCCTTCGCGCGTAATCGGCGCAATATACGCAACGGCCTGCTGACTTGCCGCCGAGCCATCGATGTAGATCAACAGGTTGAGCATCGTGTGGTCTGCTTAAAAACACCGAGCCGGAACGGACATTGGGGCTGCAGCTACGGCCTATTCGTCGGTGTTTTTTGCCCTCCCTAGCGCCAGAACAACAAAATCACGGGGGTTACCAGCATCACGGCAACAAACGCGCCGAGCGTGCGATTATCACGCATGATGTAATCAAGCAACGCAATCACGGCTCGCTCATACAGCCGATAAAACAGCAGGAGCACGATCAACGAGATAATTGCGACGCTGACCATCTCGACCAGCACAATCGTAAACGCTGCGGGACCACTCATCACCAACGCGGCAAAGAGCGTATCAATAAAGGTGGTAATGTTGGCGCCCATGATGTACGGCAGCATGTTTTCGCGCCGGATAAAGCCTTTGGCCGAGAGCGGCACCAGGATCGACAGCGAGACCGAGACCGAAAGCGTCACGGAGGTGACCGCCATGCCCAGCACAAACATCGCCATTGGTCGATATACGAGTCTGCCAATCCGTTGAAATGCCGAGCGCTCGGCATTCATTTCAGGGAGCGCGCGGTCGAGCAGACTGAACGAGCTCAGCAGCACACCAATGCCCACAAAAAAGATCAGCCAGGGCATGCGGCCGAACCACGCCTCAACACGACCTAGGATTGGATCGTAAATGACGTCAAGGATGCCTGTCAACTGCGAGCCACTGTTGAGACGAAAACGGTCGAACAAGCCACCGGTCAGCATCCAGTACCCGACGGCCATCGCCGGCAGATAGATCGACGCCGTAACAACCAGGCACAGCACGCCAATCGCAATGCTGGCACCACGTTTATGGCCGCGCAGGAAGTACAAAAAGCCGACAAACAACACAATAAACGATGCGCCGAGACGCGAGCCGGTGATCATCGAAAAGGTTTGAACGTCGGTGATGACCTGCTGATCAAAAAACGACAGCGCGATCGCGGCCACCGGCGACCCGCTCAACACGCCATAGGCGACGAGCCAGCCAAAGCCAAGGGTGTTGGTCGCATTCGCAATGCCCAGGGTATCGGTCAGAAACGGGCCGAGCGGCTTGGCGCCTTTTTTAAGCAACTCAAGCGCCAAGATAAAGAAAAAGATAGCTACAACCGCGATCACAAGTTTGCGCAGCCATATCGGCAGAATGCCATCAGGTCGACGGGACGCACGTTCCGTATCGGCGACGAGCGACACCGGCTCTTCTGAGTGCCCAGCCACGACGGGCGTGTCAGAGTCGCGCATAGGAACCTTCCTGACTGTGGGTCTGCCCAACGCACACGCGACAGGTACACCTACGGTGCGGGATAAGGGGGAGGAGCGGTGTTATTGGCGACGCGCAGGCAGTGGTTGCGGCCTATGCCTGCGCGTGGCGGGAACATCTAGGTTGGCGAAGGCATGGCGATGGGTTCCGCCGCGGGCGGAGCGGTTGGCAGCGTATCGTCCGCCACCTCGTCACGGTAGCGCGCGTGGCCCGGCACCGGAAACGCCGCGCAGAACTCACGGACCGTGGCGGCAACCTGGGCTTGCAGATCGGCATTATCGATGTCGCGCAGCACAACCGCCATCCACTCGGCAATGCGTTCCATCTCCACACCGCCAAAGCCACGGCTGGTCACGGCCGGCGTACCAACTCGAATACCGCTCGTCACCATCGGCTTGCGTGGATCGAACGGGATTGCATTCTTGTTGACCGTTATGCCAGCCTCGTCCAGCGCCTTTTCGGCCTTTTTGCCGCTAATCTCTTCGATGCCCTCAGAGCGCGACAGGTCGATGAGCATGAGATGATTATCAGTGCCACCCGAAACCAGCCGGAGCCCGCGCTGCACCAAGCCTTGGGCAAGCGCCTTGGCATTGTCGACGATGCGGCTCTGGTAAGCGCGCCATTCCGGCTGCAAAGCCTCGCCGAACGCAACCGCCTTGGCGGCCACCACATGCATCAACGGACCACCTTGAACGCCGGGGAAGACGGCCCGATTCAGATTGTACTCTTCCGCAATAGCCGCTGAGCTGAGAATCAAGCCGCCGCGGGGTCCGCGCAGTGTTTTGTGCGTGGTGGTGGTGGTGAAATGAGCATGGGGAATCGGCGACGGATGCAGCCCAGCCGCGACCAGCCCGGCAATATGCGCAATATCGGCCCACAACAGCGCGCCAACCTCGTCGGCAATCGCCCGCATGCGCGCAAAGTCGATTGTGCGCGGATACGCCGACGCGCCCGAGGTGATCAGCTTCGGCCGGACTTGCTTGGCCACGCGCAGCAGATCATCGTAGTCGACAAGCTCGGTTTCGCGGTCAACGCCGTAGGCGTGCACGTCGAAATAGATGCCCGAAAAGTTCAGCGGGTGGCCATGCGTGAGGTGACCGCCCTGATCCAGCTTCAAGCCCAGAATTGAATCGCCGGGCTTGAGCGCCGCAAGGTAGATCGCCATGTTGGCCTGCGCGCCGGAATGGGGCTGGACATTGGCGAACTCGGCGCCAAACAGCTGCTTGGCGCGCTCGATGGCCAGTGTTTCAACCACATCCATATACTGGCAGCCGCCGTAGTAGCGGCGCCCGGGATAGCCCTCGGCGTATTTATTCGTAAAGATCGAGCCCTGCGCTTCCAGCACGGCTTCACTAACATAGTTTTCGGACGCGATCAGCTCGATCCAGTCACGCTGGCGGCGCGCTTCGTTCGCAATCGCCTCCGCCACCGCGGGATCTTGCTGCCGCAACACAGAAAGGGCTTGGGCCATGCACTGCCTCCTTGAGTCGGCTCTACTATACCATGGTTGGCCCGTGCTCACGAGCCCGGCTTGATCAACAACACGTCCGAACCGGGCATGGTCACGGCGCGCAACGGGGAGCTACATGCCGGTGGTCTGGGCTCGATTGGCTATGCCAGCTAAAAACAAGGCAATCACGGCATAGATCAGGGCTTCGTAGCGGGAAGATCGGCCGCGGGTGAACGAAAACGCAGCCGGCAGGCAGATAACGGCAACAATGCCGTACAACACATGGAGCAGGCCACGCGCCGGGCCGGGACTGCCAGCCAGATACAGGCCTACGCCGATCAAGCTCTCCACAACCACCAAACCTTCGCCGATGGCCAGCGCACCCCAGTACGACCCGGTCACGCCTTCACCCCGCACAAAGTTCCACAAGCCCCACAGCCCCAGGGCTAGCATAAAAAGCAGCGTGGTTCGACCAAAACCAGTGTGTAGAACTTGAAGAAGGCTCATATACTCCCTTACCGTTATTCGCGCAGCTCACAACGTTGGCGCAGCGCCTGCAGCTGCCGCCAAAACCGTGCTGCCGTAGTCGCACATATCCCGGAGCGGACAGCGCGGGCAGGCCGGCCGCTGAGCATGACAAATCTGCCGGCCATGCAAGATCATATTGACGTGAAAGGCGTACACCGCATCGACCGGGAGCGCCTGCTCCAGCAAGTCGTGGGCGGCATCCGCGTTTACTTTTGGCCCGATCAGGCCCAAGCGCAGGGCAACACGGTGCACATGGGTATCGACGGGCAGCGCCGGCATGTCACACGCAAAGCATAGCACACAGGCAGCCGTCTTCGGGCCAATGCCCGGCAGCGAGCGCAGCCACTGCTTGGCCTCGCCTATCGGCAGCTCGCGCAGAAAATCAAGGTTAAATTCCCCACGCCGGTTCAGTACCTCTTGCAGCACCTGCTGGATGCGGGGCGCCTTGATGTTGCCCAAACCGGCCGGCTTGATCACCTCGTACAGCTCCCGCGTGTCGGCCTCCAAAACGTCGGACCACGACTGATAGCGCGACCGCAGCAGCCGCCACGCACGGCCGCTATTCCGATCCGACGTATTTTGCGACAAGATCGTCAGGATAAGCTCGTCAAGCGGATCGCGCCGACCATGCCGCTCACGTGGGCCATACACGGCCTGGAGGCGCTCGTTCGCCTGCAATACTTTGTCGAGGTTCACCAGTTGTGCAGTCATGTCATATCTTTCGGTGTACAGGCTATTGCACGGCGCGTGGTTGGGTAGCCCGCACGTGGACAGGCTCAGCTAAACGAGACAGCGTCCCATCCATAAACGTGCTGGTTCGTTCAAGGATTGATGCACGCGCAGCAGGC
>JADDQF010000106.1 GCA_016781505.1 bacterium
AAACTTCTTGGACTTGATCTTGTGCTCCTGGGATGCGCCCAGCAGGTCGTACAAGAACGCGACGTCGAGCTTGAGCGCCTCGATAAACTCGATAATGCCGCGGTTGGCGACATTGAACTCGCCGTCGAAGTTAAAGGCGCGCGGATCGCTGTCGGAGCCGTACTGCGCGATCTTGCGATAGTTAATATCGCCAGTCAGCTCGGTGCTGTCCTGGTTCTTCTCGTCCTTGGGCTGGAACGTGCCGATACCCACGCGGTCCTTTTCCGAAAAGATGAGGCGCCGCACGCGGGCATGCTTGATCATTTGCGTCCAGTCGCCATCATAGCGGCGCATCAGATCGCGGTAGTTGTAGCGGCAGGAGGGACACAAATCGCCCACGATGTTGATCGTTTGCCCATCGGCCAGATTGGCGTTGAGCTGAGCCAGGAATTTGTCGCGGAACTCTTCGGGTACCAGATGCAGTGGCTCTTCGTGCATCGGGCAATCTTCCCAGTCGGCATCGGCCACGCGTCCGCGGTCGATGTCATCGCCATCACCCAGGTACCAGCCAAAGGTGTACAGCGCGCCGTCGTCGGTACGGGTGTACGTTTCAAGCCCTTTTTTGAGGCGGCGCACAATGGTGGATTTGGACGAGCCGACCGGTCCATGGAGCAGCAGCACGCGGCGCTCGGTGCCATAGCCTTCCGCAGCCGAGCGAAAGAAATTGACGAGCCGCATCAGTGGGATTTCCAGCCCGTAGATGGCGTCGTCTTCGTCGATCGACGGATCGGCAAAAAACTTGTAGCGGATCAGCTTCTTTTTGGCATCCATGAACTCTTCCGAGCCATAGGCCATGATCATGTCGTAAATGCGCTGAAATGCCGAGCGGGTCACGCGCGGATTGCGCGCAACGACGTCAAGGTACTCGGCGAACGAACCAGTCCAGTTGAGTTCCTGATACTGCTTTCGGTCCTGAAGCTCGTTAACGAAGCTCAGGAGTGACGCACCGTTGATTGCAGTTGCCATCGAAGTCCTCCTGCCCAAAGGGCAAATGATGGGGCTCGAACGTCCAGCGAGGGGGGAGGTTCGCATCCTGGCGAGCAACACGCGTTTCGGCCCAGTGTGCAACGACTCGCCGTAGCCTGTACGGCTTGACGACAATGAGCGGATTCCAGACACCTACAGCGTCGGTGCTGGTGAGGGCGATACCGGTGAGTGTAGTGGATAAAGAGCGCTGCTGCATTGTGGGAGCGATCTCGGAACCGCCGGCTATTCAGTTGTTATAAAGTTCGGGAAACAGTGTACAAACGAGGCTACGCCTCTAGCACAAGGTGTACTGATTATGTTATACCAAGATCGAAAAACCGCGTCAAGCGACGCGGTAGACCATTGGTCCTTTCTCCGTTCGCTTCTTAATCACGACAGGGCTGCGTTGAGTGCAACAGTTTGTGCGTGGTGAACAACTCCGATCGAACGGTACTTATCGTAGCGCCGGTGCCGCAGCTCGGCGGCTGGCAAGGCTCGTAACTCATCCAGATGTCGCTGGATCGCCGCGCTCACCGCAGCGATAGCGGCAGGCATATCAAGATGCGCGCCACCGTCCGGCTCGGCAACGATTTCGTCGATGATCTGCAGCCGATACAAATCCTGCGCGGTGATTTTCATCGCTTTGGCCGCGTCGGGCGCTTTGGACGCATCCCGCCACAAGATGGCTGCGCTCGCTTCGGGCGACGCCACCGAATAGATCGCGTACTGCAGCATCAACAGCCGATCCGCCACCCCAATCGCCAGCGCGCCGCCCGAGCCGCCCTCGCCGATCACAGTTGTCACAATCGGAACCTTGAGCTCGGCCATCACCAGCAGGTTTTCGGCGATCGCCTCGCCAATGCCGCGCTCCTCCGAGGCCATGCTCGGATCGGCGCCGGGCGTATCCACAAACGCCAGCACAGGAAAGCCGAATTTTTCGGCGTGGCGCATCAGCCGCAGGGCCTTGCGGTAGCCCTCGGGCCGTGGACTGCCAAAGTTGTGGGCAATATTTTCTTTGGTGTTGCTGCCTTTTTGGTGGCCGAGCACAACCACCGTTTGGCCGTTGAAGCGGGCCACCCCGCCCAACAATGCCCGGTCGTCGCCAAAGCGCCGGTCTCCGCGCAGCTCCACAAAGTCTTCACACAGGCCGCGAATATAGTCAAGCGTATGGGGCCGCTGGGGATGCCGCGCTAGCTGAACAATATCCCACGGCGCGAGCTCGCCATGCTGGCTCTGATCATCTGCCATGGCTACGCTCCTCGAAGGAACGCTTGGGCTCCGTTGTTGCCGGAAGCAAAAGCGTTAACTGCGTGCGCTTTGGGCGTGTACAGGCCGATCAGCCGTCCGAGCACAGCGCGGAGCTCAGCCCGCGGCACGACCATATCGACCATGCCGTGTTCCAGCAAAAATTCGGCGCTTTGGAAGTCGGCTGGTAATTTTTGACGGATCGTTTGCTCGATCACGCGCGGCCCGGCAAAGCCCACATGCGCCCGCGGCTCGGCGAGCATAATGTCAGCAGCTGACGCATAGGAAGCGGTCACTCCGCCGTAACAATTGTCGAGCAGCAACGAAATATGCGGCTGCCCGGCTTCGCCCAGCCGTGCCAGGGCAACCGAAACCTTGGCCATCTGCATCAGCGACAACATGCCTTCGTGCATGCGCGCGCCACCCGAAGCGTTGATCGTCAGCAGCGGCATGCCGGCGTCCGCGGCGCGTTCCGCGGAGCGAGCAACCTTTTCGCCCACAACCGCGCCCATCGATCCGCCCATAAACGCAAAATCCGAAACACAGAGCACCAGCGGCTGCTCGGCAATCGTGCCAATGCCGGATATTGCAGCTTCCTGGCGATGGGTGGACTCGCGCAGGGTTTGCAGCTTTTTGGCGTAGTTATCTTTCGGCGAAACAAAACCGAGGGGATCGGCCGGCGCTAAAGCGGCGTCCTGCTCTTGCCAGGAATCTGGATCGAGTAACAAGCTGACCCATTCGTTGGCGTCGAGCCGCTCATGGTAGTTGCAGCGAGGACATACTTTGGCATTATCTTGGAACTGCTTGGCAGAAATAAGTTCTTTGCAGCCAGCGCATTTATGCCACAAATCCTCTGGAATCTGCTGCTCTGGCTTGCGACTGGATGTGAATCCGCGCTGCGTGCGCCGTAAAAAATCTTTCACATAGGCCTCCGTCGAGCGGATTATACAATTTTTAATCCATGCTGACCAATCGTCCCCCACCCAACGCTGCACATGGACGCGCCCGTGTTTGTTGCTGAGTCCTTAGTCACTACCACCAGACTCACTGGGGGCGTGGCTATGCCCGTGCATGTCAAGTGGTCGCGCGCCGCGTTCGGAAAAATGCAGCCGATGCTGCGCATGCTCAACAACGTCTTCCGGCTGCACATCTGCCGTCGTCAGTGTCCGACGCAGGATAAGCTGACGGGTTTCAAAGCCCTGCTTGGCATAAAACCGCTGCGCCTGGTCGTTGGAAGCGGTAACATACAGCTGCATCACGCGCAAATTGTGTTGCACGGCCCACGCATACGCGTGCTCCATCAACAGCTGCGCTACATTGCTTCCGCGGTACTCCGGCTCGACATACAGTCCCACAATTTCCGCCCAGCGTCGGTAGCGGTACAGCGGCGATTCGGTATGAACTTCCACCAGCACAAAGCCAATTGCACAGCCGTCATGCTGCGCCAACAACCACGCGCTATCCTGGGACTCTTGCGATTGGAGCAGATACTCCTGCACCAGTCGTTCCCAGCCTGCTGCCAGCTCAAAGCGCGGGTCCAGGCTGGCGTTGTGCCGATGCAACGCCCCAAAAAGACGGACGACATCGGCTGTATCACTGGGCGTCGCGCCAATAATTGCAAAGGCATGCATCGCTGTGCCTGGCTGGAATGCCCATTGGTCTACAGTATGGGCAGGTTTTACACAGGTAGCTTTGGTAGGCCGCTCGTGCTGAACCACGGCAAAAGCCTGCCAACCCCCTGATGCCGATGTTTGCCAGCGTCTAGCACGCCCCGGACCACTAACACTGCCGGGTCGGCAGATTACCACGTTTCCAGGGTGATCCAATCGTTGCCCGCTGGCGGGGCGATCGGCGCCGCGTCTTCAAGCACGTCCTGCGCGTGCAGCAGCTCGCCGGCATGGAATGATGAGCGGACGAACGGCCCGGCAAATGTCGCGCGAAAGCCCAGCTCCTGACCATACTGGCGGTACTCGGCGTAGCGCTCGCGTGGAACGTACTCGGCTACCACAACGTGCGCTTTCGACGGCTGAAGGTATTGCCCGATCGTCACTAGATCCACGCCAACGGCCCGCAGGTCGCGCATGGTTGCAAACACTTCCGCTGTTGTCTCGCCCAGTCCCACCATCAAGCCCGACTTGGTTGGAATGTCTGGAGCTGCCTGCTTGCAGCGCGCCAGCAGCTCCAAGGTTCGGTCGTAGTCGCCCTGTGGCCGCACCGCATCAAAGATTGGGCGCACGGTCTCGATGTTGTGGTTCAGGACATCGGGACGCGCGTCAAGCACCGTTTGCAGCGCGCCGGCGTCGCCTTTAAAGTCGGGAATCAGGACCTCGATCTCCGTGTCGGGCACCAGCTGTCGAATATTGCGAATGGTGGCGGCAAAATGAGCGGCTCCGCCATCCTGGACGTCATCCCGCGCCACCGCCGTAACCACCACATAGCTAAGCTTGAGCCGCCGAGTGGCTTCCGCAACGCGCCGTGGCTCGGTCGGATCGAGTGGAAAAGGTCGACCAGTTGTCACATCACAATAATGACAGCGCCGGGTGCAGCGGTCGCCGCCGATCATAAAAGTAGCCGTGCCCCGCCCGAAACACTCGCTTAGATTCGGACATTGCGCTTCCTCACAAACTGTATTCAAGCCAAGGTCACGCAACAGATGCTTAACCTCGCGGGTGTCGGGAGTACGCTCGATCTTTTTTAGGAGCCACTGCGGCTTGCGCTGGTAGCCCGAGGATTGGGGCATCACTTCCTCCTGCCATGGTTTGCTTCGATTTCAGTATAGCATGCGGCCGGCCTACAACATTCAGCGCCTCTCGGTTCGGGAACTCCGGTCCCCGAAGCAAAGCTTGCGATGGCAAGTTGGCGGCACACTCTGATCGCTGCGGCCTGATATTGGGTGGATGCAGCGGCCTGGCGATAGCGGCTTTGTGATGTTGGTTAATCGGTGATTAAGCTGCGAGGAACGCACAACGACCGGCCAACTGGCCCGGTGTTGTATCTGCTGCCTTGGCATAGCATTACGGCTGCGGACACGCCCGTGTTTTAAGTGCTGCCACCCCGAGCTTGCCCAGGCGCACCGGTTCGCCCCCCACTTGCTCAAAGCGCCAATGAGCGAAATATTGTACCCGCGTTTGGCGCCCGTCGATGAATTCATCGAATGGCTCTGAAAGAGGTGCGCCAAAAAAGATTTCGCCTTCGCGCTCCCAAAAGGCAAGGAAGTCGCCGCGCAACGTGTGCCCCGTTTGGGAAAAGAAGCGAACTTCGGCTTGGCGCGGGTCCGCCACACGGTGAAATGTACGACCAACCAGCGCCTGCTCGCCGAGGGGTGAGAGATGGACTCGGTCGAGATATACCTCGGGCGTTTGCCCTTCCGGCCATCCGGGGTCGATCGGCTGGACATGCTCGCTCTCGTTGAGCTCAAAGCGCGCCCACTCAAAGTACTGAACCATTGTGCCGTTAACGTCGCGATACGCCAACGTCAGGGGCCGGCCAAAGGTTGCTTCGCCACCAAAAAAGTGCCAAAAATGCTTAAACTGTTCCCGCAGCACCAGGCCGTCGTCAAAGACGAGTGGTCGTTCATGCTTGGGCAGCGGCGGCGGTGTGACCACCGTGAGCGGAAGTGTGCTTATGGTGGCGCTGGGCAAGGTCGCGACCCGTAATGCGCGAAAGGGTGCGACTGCGGGTTTGGGTGTGCCATCGCGGCGGTACAGGCCGAAGTGCCCGTTCTCGTCCAGCGAGTAGCTCTGCGTCGCCGGAGGATCTTGGAACCACCAGCCGACCATGCCGGCCAGCTCCTGTCGCGCTGCTGGCTCGAACGCTTTGCGATACAGGTAAAGCTGGCTCGTTTCATCGAAGTAAGGCCCCCGGCACTCCGGCCCACTCGCCCAGCCGAATTCTTCCAGCACGACCGGCTTGGCCGTACCCAGCCGCGAGCGCACCTCCCCAGCAATGGTAACGTAGGTGGACGCGTCGTAGCTGTGAACGCTGATGATGTCGCTCAGGTCGGCGATCGTCGTGCCGTTGGGCGCGGCCTGCCATAAGCTCGCGACCTTGCCGACGCCAACTGTGACCGGATGCCGTTGGTCGATGGCGCGGGTTGCGGCTTTCATCCGCGCCAGCCAGTCTACAATGGCCGCCTGGTTGCCTTCCCCCCACGCCGGATAATGGTCGGGTTCGTTGTGTAAATCCCAGGCCAGCACGCGGTCATCGTCCTTGAACGCATCGACGATGGTGCGCAGATACAGCAAGTCGTAGCCTTCCTCCTGGCTGCCGGCGGGCGCGAAATCAAACTGCCAGTCAAAGAGCGTGACGATAACCTTGAGTTGCTGCCGACCCGCGATCTGCACAAATTCGCGCAGCCGCAGGAGCATAGCGGGATTGACGTTGCCCCGGTCGTCGGTCCAGCCCTCGACCGCGCGGTACGGTACCAGCACACGGATCGTGTTGATGCCCAGCTCATGTCGCGCCTTGCCAAGCTCACGTTCGACGGCCGAACCGTCCCAGTGCGTCCACATCAAACTCCACGGCTGCTGTGACGGATAATAATTGATGCCCTTAAGCGTTATCTTTTGGCCGCCTTGTGCCAGCCGGTCGCCGGCAATTTCGACGAAGCCAGCCGCTGGTGCAGCTGGAACGTGCGCCGCTTCGACTTCGCTGTTAAGCCGGCCCTGCAGCAGCCCGCTGGCATGTTGCTCAAGCCGGGCCCGCTCAAACCATTGGGTTGGTACATGGTCGCCTGAGCTATTTGTTTCGGGACGGGCTTCCGTCAAGGGGAGGCCAAGTAATGCGAGGCTTTCACGCTCGGAGATACCCGGATCGCCAAGGTCAAGGCCGTGCGTCCGCCAGTACGTCAGGAATGGCTCGCAGATGCTATGCTGGGTGGTGGCAAGCCAAATACAGCCAGGCGGTGCGGCTTGAGCCTCGGCATTCGTGCTACGACCGAGCTGCGCCAAACGATCCGCGCCGCTTCGACCAAGCTGGATCGTGTATGGTGGAGGCGCGTCTGGATGCAGCTCCAGCCGGTAGCGTTCAAAGTGTTGCACCGTGCGCAGCCCGCTTTCGGTCTCCTCGGGCAAAGCCGGGCTGGTGGGAAACCCAAAGACGGCCAGGCCACCGTTGCGCTCCCAGTACGAGCTAAAGGCTACGTCGATGCAATCTTGGATAGCTGGCACTGTAGGGAAGCACAGGTGTTGGCTAGATCCAGGCCCCGGTGCTTCAACCTGAACAAGGTGCGCGAGCAGGGTTGACAACAGTGAGCCGAGGACGAGCAGTCGGACGAGCATATAGCGCTCTTTCTAGCTTGCGACGTGACCGATCAAGGAGGCATCAAGGCAGTGTTTAAGGTCCACCACGGTGGTGCAGCACGGGGATAAGCTGCGAAAAGCGAGCTGCGTGCTGCGTGCTGCGTGCTGCGGGGCTAGTGTAACATAGCGTGCATGGTTTGACGACCTGCCTCAGATGCGAGTGATTGATCCATTCGTGGTGAGAAGGTGATGTGACACCTGCGCAGCACCTTTGCCACGATGGCGAGGCAAAGCGTTAACTATCAAGCGCTGTGCGGGGAAAGGTCCTTTGACGCTCCGCGTACCCGCTGTGCGCACTCCTTCGGCATCCATC
>JADDQF010000110.1:0-3828 GCA_016781505.1 bacterium
CCGCTGCCAGCAGCCGATCAATCTCGGCGCGAGCTGCCGCCCCGAGCGGCAACAGCGGACGGCGCGTCGGGCCGCCATACAAGCCCGATTGATCCATCGCGTACTTCAGCCCCGCAACGCCAAAGCGCGCCGTTACCGCGCTATTTAGTCCGGCGAGCGCCAGCTGGCGTTGCCGGGCCACGTCGCGTTGGTTATGCTCAAAGGCCACCACCACGTCGCGCAGCTCTTCGGCCGCCACATTTGCCAGCCCCATAATGCCGCCGACCGCGCCTATGCTCAGAAATGGCAGCAGCGCACTGCCGGTACCGGCAAACACCTGGAAGTCCGGCCGCTGCGCCAGCAGCTCAGCCATTTTCACGATGTTTGAGCTACTGTCCTTAACGCCGACAATCTGCGGATGCTCAGCCAGAGTCAGAAACGTCGCTAGCGCAAAATCGACACCCGTGAAAGCGGGCACGTTGTAGAGCAGGATTGGAATGGGCGATGCGTCGGCGACAGCTTGATAATGCGCTACCAGCGCATCATGCGTCAAAGCCGACTTGTAAAAATAGGGCGGCAACACCAGCGTGGCAACTGCGCCAAGCTCGGCGGCGCGTTGCGTCAACGCAATCGTCTCTGCCGTCGTTTCCGCGCCGGTTCCGGCGATAAAGCGTTTGCCAGCGGAGCGCAGGATGGGAGCGCAGACCTGCCACACCTCCAGGCGCTCAGCCTCCGTCAAAAATGCAGCTTCGCTGTTCGAGCCCGGCATCACAACGCCAGCCAAAGGCTGCCTGACCCACCGCTGCAGGTTCGCTTCCAGCTTCGCAAGCGCGATCCGCTCCTGATCATCAAACGGTGTGGGAATCGGAGGATACAACCCCGCCAAGTTAACCATCGGGACTTGCCTTTCTTGAACGATCTGGCCTAGCACTGATAAACGACCATAGCAAATCTAGCTTACACGTTTACAACGGTCCGCAACCGTTTTCGAGCAACGCCTGTCTACGGCGTGAGCGAGCGTAGGTACGACTCCCGCAGCGCCGCCAAGCCGCGCTGCACATCTGCCCGGCTACAAGCGTACGATAGGCGTACATAGCCTTCTCCGGCTGAGCCAAACGCGTCGCCGGGCACGACCGCCACGCCATGCTCGCGCAGCAGCTCACGCGCCCACTCTTGGGCAGTCCGGTTGGCAGGAATGGCCGGAAACGCATAGAATGCGCCTTGGGGTGGTTGCAGCCCGCCAGGCAGATCGGCAAATGCGGCAACGACCAGCTCACGCCGTCGATCAAACTCTTCGACCATGGCCGTGACGCACGCCTGCGAGCCGCGTAGCGCCGCGACGGCTCCGGCTTGCGCGAAGGAGGTGGCGCAAACCGTGGTGTACTGATGCACCCGCACCATGCTGTCAATCAACAGCGGCGATGCAACCACATAGCCCAGCCGCCAGCCAGTCATCGCATAGGTTTTGGAGAAGCCATCCACGGTAATGGTGCGCTCCGCGATCTGTGCCAGCGCGCCCGGACTAACATGTTCCACGCCGTCGAAGCGCAGCTTTTGATAAATTTCGTCCGAAAGCAACAGCAGGTCGTGCTGCTCCACCAGCTCGGCAATCGCGGCAAAGGTTTCCCGTGGATAGACCGCCCCGGTCGGGTTATGCGGCGAGTTTAAGACCACCATGCGGGTGCGAGGCGTGATTCGTCGGGCAACGTCGTCCGGATCGAGCTGCCAGCCCTGCTCAGCCCGCAGCGGCACGCTGACCACCTGAGCACCGGCCAACTGCGCACAATAGAAGTAGTGCAACCACATCGGATCGGGGATAAGCACCTCGTCACCGGGATTGAGCGTGGCCAGCATGGCCAGCAACACGGCTTCGTTCGCCCCAACCGTCACAATGATTTGCCGCTCCGGGTCAACCTGCAGCCCATTATGGGCCGCCAGACTGTCCGCAATCGCCTGGCGGAGCTCGGGCAGGCCATAGTTCGACGTGTAGGCCGTGAGCCCGCGCTCCAGCGCCGCTTTGGCCGCCTCCTTGATATGCTGCGGGGTATCAAAGTCGGGCCGTCCAATATGAAACGGGACGATCTGCCTCCCCTGGGCTTTGAGCCGATCCACCTCTTCAAAGATCGCCCGAATATTGGAGAACGGAATCCCCTGCATCCGCTCAGCTTCATGATTTCGCATGGCATTGCTCCCAAAAAGGACGACACCCTCTGTTGGCGAAACTACCCATCAGTACAACGTCTCGGTGTTGAGCACATTGCGCAATGGCTGTCCGGCAAGGTAGCGACGTAGGTTATCACAAAAAAGCTCGGTGATGCGCTCGTTTTCACGGTCGCTCGTGCTGGCGGAGTGGGGCGAGATCAACACATTCGGCAGCTCCCACAAGGGATTGTTCGGCGGCAATGGCTCGTCCGCGAACACATCCAGCGCCGCGCCACCAAGATGACCTGTCCGCAGGGCGTCGATCAACGCCGGCTCGTCGATCGTGGCGCCGCGGCCGATGTTGATCAGAAAGGCGCCGGCCGGCAGCAGCCTAAGCTCCTCCGGCCCGAGCATTTTTTCGCTTTCGGGCGTATGCGGCGCGATCATGACCAAGTACTCAGACCGCTTGAGCAAGGTATGCAGCTCTGCCAGCGGATACAAAGCATGGAGGTTGAGGCTAGCCGGATCAATGTTCACAACATTGCGTTTGGTGCCGATCACCGTCAGCCCGAAGGCTCGGCCAAGCCGAGCGACCTCTACACCAATCTTGCCCATACCGATGATGCCCATCGTGCAGCCCCGCATGTCCGTGCCCGCGTACCGCTCCCAATGCTTGCGCTGCTGGTCCCACAGCATTCGGTTGGCACCTTTGTTGAACATCAACAGCGCCATCAGGCAAAACTCGGCCAGGGGAATGGCATGAACGCCGCTTGCCGTCGTGAAGATCGTCTGGGGCATGCGAGTAGCATAGCCTTGGCGCTTGACGAATTGCCCGATGCCCGCGCTTGTCGCCTGGACCCAGCGCACCTGTGGAGCCAGATCAGGCAGATCAGCAATATGCGTCTGATCAAAGTCAAACAGAATGTCGGCTTGCCGCAGAAGTTGACGCCACCGATCCTCCTGCGCGGGTGTGCGGGCTACCGGCTGGCCAACATGGTCGGCGGCGTAGCGCGGCGGGCGGAGCAGTTCAGGCTCGTACAGCACGTTGAGCCGCTCATCCACGGCTCGAATACGCACGACATCCTCCGGCTCCAGATAGCTTGCGATCAGGACATTCAGCATGGGCTGGACTGGCATCATATTCCTTTGTTACTGGCCTAGCCGTTTGTCGACCATTATACTCGCAGCACAGGTAGGAATGGGCCTAGCCTTCGGGCGATTCGGCTGCCAGAGCAGCGATTCCGGCCAGGATAACATCTAACCCGGCATCCAGATCGGCGCGCACCTCCCGTTTCAGCCCCTTGCATCTTCGCGAATTCACAGTGCTTCCTTATTTTTTCTAAGCAAATTCTCAACAATAAGTCGGTATGCTTATCCCATATGGGTGTGCTGGCAGGCAGCGGCGGTCCACACAACCGGGTAAGGAGCTAGCATGAAGAACATACAAAAGGTGATAGCCCTTGGAGCGCTGGTTGTGGTCGTGGTTTTGGGAGTGGTGGCCTTCTCGGTCCTCCGAGCGCCAGAAGAAGCCAGCGCGCCCATCGAAGCGATTCCGCTGGCCCAAAGCAGTGCTGTCGCGACAAGTTCTGCGGCAGGGGCGGAGGTGGAGTCTAGCCCCGCCGCTGATGAGGTCGAGGCAGAAGCAGCAGCGTCGACCGCAGCATCCGCGGCGAGCGGGTCCAGCGCTGGCAGCTCCGCTGCAGCCTC